>NZ_JBAMYD010000015.1:0-212689 GCF_037002925.1 Rhizobium aouanii
ACCCGTTCGCCGCCATAGTGTTGAATGTCATTCAAGCCAGGTTAGGAGGCAGTCAAAAAAGATCGGAGAGGGTGTAGCATCGAAGCGTATGCATCATCCGCGAGTTGTAACGCCTAGCCCCAAAAAATTTCACTAGAAATTTGATATATCTATCAAAAATACATTCCGTGGGCTCCTGGATTCGAACCAGGGATGACGTACCAAAAACCGTTGCCTTACGGACCCACGCCCCCGCAGGACGGCGGAGATAGCGACTGGCGTGGAGGTTAGGTCAGCGACGGGTCATCTCATTTTCCACCCATTCTGCGTATTCCCTCAACTGCTCGAATAGAGATTCCGCGTCGGATAGCAGCATGAAACGGCCGCCGTATTGGGCTAAGTCTTTATTCCCGAGAATGCGAGTTAGCCTGGTCTCCTGGGATTTTGGCAGTCGATTGCCCAATGCGTCTCGCAAAGTCTTGATGACCGCTGCGTGATCGTTTTGGTTTATCTTATTCGCGAAGGTTGCCGTCAGTGCATCCGTATAGGCGATTGCTGCGTTGACCACAGTCGCGGCAATCGGATTTCCGAGTGTTCCTGCTTGAGCACTGCTGATTTGAAATTTAGCCGATTCCAGAAATCCCCTGGCGATTATCAAGCGATTTGCACCATGGCGAGCGTCGGAGGGTTTCGAGGGGCCGCTTCTGGTCAACGTAATCTCTTCACATCTTTATTGATTCCGGACGAGGCCCAAGCACTACCAGTCCTTCGTTTAGAAACGCTTTCCATAAGGGATCGCCGCTTTGGCGCAATCGTTTCAGGTCAGTGATAGACAGGGTGTTGATCGATGGCGCAAAGGATAGCTCTTTTCCTTTGGCTGCCAGAAAATCGATGCTTCCGTTTTGTATCGTTTCGATGTCTGGCGCATCAGCTATGAGCGCCACGTCCAGATCGCTTGAGGCGTTGTCTTCCCCCCTCGCGACGCTGCCAAATACCCATGCCGCCACAACTTTGTCCCCGAAGAGGGAGGCGCATTCTTTCACTGCGGCAAGGATATCGGCAAAACGCCTTTCCTCCGTCTCGAACAGGGCTTGCACCGGGGTAGAGAACGGCGAGTCTCGATTGAGACTAAAAAGACGGGCATATCCGGCTCCACTTTCGATAACGACTTGAAAACTTGTGAGGGTTGCCAACGAGGCGAGTATGGGAGGGCGGGATATTTTGGTTCTGTTGATGAGATTGCCAACACTCAATTGCCCGCCGTGAAGCGATAATTCCCGCATCACCCGCACATTCGTTTCGTTCCCCAAAATTGTTGAGAGCGGGAAGCGCAGAGCGCTTTCTGGGTTTGGTCGTGCCATAAAGGCCTCATCATATAGATATCTTTATAATCGTAATCATATCTATATGTTGGTAAAGATATCAATACAATCCTATAATCATCTTTATTATGACATAGGAGACGCCCCGCGCCGCTTCATGCGGGCGCAAAGATCAGGAATAAAAGCGTAAAAATTAGCGTGGCTGGGGCGCCTGGATTCGAACCAGGGATGACGGTACCAAAAACCGTTGCCTTACCGCTTGGCGACGCCCCACCAGAGCTTGAGCGGAAACCGCCTGCTCAAATCGACGCCTGATTAGCAAAGCTCTTCGCCTGTCACAATGACTAAGTTTAACCCGGCGCAGATTTATGCGCTGCACAGCATCCGCCGTCGTGCTAGAAACTGGCGACGTCATCGGCCCGAGATCATTCCTTCATGGACAGTCCCGCTTTCGACCTCGCTTTCGAGCCGGCCTATGGGCAGGCCGTGCCGGTTGTTTCAGGGGTCGAGCGGGTGACAGTGAACAATCCCGGGCCTTTCACCTTTTTCGGCACCAACAGCTATATCGTCGGCTCTTCCTCGGTCGCGGTCATCGATCCCGGCCCGGAGGACGAGGCGCATTTTCAGGCGCTGATGGCAGCCCTTGCCGGCCGCGCGGTGACGCATATCCTCGTCAGCCACACGCATCGCGACCACTCGCCGCTGGCCAAGCGCCTGCAGGCGGCAACGGGGGCGGTGACGGTTGGGCAAGGGCCGCACCGGCCGGCGCGGCCGCTGCGGGAGGGCGAGATCAATCCCTTTGCCGAAAGCTCGGATCTATCATTCGTGCCCGACATAACGCTCGGTGACGGTCAGACCCTATTGGGTGACGGCTGGGCGCTGAGCGCGGTGCTGACGCCGGGGCACACGGCCAATCATGCCGCCTTCGCACTTGAGGGCCGCAACATCCTCTTCTCCGGCGATCACGTCATGGCCTGGTCGACCTCGATCGTCGCGCCGCCGGATGGGTCGATGGCGGATTACATGGAATCGCTCGATCGGCTGATCGAGCGCCAGGACCGGCTGTTGCTGCCCGGCCATGGCGGGCCGGTGACGGAGCCCTCGACTTTCCTCCGGGCGCTGAAGGCGCATCGCCTCAGGCGCGAGCAGGCGGTGCTGGCGCGCGTCCAGGCCGGCGACGGGCGGATTGCCGAGATGGTGAAGGTGATCTATCGCGATACCGATCCGAAGCTGCATGGGGCGGCCGCGCTTTCCGTGCTCGCCCATATCGAGGATCTTTTGGAGCGCGGCGAGATTGCGGCGGATGGGCCGCCTTCGCTTGCCGCCCTCTACCGGCCGGCGTAAGGGAGATGAGGGGGAGATGATGATGCGGGCTCAAGCCGATTACAGCTATCGCGACGATGCCGATGTGCCCGCCTTTGCCGATGACCGGCCGTTGATCATCTTCGATGGCGAATGCGTGTTCTGCTCCGGCTGGGTGAAATTCGCACTGAAACATGACAAGCAGCAGCGATACCGCTTCCTGGCGGCGCAGACGCCGATCGGCGCCGCGCTTTACCGGCATTACGGGCTGCATGCGCGCGACTACGAGACCAATATCCTGATCGAAAACGGCCGCGCCTTCTTCAAGTCCGACGGCTCGATCCGCATGGTGGCGGGGCTCGGCTTTCCCTATTCGCTGGTGAAGATTTTCCGGCTGCTGCCGCGGCGTGCGGCCGATGCGCTCTATGAATTCATCGCCCGCAACAGGCTGAAGATTGCCGGCCGGCAAAGCTGCATGGTGCCGACGCCGGAGCAGCGCAGCCGGTTCATCGCATGAGCGAGGCGAGATTTTGCCTGCTCATCATCGGCGGCTACGGCACCTTCGGCGGGCGGCTCGCCCAGCTGCTTGGCGATGAACCGCGGCTCAGGCTGCTGGTTGCGGGGCGCTCGCTTGAAAAGGCCGACGATTTCGTTGCGGATCTGCGGACGCCGAAAGATGGCGCCGAGGGCCTGGGAAGCAACAATCTCGGCGCGTTGGTGCAGGCCGTGGCCTTCGATCGTGACGGTGATCTCCCCGAACAGCTGACGCGGATGAGGCCCGATCTGGTCGTCGATGCCTCGGGGCCGTTCCAGAGCTTCGGCAAGGATGGCTATAAGGTCGCCGAGGCCTGCATCGACCTCGGCATCGACTATGCCGATATTGCCGACAGCACCGGTTTCGTCGCCGGCATCGGTGGGCTGGATGCGGCCGCCAAGGCCAAGGGCACCTTCGCGCTCTCGGGGCTCAGCAGCCTGCCTGCGCTTTCCTTCGCCGCACTCGATGCGATGGCGCCGCATTTCTCCCGTATCGACAGTGTCACGGCGGGCATTGCGCCGTCGGCGCATGTGCGGATCGGGCTGAATGTCGTGAGGGCGATCGCGAGTTATGCCGGCAAGAAGATCATCGTTCGGCGCGATGGACGGCCGGCCGCCGGGCGCGGGCTGATCGATGCGATGCGGGTGACGGTGGCGCCGCCGGGGGTTAAGCCGCTGCGCAGCCGGAAATTCCTGCTGGTGGATGCGCCGGATCTCACGCTGCTGCCGGCACGCTTTGCCGATCTCAAATCCAGCTTCACCGGGGTCGGAACGGAGCCGCAGCCGCTGCAGCACCTGCTCAGCCTTGCGGCAAGGCTTGTGCACTTCCGGCTGCTGCCGTCGCTGCTGCCGTTTGCGCCGCTGCTGCAGCGCGCCAGCCATGCTTTCGCAGTCGGCGAACATCGCGGCGGCATGTTCGTGCGCATCAGCGGCATCGATCACGCGGGCGAGCGGTTGACCTCCGGCTGGCATCTGATTGCCGAAGGTGATGACGGGCCGTTCATTCCTGTTATCGGCGTCGACGCGCTGGTGCGTCGGCTGCTGAGCGGCGTGCGGCCGGAGAATGGGGCGCGGCCGGCGGCCGGCGAATTGCAGCTTGCGGATTTCGAAGCGGCCTTCCAGCGTTTTTCGATCACATCCGGCATCAGCATGGAAAACGAGGAGATGCCCCTGCCGCTCTACCGGCAGATTCTCGGCAGCGCCTGGGATCAGCTGCCGCCGGCCATATCGGCTCTCCATGCCGGCGGCGCGCGCGTCGCCTCCGGCCGGGCGCGGATCGAGCGCGGCGGCGGGCTGCTGGCCAGGATCGTCGCCGGGGTAATCGGTTTTCCCCGGGCGGGCGAGGATGTGCCGGTTACGGTGCGCTTCGTGCCCGACGGCGACAAGGAGATCTGGACGCGCGATTTCGGCGGCAAAATCTTCCGCAGCATCCAGGTCGAGGGAAAGGGCCGCGACCGGCATCTGCTCGCCGAGGTCTTCGGGCCGTTCCGGGTGCTGATGGCGCCGGTGCCGGATGGGGGAAAGCTGCGGCTCGTGGTGCGCGGCTGGCGGTTTTTAGGGATTCCACTGCCGCTGTTTCTGGCGCCCGACGGGGATACCTATGAGGAGGAGCGCGATGGGCGGTTCCACTTCCACGTGGAGATCGGCGGGCGGCTGACGGGGTTGGTGGTGCGGTATACGGGGTGGTTGGTGGTGGAGTGAGGGGCGTGCGCCTTTGCGCGGATGGCAGATGCGCTGTTCGGTTTGCGCGGATGCCTGCCCCTCACCCTAACCCTCTCCCCGTAAAAACGGGGAGAGGGGACGTGCCCTGCGAGAGATGGGCGAGGAACGGAGAGGTCGCGGCTATCCCCCTTCGCCCCGCAAGCGGGGAGAAGGTGCCGGCAGGCGGATGAGGGGCAGGCCTCTGCGATCTCCTGGGCCGGAGAGGTTGCTTCCCCTAACAGCCCCTCTCCTCCTTAATGCGGTGCAAGATTGTCGAGTCCGCCGCACCCTATCCCGGCCCTTCGCTTGGGCTCAGGGCGTTCGCAACTGCAATCGATTCGCTGGATCGATTGCTGGCGCTTTGCGCCACCGTTGCTCACCCACCCGCAATCCCCAGCAATTCAGCATCCAGCGCCTTTAGGTAATCGCCGGCGATTTCGGCGCTGAAGCCGAGGTCGTGTTGGCCGTAGCGGGAGGCGACGCGGATGTCGACGAAGGTGGTTTCGGCCTCTTCGCGGAGCCGAATGATGAAATCGAAGCGCAGGCCGAGGATCAGCGTGCGGGTGGTGCCCTGCAGCGTCACGCCGTTGACGCCGCGGATCAGCTTGGCGACGTCGTCGTCATAGGGGCGCGGCGTCGGCACGGGGATGATATCGGGCGCATCGGCCACGGCATCGTCGCCCGGCTGCGGCGGCTTGAGCGGCCTGTCTTCGGGGTCGCGGCCGGGCTCGGTATCGCCGCTGCTCTCGGTGATGGTCATGCCGCTCATCTTGGCGACCTTGCGCACAGCCTCCAGCACGCGGTCGAGCGCGCCCTCATAGCGCCGGCCGGTGAGTTCGGGATAAGCGGTGAGCTGCTTTTCGCGATCCTCCGGCGTCACCTGCACCTTGCGCTTCAGCCAGATCTGGTCGAAATACGGATAGGAAAGCCAGTCGGGCGCGGAGACCGGATCGGTGGAAACGTCGTAGATATCGGGCAGCGTCAGATAGCGCTCGGTGGCATAGGCGCCAAGCGCCAGCGGAAAGGCGGCATAGATCAGCGCCGCCAGCGCCGCCAATCCGCCCTCAGCCCCCGTCATCCAGAGGCTGCGCAGCCCGATGGCTGCCAGCATCGCCGCGAGCAGCGCGCAGCCGGCAGCGACAATCAGCAGCAGCACCAGATAGGGCGTGGCGAGGCCGCCGAAGCGGTGGGCGATCATCACTGCCAGCGCCAGCACCAGGGAAAACGCCCCGATGAGCCGCGAAGAGCGGGCGGCGCTGGAAACGGGGCGGTCATAGCGGATGGCCATCAAACTTACCGGTTGCTCGTCAGCGCCCGCGCGTTCGACCACGCAAATCGCCTCAACCCTGTTTAGAGCATGATGCCGAAAAGTGTGAAGCGGTTTTCGGACGACGTCATGCTCTATTCTTTGATTTAGATCCGGATTCAGATTTTAGGCCGGCCCGACCCAGAATCATCCGGATCTGGGGCAAGATTCGGCTCAATTGAAACGATTGTCTGAGGCATCGCGTTGGAATCCACGGCGAAGGCCATGGTGAAACGGCGGCTTCTTCATAAGCCCTTGCTGATATGTCAAAAAAAGGCCATTCTGCCGCGGTTTCATCTCCAGATATAGAGGAGAGACGGGATGATTTCACCCGAGATTGCAGCGAGCCCGCAGGCATCTGCGCTTGGCGGGATCGACCACCAGTCCGAGCCGATGCTGCCGCTGGAGCTGCTCGAGCTCGAACTTTCGCTCGAAGGTTATGCCGACGGCGATGCCGGCTTCTGCGAGGCGGTGCGCCAGGCGGCGGCACGATCCGGCGGCGAACTGCTGTTCGACCTTCCGGCCGGCGGCCTCATCGATGATTGCCGCCGCATCGCCGTGCTGCGCATTCCCGGTGATGGCCAGGAGATGCGCGTCGTGCTGGCGCTGCTCGATGATAACGGCACCGAGATCCGCATGCAGGCGCCTGATGAAGAGACCGCGCCGCTGGTGCGTTTCGCCGATGCCTTCATCGAACTGCTGGAGCGGATCTAGTTCCAGATCAAGATTTTAGCGGCGCTCGGCCGCGGCTTCCGCAACACTGCGGAAGGGGAACTTGCGCCCGCATTCGCATTTGATCACGAAGTTTTCCTGATGATTGGCAGGCCGCTGCACGCCAAAACCGCGCGGCAGCTGATCGACCTTGAAATCCGGGTGCTTGCGCTTGGGATCATCAACTTCCGAGGCTTCGGCAAAGCCCTCATTGCCGCATTGCGGACAGTTCAGTTTTTTCGAAAATCGATCGCGAAGGGCCATGCTCGTTCCAGAGTTTCCGGCCGCTCATGGAGTGGCCATGCGTCCCTCATACATAGGAATGGCCCTCATGCATAGAAAGGTTGGCCGGCGAAAGTGGAACCATGTGCCAAGCCTGCCGTTCCTTTTTGGAAAAGGAGGCACTCATGCCGAACAGAGACCCGATCCCGACACCCAATGCCGATACGCCGCGCGGCCCGACGCCGACGCCTGGCATTCCCGACCGCATCCAGGAAAAACCGCCGCTGACGCCGGCACAGGACCCGGGCGACACGAAGAATCCTCAGGATCCGCCGCTCAATCCGGCGCTGCTGCCGATCGGGGATCCGGCTGGGGCGGCGTAGAGCATACCGCGGCTGTTAGTTCGTGCCGATGGCTGCCCCTCACCCTAACCCTAACCCTAACCCTCTCCCCGTTCTGACGGGGAGAGGGGACGTGCCACGCGAGAGGTGGAAGGGGAACGGAGAGGTCGCGGCATGGTCCCTTCGCCCCGCGAGCGGGGAGAAGGTGGCGGCAGCCGGATGAGGGGCTGATCTCAGCGATCTCCAGGCCAAGGATGGCTTGACGCCCCCGCCCGAATGGCCTTTCCTCAGGGAAAAGCATTCCAAGGACCAAACCGATGCGCATTCGTCTTCTCGTCACCGTCATGGCCACCATCGTCGCCGGGCTTTCCGCCTGCCAGACGATGACGCCGGAGGAGCGGCGGGCGGCGGATGAGCAGCGGTGCCTGAGCTATGGCTTCCGGCGCGGCACGGATGGTTTTGCCACCTGCCTGCAGCGCATCGATCTCGACCGGCGCGCGGAATCGCGGGCGCAGAGTGCCGAGATGATGAACCGCATGGCCTGGGACCTGAACGGACCGTACTACCGCGACCGTTGGCGCTATCGCTACTGAGTGCCGAGGGCGCCCTGCCCTACACCGAATATCCTACACGCTCGCCCGCAGGTCTTTCGGACCCCGCCGGATCTCTTCCAGACTGGCTGCAATCACCGCCTGCGCTGCCGCCAGCCTGGCGATCGGCACGCGGAAGGGCGAGCAGGAGACATAATCGAGGCCGATCGTCTCGCAGAAGCGGATCGAGGCCGGGTCGCCGCCATGTTCGCCGCAGATGCCGAGCTTCATGTCGTTGCGGGTGCGCCTGCCCCGTTCGGCGGCGATGCTGATCAGTTCGCCGACACCGTCGAAATCGAGCGAGATGAAGGGATCGTGCTCGATGATGCCCTTGCGCTGATAGGTGGGGATGAAGGCCGAGGCGTCGTCGCGCGAAATGCCGAAGGTGGTCTGCGTCAGGTCGTTGGTGCCGAAGGAGAAGAATTCGGCGGCTTCGGCAATCACATGGGCGCGAAGGGCCGCGCGCGGCAGCTCGATCATCGTGCCGACGAGATAATCGATCTTCATGCCGGCCTCGCGCATGACGTCGCCGGCGACCTCGTCGATGCGCGCCTTGACGTAATCTAGTTCGGTGCGCAGGCCAACGAGCGGCACCATGATCTCCGGAACGACGGCAGCCCCGGTCTCCTTGGCTGCGGCGACCGCCGCCTCGAAGATGGCGCGGGCCTGCATCTCGACGATTTCGGGATAGGAGATCGCCAGCCGGCAGCCGCGATGGCCGAGCATCGGGTTGAACTCGTGCAACGCATCGACGCGTTGGCGAAGCACGGATGCCTCCATGCCCATGGCGAAGGCGACCTCGGCGACCTCGTCATCGGTCTTCGGCAGGAATTCGTGCAGCGGCGGATCGAGCAGGCGGATCGTCACCGGCAGGCCGTGCATGACGGTGAAGAGCCCGGTGAAATCGAGCCGCTGCATCGGCAGCAGCTTGTCGAGCGCCAGCCGCCTGCCCTTCTCGTCGACGGCAAGGATCATCTCGCGCATCACATGGATGCGCTCGCCCTCGAAGAACATGTGCTCGGTGCGGCAAAGGCCGATGCCTTCGGCGCCGAAGGAGCGGGCAGCCAGCGCATCGGCCGGCGTATCGGCATTGGTGCGAACTGTCATGCGTCGGGCGCGATCGGCCCAGCCCATGATGCGGCCAAAATCGCCAGACAGCTCCGGCTGGATCATCGGCACTTCGCCCTTCAGCACCTGGCCGGCCGAGCCGTCGATGGTGATGATATCGCCCTTCTTCAGCGTGACACCGACGCCGAGCAGCCGCTCGTTGCGCGCGTCGATGCGCATGGTGCCGGCGCCGACAACGCAGGGGATGCCCATGCCGCGGGCAACGACCGCCGCATGGCTGGTCATGCCGCCGCGGGTCGTCAGAATGCCTTCGGCGGCATGCATGCCGTGAATGTCCTCCGGGCTGGTCTCGACCCTCAGCAGAATGACCTTGCGGCCTTCGGCTTCCGCCTCGACGGCCTCTTCGGCGGTGAAGACGATCGCGCCGGTGGCAGCGCCGGGCGAAGCCGGCAATCCGGTGCCGATCACCTGGCGGGTGACGCGCGGATCGATGGTTGGGTGCAAGAGCTGGTCGAGGCTGGAGGGCTCGATGCGCAGCACCGCCTCGTCCTCGGTAATCACGCCCTCGTCGACCATATCGACGGCGATCTTCATCGCCGCCCGGGTCGAGCGCTTGGCCGAGCGGGTCTGCAGCATCCACAGCTTGCCGCGCTCGATGGTGAATTCGATATCCTGCATGTCGCGGTAATGGATCTCGAGGTCGGTGCAGATGCGGCAGAGCTCGCGGAACGCCTCCGGCATCAGCTTTTCCATCGAGGGTTTTTCGGAGCCGGAGGAAATCCGCCCCTCCTCGGTGATGCTTTGCGGCGTGCGGATGCCGGCCACGACATCCTCGCCCTGGGCATTGACCAGAAATTCGCCGTAAAGCGCCCTTTCGCCGGTCGAGGGGTTGCGGGTGAAGGCAACGCCGGTGGCGGACGCATTGCCGAGATTGCCGAAGACCATCGCCTGGATGTTGATCGCCGTGCCCCAGCCTTCCGGAATATTGTGGAGCTGGCGGTAGGTGACGGCGCGCGCGCTCATCCAGCTGGAAAAGACGGCGCCGACGGCGCCCCAGAGCTGGACTTCGGGATCCTGCGGGAATTCCTGCTCCAGCTCCTCCTCGATCAGCTTCTTGTAGAGCGAGACGATATGCTGCCATTCCGAGGCGCTGAGTTCGGTATCGAATTCATGGCCGAGCTTGGCCTTCTCGTCTTCCAAAATCTCCTCGAAGGCGTCGTTGCCGAGGCCCATGACGACATCGGCATACATCTGGATGAAGCGGCGGTAGCTGTCCCAGGCAAAACGCGCATCACCGGCATCATGGCCGAGCGCCTGCACCGTCTCGTCGTTGAGGCCGAGATTGAGCACGGTGTCCATCATGCCAGGCATAGAGACGCGGGCGCCGGAGCGCACCGATAAGAGCAGCGGCTGGCTGACCGAGCCGAAGCGGCGGCCGGTGATTGCCTCGATCGCCGATATGCCGGCGCGCACCTCAGCCTTCACCGCATTGTCGATGTGGCGGCCGTTCTTGTAATAGGTGTTGCAGGCGTCGCTGACGATCGTCAGCCCCGGCGGCACAGGAAGTCCCAGGGCGCACATTTCCGCGAGATTGGCGCCCTTGCCGCCCAGAATCCCGTGATCGCGCGCCCGGCCCTCAGCCTGCCCGTTGCCGAACCTATAGACCCACTTGGTCATCTTCCCCCCAACACCACAAAGGGATCAGCTTAATCCCTCAGACTGCCGACAACGCTGCGCCCTCTTTCGTCATGCTCGGGCTTGTCCCGAGTATCTGCTACCGGTTGATGCGCAGCAGATCCTCGGCACAAGGCCGAGGATGACGCCGAGTAGGGAGCGACGTCTGTCAACAAACTTAGGGATTAGCTTAATCCCTTGGAGTTGAAATGAAAATCGACAAATGCGGCAAAATGTTGCGTTGCACAATAAATCTTGCGAAGCGGTCAAAACGATTGAAACATGTCCGACATGAAAAAAGGCACAAAAAAAGCTTTGCGGGACTGCAACAATGTCCCGCAAAGCCTTGTTTCCGTCCGGCCAGGAAAACCGGACGGGGGGTCCCTCAACCCAAAAACGGCTCAGCTTTTTCTCAAAACAGAACCGCTCTGACCTCGTCTTACGCAATTCCTGGAAAATAGATCGCTACTTCCCAAGATTTCCTCTCGGTTTCCGGTTCTTGCCCTCGCCCGGAAAACCGCATGCAAATTCGATAATGCGCAACCGTTGATCGCCCGTTTTCGAGCAGAGTAATTAGGTTGCGTTGAAACAACTTCTAATGCAAGTCAGCGAAAAGAGCATCACCCAAATGGGGTACAAGCGACAAGAGAGCCGACCTTTTTTGGTGTTTATTGCTTGACCTTTGATTTTACGCAATTTCTGGACGCAAACCCGTGCCATAGCTTTGCTGAAATTGCGTCTGCGCTCGGCGTCGACGTGGATGCTCGGTTGGCGCCAATGGCTGCCCCTCACCCTAACCCTCTCCCCGCTTGCGGGGCGAGGGGACGTGCCAAACGCAACGTCGAGATTGAGGAAGCCGGTGCGGCATATCCCCTTCGCCCCGCGAGCGGGGAGAAGGTGCCGGCAGGCGGATGAGGGGCAAAGCGGCAATCTCCCGGGCCGGGATGTCCAGTGACAATCAGCCCTTCCCCGACGCAAAAAACGCGTTCGTCGAAAACCTCAGGCAATCTCGCGCAGGCGCTCGGCCATTTGCAGGTCGACGGAGACGAGCTGGGAGACGCCCTGCTCGGCCATGGTGACGCCGAAGAGGCGGTTCATGCGGGCCATGGTGATCGGATTGTGGGTGATGATGACGAAGCGGGTTTCGGTGGAGGCCGCCATTTCGTCCATCAGATTGCAGTAGCGCTCGACATTGTGGTCGTCGAGCGGCGCGTCCACTTCGTCGAGCACGCAGATCGGCGCCGGATTGGTGAGGAAGACGGCAAAGATCAGTGCCATTGCCGTCAGCGCCTGTTCGCCGCCGGAGAGCAGCGTCATGGTCTGCGGCTTCTTGCCGGGCGGGCGGGCGAGGATTTCGAGGCCGGCTTCCAGCGGATCGTCGGATTCGATCAGCTGCAGCTCGGCGGTACCGCCGCCGAAAAGATGGGTGAAGAGCCGCTGGAACTGGGCGTTGACGATGTCGAAGGCGGCGATCAGCCGTTCGCGGCCCTCGCGGTTGAGGCTCTGGATGGCGCCGCGCAGCTTGCGGATCGCATCGATGACGTCGTCGCGTTCCTTGATCAGCGCTTCGAGCTTTTCGCTCAGCTCCTTCTGCTCCTCGTCGGCGCGCAGGTTGACGGCGCCGAGCCGCTCGCGCTCGATCCTCAGGCGTTCCAGCTCGCGCTCGACTTCGCGCGGATCGGGAAGCGCCTGCATGGTCGGGCGGCCGGTCAGCTGCAGCGCCTCGTGCGGCGCGACGTTCAGGACCTCGCGGATGCGGCCTTCGCTTTCCTGGCGTTTCTCGCGGGCGGAGACGAGGCGCTCCTCGGCGCGGCCGCGGCGTTCACGGCATTCGGCAAGTTCCGACAGTGCCGTCGTTGCCTTCTGGTCGGCCTCGCGCTGAATGCGCTCGGCCTCGGCCAGAAGGTCGCTGGCCTGGCGGCGCGCCTCCTCGGCCTTCTGCAATTCGCTGAGCAGAGCGCGGCGCTTGTCGTCGAATTCATCCGGCGCCAGTTCGAGCTCGGCTGCCTCGTCCCGCGCCTCTTCCTCGCGCTCGCGCAGTGTCGCGACATGGTCTTCAGCACTTGCCGCCCGCTGGTGCCAGGTCTCGCGCTCCTGGCCGATCGCCATGATGCGGCGCTGGCGGGCCTCGTTTTCCCTCGCGAGGCTCTCATGGCGGGCGCGGCTTTCGGCCAGCGCGCCGCGATCGGTCGAAACTTCCGCCTGCTGGAACCGCAGCCGCTCGTCGATCGCAGTCAGATCGGGCGCGTCCTCCAGCTCGATGCGGGCATTTTCTTCCTGGATGGCGATCTCCTCCAGCTGCGACCGCAGCTGGCTTGAAGCCTCGCTGACGACATCGCGGCGGCGGATCAGATCGCCGGAGGCACGCTCGGCGGCAACAAGCGCGTCGCGTGCCTCGGTGAGATGGCGCGCCGACAGGCGGCTCATGTCGCGCGCCTCGGCAAGCCGACGCTCCTCGGCGCGGATCGCTTCGGCGGCGGCTGCCTGCCGCTCTTCGGCTTCGGCAAGCACGTCGCGGGCAAGAGTGGCTTCGCCTTCGAGTTCGGCCAGGCGGTTCTTCTGGGCCAACCGAAGGGCGGCCGCACTCGGGGCGTCGGCACCGGTGACATGGCCGTCCCAGCGATAGACCGCACCCTCTTTGGTCACCAGCCGCTGGCCGGGCTTAAGCACCGCCATCAGCGACTGCGCATCGCCCTCTGTGACCAAGCCGATCTGGCGCAGACGGCGGGTGAGTGCCGCCGGCGCGCGGACATGGGTCAGCAGCGGCGCAACACCGGATGGGAGTGTCGGATCGCCGGCACCGTTGCCATTGTCCGACCAATGGGCCGGCGCCTCGGCATCGAGCGGCGATTCAAGATCGTCACCGAGGGCGGCACCGAGTGCGGTTTCGAAGCCGCGATCGACCTTCAGCTCATCGGCGACCGGCGGAAATTTGCCGGCCGCAGCACCGGCGGCCAGCATGCGGGAAATGGTGCGGGCCTCGGTCTCCAGCGCATTCAGGCTCGAGCGGGCCTGCTCGACCGGGGCGCGCGACAGCGCCTCGGTCTGGCGGGCGGCGGCCAGCGCCTGTTCGACCACCTGAACGGCACCTTCCGCGTCGGCGACGGCGATCTCGCCGGCTTCGACGATGGCGCGTTTTTCGTCGGGATCGGGCAGGCCGGCGATCTTCTCCCCGATGGCGGAGAGTTCGCGGTTCGCCTCATCCATCTGGCGTTCGAGGCGCATCCTGCGGTCAGCGAGATCGCGGATGGCGCGTTCCAGCTGGTTGCGGCCGGCAGCAGCCTCGGCGCGTTCGGCCGTCAGCTGGGTGAAGATCCGCTCGCTGTCGGCAAGTTTTGCCGCCGCACCCTCGAACGCCTCGCGGGTTTCCTCGGCATAACGGCCGGAATCGGCGAGGATTTCCGAGATCTCCGCCTCTTCGGCATCGAGCCTCGCCAGGATGACGGCATTGTCGGCCACCAGCCGCTCTTCGCGGCTTATATCCTCGGCAAGCTGGGCGAGACGGCGGGTCAGCTCGTCGCGGCGGCGCAGGATGCGGCCGGCATCTTCCTCCAGCTGGCTTCTGGCGATCTGCAGGCGCTGCAGGGCAGCCGCCGCACGCGCCTCGCCCTCGCGCAGTTCCGGCAGCTTCAAGCTGGCGACAGCCTGGTTCTTCGCCGCCTCCATCTGCATCTGCGCCTTTTCGGCGACGATGGAGGTCGCCTGGTTCAAGGCACTGTCGGCCTCGGCCTCGGCTTCCTTGGCCTGCACCCAGCGGATATGCAGCAGCATCGCCTCGCGGGCGCGGATGTCGGCAGACAGCGTCTTGAAGCGGTTTGCCTGGCGGGCCTGGCGCTTCAGGCTTTCGATCTGGCTTTCCAGCTGCGAAGTGACGTCGTCGAGACGCTCGAGATTGCCTTCGGCGGCGCGCAGCCGCAGTTCGGCCTCGTGGCGGCGCGAATGCAGGCCTGAAATGCCGGCCGCCTCTTCGAGCAGCTGGCGGCGGGCCTGCGGCTTGGCCTGGATCAGCTCGCCGATACGTCCCTGCCCGACCATCGAGGGCGAACGCGCGCCGGTCGAGGCATCGGCAAACAGCAACTGCACGTCCTTGGCGCGGCTTTCCTTGCCGTTGATGCGATAGAGCGAGCCCTGTTCACGCTCGATCCGGCGGGTGACCTGGATCTCGTCGCTGTCGTTGAAGGCGGCAGGTGCTGTGCGCTCGGCATTGTCGAGATAGAGCGCCACTTCGGCGGTATTGCGCGCCGGCCGGTTGCCCGAGCCCGAAAAGATCACGTCGTCCATGCCGGAGGCGCGCATGTTCTTGTAGGAATTCTCGCCCATCACCCAGCGCAGCGCCTCGACGAGGTTCGACTTGCCGCAGCCATTCGGGCCGACAACGCCGGTCAACCCGCGCTCGATGATGAATTCCGTCGGCTCGACGAAGGATTTGAAGCCGACCAGGCGCAGCTTGTTGAACTTCATGCGGAAATATCCACGGCAGGAAGCCCCCTCATCCGCCCTACGGGCACCTTCTCCCCGCTGGGGAGAAGAGGGAATCGAGACGCTGCGGCAAATCCCCTTCGCCCCAGCGGGGAGAAGGTGCCGGCAGGCGGATGAGGGGGCCACGCCAGCAAACTGCGCTGAAAACGAAAAACGGGCGCACGGCTTTCGCCGTCGCCCGTTCTATCGAAACGATCCGGTTCAGAGCAGGCTGTCGATGAGCTTCGACAAGGTGTCAACCGGCATGTCTCCAGAGTAGCGCTTGCCATTGATCAGGAAAGTCGGGGTGGCGTTGACGCCGAAATCCTTGGAACCTCTTTCCCGCGTGGCGTTCACTTCATCCAGAAGCTTCTGGTTCGTCAAGCATTTCGTGAAGCTATCCTCAGTAAATCCGGCAAGCTTCGACATCTGCAGCAGGGCGGCGCGGCCATCATCGGCGGCGGCCCAGACCTGCTGCTGCTTGAAGAGCATGGAAACCATCGGGAAATACTGTTCCGGCGTGCTCAACTGCTCCGGATTGGAAGAGTTGCAGCGGGCGAGCATGAAGGCAGCGGCAGCACGCGGATCGAAGGGGAATTCGCGGATGATGAACTGCACCTTGCCGCTGTCGACATATTTCTGCTTGATCGTGTCGAAGACGGTGTTGTGGAAATGGGCGCAATGCGGGCAGGTCATCGACATGTATTCGACGATCTTGACCGGGGCATCGGCCTTGCCGAGCGCCATCTCCGGCAGCACGCCGGGCTTCAGCACTTCGGCCATGTCGACATCGCCGTCGGACTCCGGCATTTCGGTCGCCGAGGTGGCGGCCGTCTGCATGGTGTCGACCTTGGTGCCATCAGCCATGGTCTTGCCGGAGGACGAAGCATCGGCAGCGTCCTTGCTGTCGTTGCAGGCGACAAGCGCTACGGCAGCTGCGGCGATGGCGATCCCGCTGAGCAGGCGGCGTTTCGTCAGTTGCATTTCGGACATCTGCATGGATTCCCCATAAATAATGAGATTGACGGCATGACTGTGCGATATAACGGCTGGCGGCCACTCACAAGGCACGGTTCGCCAACTTCCTTCAAAGAATTGTGACCGTGGGAAGACGACTAGACCAAAAATTGCAGGAATTCCTACCGCCCCGTCCCTTCATCCGAACAACGGTGGGTCGCAGTTCGAAACCACTGCTGTGCGGTTCTTGCCGATGGCTGCCCCTCACCCTAACCCTCTCCCCGCTCGCGGGGCGAGGGGACGTGCCAAACGCTACGTTGAGATTGAGGGAGCCGGTGCGGCATATCCCCTTCGCCCCGCGAGCGGGGAGAAGGTGGCGGCAGCCGGATGAGGGGCTGGCCGCGGCAATCTCCCTGGGCGGGCCGACAGGGCTAAGCGCCAGCGTCCTCAGTCCTCATCCTCTCGGCATGGAGACTTTCGAACACGCGCCGCATTTATCGTCCCCGCTTCCCCATCACCGCGGTCCCCAAGCGCTGGATTGCCTGGCGCAGCTTGTCGTTCTCTATCCCCTCCATCATGCCTTCGAGCTTGCGGGCGGCTTCGCCTTTCAGCGGCGGCGGGGTGCGGGAGCGGCGGGTGGCTTGTGAGACCGGCTTCTGGACAATGCGGATCTGGTGGACGGCGGCAAAGCCGAAGAAGCTGTTGATGCGCTGGATGAGTTCGCCCTGGGCATGGGTGAGGAAGAGCGCGCGCGCGCCTTCGCAGGCAATCGTCAGCACGCCGGGGCGGAAGCCGCCGGTCTCATCGCCGCCGCGCGCCCAGGCGATCTTTTCCGGCCGGGTGCAATCGGCGAAATCCTCGCCGGCAATTTCACTCCACGAGCCGAGCAGAGCCGTGTTGATGCCGGCCCGCCTGGCAAGCACGGGATCGATCAGCCCGTTCGCCAGCTCGGAAATCTGCTTTGCACCTTTACGTGGATAACTCATCGAAACCCTTCAGCGACGCCGCCAATTCGCATGCCAATTCGCACAGGCGACTTGATCGCGCGGCATTGCTTCGCCAAGTATAGGCACTTCCCCCCATCGCGGCAAATCATGACGATCACCACACTCGACACGCCCTCAGCCAAGCCCCTGCTCGACTGGTATGATCGCCACCACCGCGACCTGCCCTGGCGCGTTTCACCCGGCATGGCGGCCCGCGGCGTCAAGGCCGATCCCTATCGCGTCTGGCTGTCCGAGGTGATGCTGCAGCAGACGACGGTGCAGGCGGTCAAACCCTATTTCGAACGGTTTCTTGAGCGTTGGCCCGAGGTGACCGATCTTGCCGCGGCCGAAAACGATGCGGTGATGGCCGCCTGGGCGGGGCTTGGCTATTATGCGCGGGCCCGCAACCTGAAGAAATGCGCCGAAGCGGTGGCGACAGAGCATGGCGGCATCTTTCCCGATACCGAAGAGGGTCTCAAGTCACTCCCTGGCATCGGCGACTATACGGCAGCCGCCGTCGCGGCCATCGCCTTCAACCGGCAGGCGGCTGTCATGGACGGCAATGTCGAGCGGGTGATCTCCAGGCTCTATGCGATCGCCACGCCG
The DNA here is from genome assembly GCF_037002925.1 of Rhizobium aouanii. Taxonomy (NCBI): domain Bacteria; kingdom Pseudomonadati; phylum Pseudomonadota; class Alphaproteobacteria; order Hyphomicrobiales; family Rhizobiaceae; genus Rhizobium; species Rhizobium aouanii. The sequence goes on from NZ_JBAMYD010000015.1 coordinate 17,758, forward strand.
CTTCCGGCGGCAAAGCCTGTGATGAAGGAGAAGGTGGCGCTGCTGACGCCCGCGACACGGCCCGGCGATTTCGCCCAGGCGATGATGGATCTCGGGGCGACAATCTGCACGCCGAAACGGCCGGCCTGTTCGCTCTGTCCGTTCCGAGATGCCTGTCAGGCGCTGAAACTCTCCGATCCCGAGCTTTTTCCGGTCAAGGCGGCGAAGAAGGAGAAGCCGGTCAGATATGGCGCGGCCTTCATCGCGGTAACCGGTGATGCCGAGATCCTGCTGCGCCGGCGCATCGACAGCGGCCTGCTCGGCGGCATGACCGAGGTGCCGACGACGGCGTGGACGGCGCGCATCGACGGCGAGACCTCGGCTGCCGCCGCGCCCTTCGAAGCGGTATGGCAGTCCTCTGGCACCGTCATCCACGTCTTCACCCATTTCGAGCTCAGGCTTTCGATCTGGCGTGCGGCCATCGCTACCACGGTCGACACGAATGACGGATGGTGGGAGCCGGTTACAAATCTTGAAGCCCAGGCGCTGCCGACCATCATGAAAAAAGCGATCGCAGCCGCTATTCCTCTCGCATTCAAAACATCCAAGGGATGACCATGACCACCGACATAAGACATATCGTTTTCGACATCGGCAAAGTCCTTATTCATTACGACCCACATCTCCCTTTCAGCCGCCTCATCCCAGATGAGACCGAGCGTAACTGGTTTTTCGCCAATATCTGCACCCATGACTGGAACATCGAGCAGGACCGCGGCCGCACCTGGGCGGAGGCCGAAGCGCTGCTGATAAAACAGCACCCTGCCCGCGAGGAGCATATCCGCTCCTTCCGCAAATATTGGCATGAGATGGTGCCGCACGCCTATGACGACAGCGTCGCGATCATGGAAGGGCTGATTGCCGAAGGGCGCGACGTGACGATGCTGACCAACTTTGCCTCCGACACCTTCCGCGAGGCGCAGGCACGCTTCCCCTTCCTGACCAAACCGCGCGGCGTCACCGTTTCCGGCGATGTCGGCCTGATCAAGCCGGATATCGCGATCTACGAGACGCATACGAAAAGCTTCGGCCTCGATCCGGCAGCGACGATCTTCATCGACGACGCGCCAGTCAATGTCGAAGGCGCCAAGGCCTTCGGCTGGAATGCAGTGCTGTTTTCGGGTGCGGAAAAGCTGCGCAGCGATCTCGCCGGCTATGGGGTGAAGGTCTGACATCCATGGCTTTCGATCCCGCAGAAGAAATCGAACGTTTTCACGCCGCGATCAACGCTCTCGATTTTCCGGCGATCGAGAATTATTTCGCCGAGGATGCGACCTATGTCTCGAACGGCGTCGGCGATCTCACCGGCCGAGCTGAGATCATGGCGGCCTTCCGGCGTTATTTCGACGACTATCCCGATCAGACGGCGGAAAATTCGCTGGTGGAAACATTGACGGCCCAATCCGGCCGGTCGGTCTGGTCGGTGCGCGCCACCCACAGCAAGACGGGCAAGCCGCTGATCCGCGAGGGTGAGGAGACGATCACCTTCAACGCGGAAGGCCGCGTCACACGGGTCGAGGTCACCGATTATCGCGACTTCTGAAAATGGGATTCTTGAATAGAAGACGCCCGAGGCTAAAACCTCGGGCGCCTTGGCCTTCTTCCGTAACTGGAGGAAACCGGAAGAAGGTATTTCGATCTTGCGAAGGCGCTGCTCACTCCGCCTTTGCCAGATCACTGCGGATGACGGACCTGAGATCGTCGATCGGGCGCAGGGACTGCCCGTCTTCGAAATGCCAGAAGGTCCATCCGTTGCATGCATCGAGACCCTGCACCTTGGCGCCGAGACGATGAATAGAGCCGGCCTCGCCGCCGGAAGCTACCGTGCCGTCGGCGCGGACAATCGCGCTATAGCGGCGCTTGGCGTCGGTCAGCACCTGGCCCGGCTTGATCAGGCCGCTTTCAACCAGCACGTTGAAGGCGACGCGGACTTCGGCCTTCTTGCCGGTCATGACGGTCAGTTCCGCCTTGCCGAGCGGCTCGACGGCGGCGATGCGGGCTGCGGCCGCATCGATATAATCCTGTTCGCGCTCGATGCCGACGAAGTGACGGCCGAGACGCTTGGCGACGGCGCCCGTCGTTCCCGAGCCGAAGAAGGGATCGAGCACGATATCGCCGGGCTTGGTCGAGGCCATGATGACGCGGGCAAGCAGCGCTTCCGGCTTCTGCGTCGGATGCGCCTTCTTGCCGTCCTCGCCCTTCAGCCGCTCGCTGCCGTTGCAGATCGGGAAGAGCCAGTCGGAGCGCATCTGGACGTCCTCATTGGCGGCCTTCAGCGCATCGTAATTGAAGGTATAGCCCTTGGCCTTGGCGCTGGGGCTTGCCCAGATCATCGTCTCATGGGCGTTCTGGAAACGGCGGCCCTTGAAATTCGGCATCGGATTGGTCTTGCGCCAGATGATGTCGTTGAGGATCCAGAAATTCAGATCCTGCAGCGTAGCGCCGACACGGAAGATATTGTGGTAGGAGCCGATCACCCAGATAGAGCCTGTCGGCTTCAGCACGCGGCGGCAAGCCAGCAGCCAGGCGCGGGTAAAAGCGTCATATGCCTCGAAGGAGGCGAACTGATCCCATTCGTCGTCGACCGCATCGACCAGCGACTGGTCGGGACGGTGCAGCGTTCCGCCGAGCTGAAGATTATACGGCGGATCGGCAAAGATGATATCGACGGAGTGGCTGGGCAAAGCTTCAAGGGCGCTGACGCAATCGCCCTTGATGATCGTGTCGACCCAGGAATCCGTCCGGGATCCGGGCCGGGAATCCGACTTGACGGAAGCCTTGAGGTCGGCAAGCGGAAAAACTGATGCCATTTAAATACTCACTCATACGCTCTACGCTTAACTGTCCGTTATGGTTACGCAACTTAGTTACCAAAGCCTGAAGCGGTGGCCGATTTCGGGATTTTTTTCGGGTGGCCGATGAGTGAGCGGCAGACTTTGCCGACGCAAGCCGGTGGCCGAGCGGCGGCAAGAATGCCGCCACCGGCGATCAGGCGGCGTCGTGGACCCTACGGCTGTCGGCCGGCGCTTCGTCGCGTTCGAACATGCCGTAATCGCGGACGACGCTGGCGATCCGCAGGCGATAATCGGCGAAGATACCGCCGCGTCCGGCCTGCTGTGCTGCCCGGTGAGCCTCGAGATTGCGCCATTCCTTCACCGCCGCCTCGTCGCGGAAGAAGGAGAGCGACAGCAGCTTGCCGCGCGTCGTCAGGCTTTCGAAACGCTCGATCGAGATGAAGCCGTCGATCTTTTCGAGTTCGCCGCGCAACTCGCCGGCGAGATCCAGATATTTGTGGCGTTCGCCCATATAGGGCACGACTTCGAAAATGACGGCGATCATGGCAGCACCAGCTTGGCGTGAGGGGCGGAGACATTTTTGAGGAAGATGCGTTCCTCCTTGAGGATAAAGCCTTCGCGTCTGGCAAATTCGTAATTCTCACGGCCGAGCGGGTCGGCAGCCAGCCTGGCGCGATAGGCTTCGTAGGCGGCAAGGCTCTCAATATTGTAGACGCCGTAGGCGGTCGTTGCCGATCCCTCGTGCGGGCCGTAATAGCCGATGAGGTCGGCACCGTTTTGCGGAATTGCCTGGCCCCAGTTGCGGGCATAGTCGGCAAACGCCTCCTTCTTGAAGGGGTCGATTTCGTAACGGATGAAGCAGGTGATCATCGGTTTCTCCTTTGGCTCTTCACCCGTTTTCGCACATTGCCTGACGGTGATGCTTCGGTTACGATCGAACTATGAAGGAAGGTCCTGACATTGCGCAGATCGGCGCCCTCATCGGCGATCCGGCGCGTGCCAACATGCTGGCGGCGCTGACCGGCGGCCGGGCGCTGACGGCGACCGAGCTTGCCGGCGTCGGCGGCATCACCGTGCAGACGGCGAGCACGCATCTCGCCAAGCTCGAGGCCGGCGGGTTGCTTGCCCAGCGCAAGCAGGGCCGCCACCGTTACTTCACGCTGGCCGACGAGGCCGTCGCCCGGCTGATCGAAAGCATGATGGGCTTTGCCGCCGGACGCGGCCACCTGCGCCACCAGCCGGGGCCGAAGGAGCCGGCGCTGCGCAAGGCGCGCATCTGCTATGATCATCTTGCCGGCGATTACGGCGTGCGCATGCTGGACAGCCTGATTGCCGCAGGCTCGATCGACGCTGTCGGCGATGGCCTTGCGCTGACGGAAAAGGGCGAAAGCGATCTCAAATGCATCGGCATTAATGTCGGCGACCTCAGATCCTCGCGCCGGCCGCTCTGCCGCTCCTGCCTCGACTGGAGCGAAAGACGCGCGCATCTGGCCGGCAGCCTCGGCAAGGCCCTGCTTTCAAGCTTCCTCGACAAAGGCTGGGCGCGGCGCACGGCGGAAAGCCGCTCGATCATTTTCTCGCCGGAAGGTGACCGGCAGTTTCTGAAGCTTTTTCCGGTCGATGCGTAGGCTATACGAATCTGCAAAACCATTGGAGCGCCGCTTCGGCGCTCCTTCGCCATGCCTCCGCCGGTTATAGCTTTTCGCAAATAAGGCATAGGAAGCGCGGCGTCCCGGGCAGCGATGCATCTTTATTAGCAGGCGGCGGCGGAGTCCGGCTTGTTTGTCGTCGTGCCGGAGGGGGCTGAATTGCCGGGCTGGCCTGCCTGCTGACGTTGGCAATCATCCGGGTCGCCGCCGGAGTTGTTGGCGCCGTTTATCCCTCCTGCGCCGCCGCCGTCCGTCGAATTCGCGCCCGAACCACCCGAGCCCGAATTGCCGGAACCGGTGCCACCGGCTCCAGAATCTGAACCGCTTCCGGAGCTCGAGGAGCCGCTGCTGCTGCCGGAGCCGGATCCGGAACCGCCGCTGCCGCCGGATTGTGCGATGGCGGCCGTTGTCAGGCCAAGTGAAAGCGCTGTTACTGCGAGCAGTCTCAGAAACATTGGAATCTCCTTTTTTGCTTCACCAGGGATGGTGAGCGAACCGGGATTCCTTCGATTTGTTCCGATGAAAATGCGCGGGATCTTGTCGTCTCACAACGCTTTCAAGTGCGCCGTTCAATCTTCCCGAGCGTTCAAGCCCCTGCCCTCTTTTCATCTTCCTGCCGCACATGCGCCCGCAGTGCCGCAAGCGTCAGCGCCAGCGCCGCGTGATTGCTCTCGGCCTCGCCAAGCACGCTTTCGCTCTCCCTGACCTCGCGCAGCTGCGCACCGTAAAGCGAGTCGTCCGCTGTCTGGCGACCGCGGGCGAGGTGCCAAACCGCATCGGGCCGGACTTCCCGGCACAGATCGATGGCGTGATTGACGTCGTGCGTGAAGGGCCGGGCCATAAGGAAGCCGTGCTCTGACTTGATGCTGCTCGGCAGGTAATCGTCAGGACCGTCGAAATCACTCGGCTCGGCCGGGCGGAGGTGCTTCAACAGAAAGGCACAGGTGATGAAGGCGTCGATCCGACTGTCGGGCATGTCAGTCTTTTCCAGGGTTTCGATGATGTCCTCGATCGTCATGCAGTCTACCTCTTCGTCCGTTCTGGGCATGCCGCTTCTCCCTCTTCCCGATAGCGGCGGCGGCCTCCTCCTCGATCGCCATCTAGTGCATGAGATTGCCAAAGGTAGTCCTGCGGCTGCGGTTAGCCTGACATGACGCGGATTTGATGGATGTGGCGCTGTCCTGGACGAAGGCGCATCTCTGCCGTCTCGGTAACAGGCTCACCTGCTGCCAGACCACGTTCTCTCGGTGCTCGCAAGCTATCGGCGGCTTACCTCTGGCAGCCTTTCTTCCTCATCTTCCTTTCGATCTTGGCTCTCTTGTCGGTGCCATCCCCGGCATGCTTTCCGCCGGTCAGGGCATTATCCTTCATCGCCTGCAGCTGCGCACAGCTTCGGTGCTTACCCTTGGCGATGACGTCGGTGGATGTGAAGGCAAACAGCAGCACTACGGCTGCCGCCGGTCGGACGAAAGCTGAAAGCCTCATGGTCCCTCTCCTCTTGCACATGCATGGTACGCCCGAGACGGGGAAGCAGCAATGAGCGCGGTCCATCCCGATGGTAACGGACGCCGGGATGGAGGTTTTCCAACCCGCCGGCCGGCTCATGAAACCCTCCCAGAATGCTCGAACGTCAACCATGACGGCGAGGTCGGACCAAGGTCCGAGGCCCATCCGACTGAGTGCCTAAGGCAGGAACAGTGGTGTGAGAGCGAAGTTTGTCAGGCAGCTATCCATCCATTCCGGATGCGACGGCAAGTTAGAAACAAACGGAGGAATACACCATGATGAAGGCAACACATCTGGCCTTGGCGGCCGCCCTTTTGGCCGGCACGGCTGTTTCCGGCTTCGCTCAATCGTCTAGTACCGTCGGCACAGGCGGTTCGTCGGCCGGCGGCGGAACTGCGAGCAGCACGGTCGGTACTGGTGGCAGCTCTGCCGGGGGCACCTGCCCTGCCGGCGCAACCAACTGTAATTCCGGCTCATCCTCGACGCTCGGCACCGGCGGCTCATCGGCCGGCGGCGGCACCTCGAGCAGCTCGGTCGGCACCGGCGGCTCTGCTGCGGGTTCGGGCTCCGGCTCGGGGTCTGCTTCGACGCTTGGCACCGGCGGTTCGTCGGCCGGCGGCGGCACCTCCAGCAGCTCGGTCGGCACCGGCGGCTCCGCCGCAGGTTCGGGCGACGCGAACTCGGCCTCGAGCGTCGGAACTGGCGCTTCGTCTGCGGACGGAGACAAGACCGGCAGCACAGTCGGCACCGGCGGCAGCGCCGCAGGAAGCTCTGACAACAAGGGCAAGAAGGGCTGTGCGCCCGGACAGGTCAAGAAGGACGCCGCCGGCACAGAAGGCTGCTGACGATGTCGGCCGGCGCCTTCGCGGCGTCGGCCAACCCTTGGAGGTAAAGCAATGGCAAACTTTTCTACAATCACACTGGGCGCTTCACTCGCCCTGATCGCCGGACAGGCAATGTCCGAGGAGATCAAACTCGACGATGGAACGACATGCACCGTCGTCGAGACGCGGTCGTCGCAGGGAGACATGTCCACCACCGTGACGGCCGGCAACGGTCACGTTTCCTCATCGACCACAACCGGCGGCGGATCGAGCGGTTCCTCTTCGTCATCCTCCTCCGCCGGCTCCTCGGCCGGATCAGGAAGCGTCGACAGCTTTTCGACGGCAAGCATCACCCGGCCCGACGGCACCATCATCACCAAACGGTCCGACGGAACCTGCTCGGTCATGAAACCCAAGAAGTAGGAGATGGCAATGAAACCTATCAACCTTATCGCGGCCGCCTCGATCGCGCTGCTCGCATCGAGCTCGGCCGTTCTTGCGGAGGAGTGCAATGCGGCCGGAACCGTCGGATCGGCCGGAAGCGCCTCGGCCGGAGGCACATCCGCAAGTTCGCTCGGAACGGCCGGCACCTGCCGGACCGATGACGGCACGACCTCTTCGATCGGATCGGGGGGAAGTGCAGCCACCACCGATGGAAAGGCGCAAAGCAAGACCCACGTCAACGACAGTGGCGACAAGCTGAAGGCGCAGACGAAAGCCCAGGCAGTCGACAAGGGGACGTTCAGCAAGTCTCGCACAAAAACCAGCACAGACGGCAGCACGCTTGATAGTACGACCCGCACGATGTCGCATGTCCCGGGCGAGAAGCCGGTCAAGAACACCACCAATCAGAAGATCATCCTGCCGGAACAATAGTTGGATGGGGCTGGCCCTCGGCACAAGGGAGAGCCCCAGCCCTATTGCATCTTCCGGCGCTCAAGGTGCGCGCACCGGTCATCCGCTCTACGCTCAAAGCAGTTCAACTTTTCATCGAAGATGAAACATCCGCTGCAACCTGTTGTTTTCCCGCCACTAAGCGACACGCTGCTGAGAAATCATTAAGCATGTTCGGCTATTCTCACCTTCTGAGTTAAACGAGAGAGTCCTGTCATGGCGTCGATTCAACATAAGATCATCATTGCGAGCATCGCGATTTTCGCCTTGGCGGGCGGCGCCACGGGGGTCGGCATTTGGTCCGCCTCGACTCTTTCCGAAAACAACGCCGAGGTTGCCCGGTCGGCACAAATTCTGCGCAACCACATGCAGGCCGACATGATGCATGACGCGCTGCGCTCGGATGCGCTCGCATCATTGCTGGCGTCCAATCCGGCAGCAGGCATCGACGCTGCCGCGGTGAAGGCAGATCTGGCGGAACATGAGGCGTCGTTCCGCGAGATGCTTGACGCCAACAAGGCTCTTGCCGCCGACGACAAGACGAAAACGATCCTTGCCAGCGTCGAACGTCCCCTGCTTGCCTATATCGCAAGCGCCACTCAGATCGTCGAACTCGCCGGCAAGGACCCTACGGCAGCTTTGAAGGCATTGCCTGACTTCATGGCCCAGTTCTCGACGCTGGAAGCGGCGATGGAACAGGCCGGCGATCAAATCACGGCTGCATCCGAGGAAATTTCCAATCGCAGCTCTGATATAAAGGCGTCGGTCGATATTGTTCTGGAAGCCCTTTTGGCTTCGGCCGCGCTCTTCGCCTTTGGTCTCTATTTCCTCACCCGCAAGACCGTCACCAAGCCGATCCTTTCGCTTTCCGGCGATATGCAAAGGCTCGCCGGCGGCGACACGGCGATTGCCTGCACCGGGATTGGCCGCACCGATGAAATCGGAACGATGGCATCGGCCGTCGAAGTCTTCCGCCAGGCGGCGATTGCCAACAAGCAACTCGAAAAAGATGCCGAGGCCGCCCGCTTGCAGGGTGAAACCGAGCGGGTCACGGCGCGAAAGCAGGCCGACGAAGATGCAGCCGAACGGCTGCGGGCAGCGACATCCGGCCTCGCCGCAGGCCTGAAGAGGCTTGCATCCGGCGATCTCGCCTTCCAGATCGACGAGCCCTTCGCCCCGGACTTTGAAAACCTCCGGCATGATTTCAACATGTCGATCCGGCAGCTCGATCAGACGCTCAGCGCGATCGCGGCCGCCATTGCAGCGATCGACGAAGGCACAAGGGAAATCGCATCCGGGGCCGGCGATCTGTCGAAACGAACCGAACAGCAGGCGGCCTCTCTCGAAGAAACGGCCGCAGCGCTCGATCAGATCACCGCCAATGTCTCGAATTCGAGCAAGCGGACCGACGAGGCGCGCACTGAAGCGACCGATGCAAACCGCAATGCCGCCAAGTCTTCCGAGGTCGTGTCGCATGCCGAAGAGGCCATGCGCCGCATCGAGGCCTCGTCGCAGCAGATCTCCAGCATTATCGGCGTGATCGACGAGATCGCCTTCCAGACCAACTTGCTGGCGCTGAACGCAGGCGTCGAAGCGGCACGCGCCGGCGACGCGGGCAAAGGTTTTGCGGTGGTGGCCCAGGAAGTCCGCGAGCTCGCCCAGAGATCGGCTCAGGCGGCAAAGGAAATCAAAGGCCACATCCAGAAATCCTCGGTGGAAGTGGAAAGCGGCGTCAAACTGGTTCTCGACACCAGCCAGGTTCTGAAGGCGATCAGCGAACAGATTGCCCGCATCAATCAGCACATGGATGCAATCGCCGTATCGGCCAGAGAGCAGTCGACCGGCCTTGCCGAAGTCAATACTGCGGTCAATTCCATGGATCAGGTGACCCAGCAGAACGCGGCGATGGTGGAGCAATCGACAGCGGCATCCGGTCATCTCGCCGAGGAAGCTGCCAAGCTGCGTGAACTCGTTTCCCGGTTCAGGCTTCGTGCGACCGCTTCGACCCCATCTGCATCTGGACGCCGGGGTGGGCAGCTGGCGGCCTGACGGCTGCTGCTCACCGTTTCCATTCCTGCGATGTCGGCCCCCTCAGATCGGCGGCCGCTCCGCCGCGCCTGCCTTGGCGAGACCTTGCTGTCAAACTTCCTTGACAAAGGTTGGGCGCGCCGGACTGCGGAAAGCCGTTCTGTGACCCCGACCGGAAGGCGACCGGCAGCTCCTGGCGCTTTTTCTCATCGATTGCCGAGAAGTGCACAGCGGTCTGCGTCCGGAGGGCCAAAGTTCCCGCTATCAATAGGTCAGAGGAAATTTCGTTTCTCTTCCTCATATTTTCATTCAAAAATCAAAGGTGGCTGCCACACCCTGCGTGCCGACGTGCTTGATATCTATATCACGGAGTAATATATAAATTGCCGGTGAGAGTTTTGAAGGATCTGGAGTTCGCTGACTGGGCCGGCGAATATGACGTGACAGACGCCATGTTGTACGCGGCCGCGAAGGAGATCGAAGCCGGGCTGATCGATGCCAGATTGGGCGGCTTTCTTCTGAAGAAGCGAATGGCAGCTCCAGGGCGCGGCAAGCGTGGAAGCTATCGGACTATCGTTGGCTATCGCCAGGCAGACAGGCTTATTTTTATACACGGCTTCGCCAAGAACGAGACGGACAATATCACCAAGAAGGAGAAGGAAGCCCTTCGAAAACTCTGCGATGTCTACATGCGCGCCGACGACAAAAAACTCGCTGAAATGATTGAAAAGAAACAGATACTGGAGATCCAGCACTATGAGCAGGATTCTTAGAAACGTTCATAAGTCTGCTCAGCGACTGCATGAAGCCGGCTTTGTGGACGATGTGACGATGCGTGAGTTCGACGCTCTCTGCCTCCCTCCTCTTCGCGACTATACGCCCGAGGAGATCAAGAAGATTCGAAACGCAAACAAGGTCAGCCAGGCGGTCTTTGCCCAGTTCATCAACGTCAAGAAGATCACCGTTGCCGCATGGGAACAGGGGACCAAGAAACCCAGCAGCACGGCCATCAAGATCCTTGATCTTGTCGAACGAAAGGGGCTGGAAGTGCTGCGATAGCACCGTATCGAGCCTACTGCACTGCGACGCCGGAGCCGGTCGCTTGCCGCATCGCAGCCATGCTTGAGATCAGGTTGAGCTTTGGCCGGGCATCGTGTAAAGCCGCAGCATTCCCGGACAAGACCCAGACTTTCAGCAAGGCGTGAACATATGGACGGCTTCGACCTCATCATCTTCGACTGCGACGGCGTTCTCGTCGATTCGGAAATCATCGCGGCTGACGTCGAATCCGGACTTCTGACCGAAGCCGGATATCCGATCAGCGCCGAGGAAATGGGCGAGCGCTTCGCCGGCATGACGTGGCGCAACATCCTGCTGCAGATCGAGCGCGAGGCAAGCATCCCGTTTTCGGCCTCCCTGCTCGACAAGTCTGAGCATCTGCTCGACCTCAGATTGGCGCAGGACGTCCAACCCATCCCAGGCGTTGAATTCGCCGTCTCCAGGCTGCCGATCAAGCGCTGCATCTGCTCGAATTCGAGCACCAAGCGGCTCGACATGATGCTGACCAAGGTGGGGCTGAAGCCGCTGTTTGCGCCGAACATCTTTTCCGCCAAGGATCTTGGCCCCGACCGCGTCAAGCCGAAGCCCGACATCTTCCTGCACGGCGCAAGCCAGATGGGTGTTTCGCCTGACAAGGTTGTCGTGGTGGAGGATTCCGTCCACGGCGTGCATGCAGCCCGCGCCGCCGGCATGCGCGTCATCGGCTTTACCGGCGCCTCGCACAGCTATCCCGCCCATGCCGACAAATTGACCGATGCCGGCGCCGAAACGGCAATCTCCCGCATGAACGACCTGCCAGGCGTCGTCGCCGCACTGGCGGCCTGGGACAACGTTTTCTGAGGCGCTTCGAGCCCTGAGCCTCGATCGGCGACTATGACGACGACTTTGATCCGGGCAGCGGCAGCTTCAGGCCTGCTGACATCGGTGTTCCCTAGAACCTGAATAAGCGACGCTGAGAGGTGGGTTTCGTCACCTCTGCGCCACTCGGCGCTTGAATTAGGGACGGCAATGACGCTGTCGTTCGATCTTACCTTGCTAGCCGCTTAAATCATCCCTATATTGGAGATCAATTAGCAAGGAAGTCCTTATGCCTGCTGCCCACGCTCTCACTTTGACTGAGGCCGGTTACGTCCTGAACCGGTCGGCGACCGCTCTCAACAAGGCTGTCGATACAGGTGTTATCCGCGCGCGCCAGCGCAAGGTCGGCAGCGCTGTTCAGAGGCTTTTAGGCCCGGCAGAAATGCGATTTTTGCTCGTTGCCGACGGCCTCGATAAGGACCTGACTCCTGCCGGCCGTCGCAGACTATACGATGCGATCCGCCAACTCTCTTTCGACGCCCATCGCGTCAGTCTCGGGGAAATCGAGCTCGACCTGGGGAAGATAGATGCAGATCTCGAAACTCGGCTTCAACGCCTGGAAGCTCTGAAGGAGTGGGTAGACCTAGAGCGTGGCGAACCGCTGATAAAGGCTACCCGCGTTCCGGTCCATATGGTGGCAGCACTTGCCCGCGGACAGACTGTCGCGGAGATCGTCGAGGACTTTCCTTCCCTCAGCCGCGAGCAGGTCGAGGCCGCCATTGAATACGCGAAAGCATATCCGAAGCGGGGGCGACCCTATCCATCCCGCAGCCTCAAGCGATCGCTCGCCGATCTCGCCGAACTTGGGGCCTTCGATGAAGTCCACGAAGCAGCGGATGTTGCAGGCCCGCGGATAATTCCGTGACCGGCTATTTGCTGGACGAGAATGTCTTGCGTGAGTTCAGCCCGCGAGGCCACGCCAACGTCCGCAAGTGGATAGCCAGCGTCGATGACACGGAACTGCGCCTCAGCGTAGCGACGCTATTCGAGAAGCGCCGAGGTGCTGAAATGCTCAAGCGGCGCGACCCGGGGCGCGCCGCCGCTATCATTCGGGGAATTGCCACCCTGGAGAAAGCGTTTGCAGATCGGATTTTGCCGGTGGATGCCACGATTGTGGAAGAATGGACGCGCCTGCTCGGAGCCAAGAACAAGGACCGCTGGGACTTGGCGCTTGCAGCGACTGCGCGCGTTCACCGCCTTGTGCTTGTCACACGCAACATCAAAGATTTCGAGGGCCGCGGCGCACGGCTGCTCAATCCGTTCACCGATCCCCCGGAGCGGATCGAGCCCTAGAACAGGATGTCGTCCGAAAACCGCTTCCCACGTTTACTGAAAATAGCTCACATCTAGCTGCTCTTCTTGGTCTTCGCCGGCTGGGTGTCAAAGCCGATATTGACGCGCACCAGGGCGCCGGAGCCGACCGGCATCGTGATGCCGTCCTTGCGGAAGATGACCTGCGTACCCGGCGCGCCCGGCGGGATCTCGGTCGGGAATTTGGTGACTTCGGAATAGAGCACGGTCTCGCCGTCGACGACAGAGATGCGGATCGGCAGCGTCACCGGGCCTGGCGTGCCGGCCGGGCCGGTGATCAGGCGCAGCTGGGCGACGATGGTCATCGTCAGGTTCGTGTCGTTCAGCGTGCACTGGCGGGTGTAATCGCCGAACGAGGCCTGGAAGACGATCTGCTGCGGATCGTCCTTCTTGCCCTTGGCATAGGTGCGGAAGATCGCATCCTGGTCACGCATGAAGATCTGCGGGCAGGCGCCCTGGACGACCGGGGCAACGGTGCCCTGCGCCGTCGTGCCGGTGCCGATCGAAGGATTGTTCGAGGAGGGGTTGGCCGGCGCCAGCGGCATGATCTGGGCGGTGCCGTTCGGCTGGGTGGCCGGCGCAGCCGGCTTGCTGTCGCCGCCGATACCGAGCGAGTTGCAACCAGCGAGCAGGGCAAGAAAAGATGCGGAGACGATGAGACGCGAGACCTTGCCGAGCACCATATTCCATCCCTTGTATAAGCGCTTCTTGGAGGCCCCATGTCTTTTCCGTGGGGCCTTTCACGACGGTTTGCGATGGTCTATATCAGCGGCGCAAACAAAAATCGATTGGGTAAGCGCCGTTTTGATGCACTTTTCGACGCCGGATGCGGGCAAGTTCAACAAGATAACGGCAATGGTAAGGCCCGAAGGCACCACCTTGCCGATTTGCAGCAGACCGCACCAGGGCCGCGCCCGGCCGGATTCCCTCCAGCGATAGATCAAGGATGATGAACGTGGATTATATCTCGACCCGCGGCGAGGCCCCTTCCCTCGGCTTTTGCGACGCCCTTTTGACCGGGCTGGCGCGCGACGGCGGGCTCTATGTTCCGCGCAAATGGCCGAGCTTTTCCAAGAAGGAGATCCGCGCGCTCCGCGGCAAGACCTATCAGGAGATCGCCTTCACCATCCTGTCGCCCTTCACCAATGGCGAGATCCCCGACGACACATTCCGGGCGATGATCGACGAGGCCTACGGCACCTTCCGCCATCCGGCGATTGCGCCGCTCGTCCAGACCGGGCCGAACAGCTTCGTCATGGAGCTCTTCCACGGCACAACGCTCGCCTTCAAGGACGTGGCGATGCAGCTGCTCGCCCGGCTGATGGACTATGCGCTGGAAAAGCGCGGCGAGCGGGCGACGATCGTCGGCGCCACCTCGGGCGACACCGGCGGGGCGGCGATCGACGCCTTCGCCGGCCGCGAGCGCACCGACATCTTCATCCTCTTCCCGCATGGCAAGGTCTCGCCGGTGCAGCAGCGGCAAATGACGACCTCGTCGTCACCAAACGTGCACGCGCTTGCCGTTGAGGGCAATTTCGACGATTGCCAGAACCTGCTAAAGGCGATGTTCAACGACGCGGCCTTTCGCGACAGGGTCAGGCTATCAGGCGTCAACTCGATCAACTGGGCGCGCATCATGGCCCAGATCGTCTATTATTTCACGGCGGCGTTGGCGCTTGGCGGACCGGACCGGAAGATCTCGTTCACAGTGCCCACAGGCAATTTCGGCGATATTTTCGCCGGCTACTGCGCCAAGCGCATGGGCCTGCCGATCGACCGGCTGGTGATTGCCACCAACGAGAACGACATCCTGGCGCGGGCGCTGAAAACCGGCCGCTACGACATGAAGGCAGTCAAGGCGACGAGCTCGCCGTCGATGGACATCCAGATCTCCTCGAACTTCGAACGGCTGCTGTTCGAAGCCTATGACCGCGATGCATCGAAGGTGCGCGCGGCGATGGAAAGCCTCAAGCAATCCAACGGCTTCGAGATCGGCGCGCAAGCGCTGAAGGCGATCCGCCGCGACTTCCGCTCCGGGCGCGCCAGCGAGAGACAGGTGGCCGAGACGATCCGCAAGACCTATGCCGAGACCGGTTATCTGCTGGATCCGCATTCGGCGATCGGCCTCTTCGTCGCTGCCAAGAAAGAAAAGCCGAATACGCCGATGGTGACGCTTTCGACCGCGCATCCGGCGAAATTCCCCGCCGCCGTAAAATCCGCCTGCGGTATTGACCCGGCGCTTCCGACGTGGCTTGCTGATCTGATGCAAAGGGAGGAGCGTTTCCAGATCATCAAACCGGAGCTGAAAGCCGTTGAAAACTTTATCGGCAAGCACGCCCGCGGCGAGACGACAGCAGGCGCAGAAAGATAGCCAATGACAGTTGAGTGCACCCGGCTGAAATCCGGGCTGACAGTAGTCACCGAGACCATGCCGCATCTTGAAAGCGTTGCGCTCGGAGTCTGGATCAAATCGGGATCGCGGAACGAGACGGACAACGAGCACGGCATCGCTCACCTGCTCGAACACATGGCCTTCAAGGGTACGGCGCGGCGCACGGCCCGCCAGATTGCCGAGGAAATCGAGGATGTCGGCGGCGAAGTCAATGCCGCCACCTCGACCGAGACGACCTCCTATTACGCCCGCGTGCTCAAGGACTACGTGCCGCTCGCCGTCGACATCCTCGCCGACATCCTGACGGAATCGGCCTTCGAGGAAGAGGAGCTGGAGCGCGAGAAGCAGGTGATCCTGCAGGAGATCAACGCCGCCAACGACACGCCCGACGACGTGGTGTTCGACCGGTTCTCCGAAGCCGCCTATCGCGACCAGACGCTCGGCCGGGCGATCCTCGGCACGCCGGAAACCGTCGTCTCCTTCACGCCGCAGCAGATCCGCGGCTATCTCGGCCGCAACTACACGACCGACCGCATGTTCGTGGTAGCAACCGGCGCTGTCGAGCATGAAACATTCCTGCGTTTGGTCGAGGACCGTTTCGCCAGCCTGCCGACCGCACCTTCCGCGCCGCCCGTCATGGACGCGGCGCGTTATATCGGCGGCAGCGTGCGTGAACCGCGCGACCTGATGGATGCGCAGATCCTGCTCGGCTTCGAGGGCAAGCCTTACCACGCACGCGATTTCTATTGTTCGCAGATCCTCGCCAATATCCTTGGCGGCGGCATGTCATCCAGGCTGTTCCAGGAGGTGCGCGAATTTCGCGGCCTCTGTTATTCGGTCTATGCCTTCCACTGGGGCTTTTCCGACACCGGCATCTTCGGCATTCATGCCGCGACCGGTGGCGAAAACCTGCCGGAACTGGTGCCCGTCATCATCGACGAGCTGCACAAGTCAGCCGATGCGATCCACCAGAACGAGATCGAGCGCGCCCGCGCCCAGATCCGCGCCCAGCTGTTGATGGGTGCGGAAAGCCCGGCTGCCCGAGCCGGCCAGATCGCCAGGCAGATGATGCTCTACGGCCGGCCGATCTCCAATCCGGAGATGATGGAGCGGCTGGAAGGCATCACCATCGAGCGGCTGACCGACCTCGCCGGCCGGCTGTTCTATGACACGGTGCCGACGCTTTCGGCGATCGGTCCACTGGAACAGCTCGCGCCGATGGAAGACATCACTGCCTCGCTTTCGGTGCCGGCGTCGAAGACGCTTCAGGCAAGCCGCTGAGCCGACGTCCGTCCTGCCGGGAGTGATCGATGCCAAAATCGGTTTTTCGGTTCCTGTCTCGGCAGCCGGAAGCGGTGGAGCTGGAGAACGACAGATATCTCCTGCGCCTGCCGCGCTATCAGGATTTCAACCAGTGGCACCGGCTGCGCGCCGAAAGCCGCAAGTTCCTGGAACCCTGGGAGCCGACCTGGCGGCGCGACGAGTTGACGGAAGGCGCCTACCGCGCCCGCGTCGTCCGCGGCAAGCAGGAATATGCCTCGGGCCAGGCGGTGCCGCTGTTCATTTTCCTGAAAGGCGACATGACGCTCGTCGGCGGCGTCACCATCGGTTACATCAGAAGGGGTGCGGCACAAAGCTGCATGATCGGCTACTGGATGGGCGAACGCCATGCCGGCCAGGGGCATATGCACGCCGCCCTTCAACTGGTTATACCTTACATCTTCGCCGGGCTTGAGTTGCACCGTATCGAAGCAGCCTGTATTCCAGATAACGCGCGCAGCATCCGCCTGCTTGAAAAAGCCGGGTTTCAACAGGAAGGCTATCTGCGCGGATATTTGAAGATCAACGGTCAGTGGCACGACCATGTGATGTTTTCACGTCTCGCCACCGATACGGATAAAGGCAGGAAAACCGACAGCCGATGACAAGAGACCGCATGCTGCCCAAGTCACCGTCCGGACGAGTGATCGCGGTGATCGCAGCCCTTTTCCTGGCAGCCTTCGCCTTCGTGGCGGGTGTTGCCCAGGCGGCCGAACCGGTAAAAATTTCCCGTGACGATACCGCGCTCGATCTGACGGCAACGACCGAGATCTACGCCAACCAGGGCGAAGCCTTCCAGGTTTCGACGGCGGCTGGCGCCGACGGCATCCGCCGCCGCATCGAGGTCAGGGCAAGCTCGGAGAACCATCAGGGCGACTGGGCGGTGTTTGCGCTCGCCAACGTCTCCGAAGAACAGCTCGAGCGCGTCATCGTCGCGCCGCATTTCCGTCTGGTCAATTCCAAGCTGTTCTGGCCGGATCTCGGCTCGCAGCGCATCAGCGCGATTACGCCGAGCGAAGGCTTCGCGCTCGACCGGCAGCCGAGCGACGAAGCCGACGTCTTCCGCATCACGCTGAACCCAGGCGCCGTCATCACCTTCGTCGCCGAACTGTCGACGCCGGAGCTGCCGCAGATCTATCTCTGGGAACCGAACGCCTACAAAGACACGATCAACGCCTTCACGCTCTATCGCGGCATCGTGCTCGGCATTGCCGGCCTGCTCGCCGTGTTCCTGACCATCCTCTTCGTCGTCAAGGGCACCTCCATGCTGCCGGCGACGGCCGCACTCGCCTGGGCGGTGCTCGGCTATATCTGCGTCGATTTCGGTTTTCTCGGCAAGCTGATCAGCGTCGCCTCGGCCGACCAGCGAATATGGCGCGCCTGCGCCGAAGTGGCGCTGGCCTCGAGTTTCGTCATCTTCCTCTTCACCTATCTCAACCTCAACCGCTGGCATGCGCATCTCGGCTACGCCACGCTTGCCTGGGTGCTCGGCCTTGCCCTGCTCTTCGGCGTGGCGATCTACGATCCGTCGATCGCCGCCGGCATCGCGAGGCTTTCCTTCGCGTTGACGGCCGCGACGGGACTGCTCTTGATCATCTATCTCGGCTTCAACCGCTACGACCGCGCCATTCTGCTGGTGCCGGCCTGGGCGCTGACGCTCGTCTGGCTGTTCGGGGCGTGGCTGACGGTCACCGGACGGCTCGACAACGACATCATCCAGCCGGCACTCGGCGGCGGCCTGGTGCTGATCGTGCTGTTGATCGGCTTCACCGTCATGCAGCATGCGTTCGCCGGCGGCGCCTATCAGCAAGGGCTGTTTTCCGATCTCGAGCGGCAATCGCTGGCGCTGACCGGCTCCGGCGACATGGTGTGGGATTGGGACGTGGCGCGCGACCGCGTCGTCACCATTCCCGACGTCTCGATCAAGCTCGGCCTGTCGCCCGGCGCCATGCATGGCGCGGCGCGCAACTGGCTGCCGCGGCTGCATCCCGACGACCGCGACCGCTTCCGCGCCACGCTCGACGTGCTGCTCGAACACCGGCGCGGGCGGCTGAACCACGAGTTCCGCATCCGCGCCGAGGACGGACATTTCCACTGGCTGTTGATCCGCGCCCGGCCGGTGCTCGGCTCGAACGGCGAGATCATCCGCTGCGTCGGCACGATCGTCGACGTGACCGAGCAGAAGAATTCCGTCGAGCGGCTGCTGCACGATGCGCTGCACGACAATCTGACCGGCCTGCCGAACCGGCAGGTCTTCCTCGACCGGCTGCAGTCGGTGCTGGCGCTGGCGCCGGGCGGCGATACGCTGCGCCCGACGGTGATGGTGATCGACATCGACCGCTACAAGCTGGTCAATGATTCGCTCGGCGTTGCCGCCGGCGACAACATTCTCATCGCGCTGACGCGGCGGCTGCGCCGGCTGTTGAAACCGCAGGACACACTGGCGCGGCTTGCCGGCGACCAGTTCGGCCTCATCCTGGTTTCCGAGCACAATCCAGCCAAGGTCGCCGATTTCGCCGATGCGATCAGCAAGGCGATCATGGTGCCGATCAACTTCGCCAATCGCGAGATCATTCTGACGGCCTCGGTCGGGCTTGCCTCCTGGGTCGACCGGCAGGAGAGCGCCACCGGCCTGCTCAGTGATGCGGAGCTTGCCATGTACCGGGCAAAACGGGCCGGCGGCAACCGCGTCGAGCCGTTCCAGCCGGCCTTCCGCGACTTCGGCACCGACCGGCTGCAGCTGGAAACGGATCTGCGCCGCGCCATCGAGCGCAAGGAATTGGCGATGGTCTACCAGCCGATCGCAAGGCTGGAGGATGTCGAGGTCGCCGGTTTCGAGGCGCTGATGCGCTGGGAACATCCCAAACGCGGCAATATCCCGCCGTCCGAATTCATCCCGATCGCCGAGGCCTCCGATCTTATCGGCCCGCTCGGCATGTTCGCACTGGAACAGGCGACCAACGATCTGATGAGCTGGCAGCACCAGACCGGCGAATTGCCGATCTTCGTCTCGATCAATCTGTCGAGCGTGCAGCTGCTCAACAACGAACTCTATGACGACGTGCGTTCGGTTCTCGCCAAGACGCATTGCCAGCCCTCGCGCCTCAAGCTCGAACTGACGGAATCCATGGTGATGGAAAATCCGGAACAGGCTCGCCTGGTGCTGCAGAAGCTGAAGGAAGCCGGCATCGGCCTGGCGCTCGACGATTTCGGCACCGGATATTCGTCGCTCGCCTATCTCACCCGCTTCCCCTTCGACACGATCAAGCTCGACAAGACTTTGGTGCGCGACAGTAGCGACAAGAAGGCGATCGTGCTCAGATCGGTGATATCAATGGCGCGCGAACTCGACATGAAGGTGGTGGCGGAAGGGATCGAATCCAACGAGGATGCGATCGAGCTTGCCAAGATGGGCTGCAACTACGGCCAGAGCTACCTTTTCGGCCCGCCGATCCCTTCGGAATCGGTGCTGCGGCTGCTGCGCGACCGGTTTCCGCTGACGAAACGGGCCTGAGCGGAGCCGCCGACCTGATCGGTCGTCAGGTGAGTTGAGCGAGGATATCGTCGACGACACTTGGGACAGTACCCGCCGTGTCGATATTGATGCCGATCGGAAGATATTCCCGGGTATGGTGATAGCGGAGCACCAGCGCCCGCTCTGCCGGCTCGAAGCCCGGCTCATTTGGCCGCCCATCCAGTCGTCGGTTCAAGGTCTCAACGTCTATGTCGAGCACGAAAACCTTATCGAAAAGGTCCAGGAATTTATCGAAATTGCGCGAGCCGCCACAGAAGAAAGTGGCAGGATGGGTGGTGTCGGCAGCAATAGCGCGGACCTTGTCGACACGCCAGATCCAGTGGGCGTATCCCCAAACGATGCGGTCCGCGCCTTCGGGTGGTCCTGCGAGCGCCTGGCCCGTCTCGGGGTCGCCGACATAGGCCAAGACCCGGTCACCATGGACGACATGGTAGCCCCGCCGCTCCAGTTCGGTAGCGACAGACGTTTTCCCAGTGCCGGAACCGCCTTCGATCAGATAGTTCTTGATTCCCATAGGCGCCGCTTATCATGGACTTCGATCTGGTGAGAAGACACCCTACCTGGGACGCTTCGCCAAAGAAATGACGGCCCCTCTCACTGCTCACGTATGTTTTCCAAGCGGCCAATCCTTGGCCGAAGGGGTGGATATTGAGGATGCGCTGGAACTAGCGGTGCATGCCGAGATTTGACATTGTCGGCCAGCATCCAGCGGGGCCGTACTTCTCGGCGCAAATGTTCTCGGCCTGAACAATTCGACCGAGCTGCTTTGCGCCCCCTTGTCGGCCACAGAGGGGATCTTTGCCTTCGCCCGGAAGCCGACATTGCGGTGACCACCTGGAGTTCAAAGTCGCGCCACAACCGGCCATTCCCGTAAGTTCTCTATGCGTCACGCCCGACTCGCCCGAACGCTCAGCCACCGATCATGGGGCCTTCCGACGCACTGACGTATCTCGCTGACGATCCAGCCGGCGTCTGTGAGTGCGGACCGCAGGGCAGGCTCGCGCCAGTACGTCTCGACGTAGCGTCGGGGCGCTGCAGCACTGCCGTGTGTCGACACATCCTCGCCTTCGCCCTCTCTTACCGAGGCGTGCAATCGGCCACCGGTCCGGGTTGCCTCGGCAAGCCTTCCAAGCACCATGCCGAAATCCTCGCGCGCGACATGAATCAGGCAGGCACAGGCCCAGATCCCGTCATACGGCGTGCCGGGACGCTGCGGGTCGGCCAAGTCATCGGTCAGCGGGTCCAACAGGTCGGCTTCGAAGCCACTTTCGCGAAGCAGTTCGACGAAACCCTTTGCAATGTCGGTGCGCCGGACGCTCAATCCCCGCTTCTCAAGCTCAAATGCATCTCGCCCGCCACCGCTTCCGATCTCCAGCACCCTGCCCGAGCCGCCCAGCTCGGCCACGAACGCATCGATCTCTGTCGCGACCCATTCGGGCATCGCCGCGGCCTCGGCAGCATACTCCGCCGCGACCCTATCATAGGACCGCACGGTATCCAGGTCGGTGCTCATCCTAGCGCTCCTCCTTCAAGACAAGAGGCCTGATGAGCGAGAGGCCCATCAGCCCGTTGCGCCCTTCACACTTCGGCAGTTGGTGACATCGCGGGCGATTTGCTTCCGAGCTATAGCAGAAATGCTGTCAGAGACGCCACCGACCGAGCCAATGCTGCCGGGCGGCAATGCGCCCTCTATCCAGTCACTCAGCTAGTTGTGATGTACGCCCAAGAGCCGCCGCTTGTTCCAGTCGCTCTCGAAGAGCATCTCGTGCCAGTTGAGCGTCGCGCGGCATCGCGTTCGAGCTGCCACGAGACCTTGAGATTGGGCTGAATGGAGCACGTGCATAACATCGGATACGGATGCCGTCTCACTTGCGTTCAGCAATTTTCAAAACTCCTTCAGACCCCTTTCATGACTTGCCGGGCGGTCTCGCGTCTTTTCCATCACGTCGGATTTTCACTTGGCGGGAGACATAGATGCTCGGTTTCACCGAATTCAGAGGTGTAGCAGTCCGGCTCGACTGGGACGGCGGGCCGAATGCAATTGTATCGGCCGTGGCGCCGAGGGCGGAAGGCACTTCGTCGGGCCTGGCGGCGCGACGCTTCAAACACAGCCGAATCGACCCGTACACCGGCGGCATACCGCTCGAGACGAGGATCGGCTGATCATGACTAGGCTCAGCGCCAATCTCATGCTGTTGCTGGCAGCCGCCTTTTGGGGGTTTGGCAATGTCGCGCAAAAGACGGTGCTCGAGCATCTCGACCCGTTCAGCGCGGTTGGACTGCGCTGCCTGATCGCCGCGTTGCTGGTCGCGCCCTTTGCCCTGTCGGGCAGGACATCGCGACCGGCCGCAGATTGGGCGAGCCTTGCGCGCGTCAGCACGCTGTTTTCGATCTCCATCGCGCTGCAGCAATATGCCTATCTCGAAACCTCCGTTACCAATGCCAGCTTTCTGGTCAACACGGCGACCGTGATGACGCCACTGGCGGCATGGCTGCTGCTCGGTGAAAGGCCGGCATCGATTGTCGTCCTTGCTGCAGCGGTCACATTGTTCGGTATCTTGCTAATCGCCGGAGAACTCGACACCGCGAGCCGTGGTGATCTAGTCGCCCTGCTATCGGCCGCTTGCTACGCGCTGTGGATGGTCGAGCTCGGCCGACACATGCAGGCGCATGGCGACGCGGCGATGGCTGCCAGCGCACAGTTCATGCTGGCGGCGCTGCTGATGTTGCCGGTCGGCCTGACTAATGGTGGCATAACTGGTGCAGCTGTAGTCGCGGCTGCGCCAGAACTCGTCATTCTTGGCGTATTTTCGACCGCGGCGGCTTTCGGCATCCAAACCGTCGCGCAACGCTTCACCACCGCCAGCCACGCCGCCGTGATCGTCAGTGCGGAAAGTGTCTTCGGCGCCGCCGGCGCGGCTCTGCTTCTCGGCGAGCGACTGTCGGCCACCGTCACGCTTGGCGCGCTGATCGTGCTCGCGGCGATCCTCCTGCTCGCTATTCAGAGCAGATCGCAACCACACCCCAAGCTTATTGAAACGAAGGGAGCATGATCATGAGACGCATTCTAGCCGGTCTTGTCCTAACCACGAACTTAGTCCCCGCAGCGGTTGCGGAAGTCGATCTGAACCGCTACATCGCCGAACGCGCCGCCAATTGCTGGGCGACGCCTACGGCGATGCGCGGCTTCAAGCTCGATGTCGCCCTTGAAGTGCGATTTACGCGCGAAGGCCACGTCGATCTGGTTCAGATCGCCGACTATGTGCCGGAGAGCGAGACGGCTCGTGTGCTGGCGATCGACTTCGCCGAAGCGCTGAAACGTTGCGGACCATATGCAACGGAAGGCATGCGAGAGATGAAGTTAAATCTCTCCTGGCCAATGTGAGTCAGACGCGGCTCAGGGTTCCACGGAGAACTCATAGTCGTTGAAACGGGTATCATAGCGGTACTCGTTCTGATCTGTCGTAGTGCCGCCGGGATTGCGGAAGACATAGCCACACGAGGCCAACAGCTGAGGATATGCGGAGCACAGGCTGTCGCCCTGTATCCAAATATGACCTTCAAATGTGTCAGGACCGACTGTCTTGGTGACCTTACCGTCCGCGTCGGCCGACAGCCGATAAGGCGCCATGTTGGGCGGCAGTTTGCGACCGTTGAGCCGATGCCCGGAGATCAGCTTTTTGACACTGGCGCCATTTAGGCGATCGGCTGGGTCCCAGCTGTTGGCCGGCGCCTCGGGCACGCCCGCCTTGCGCAGGCCGTCGAGCAGCCGGATTATGTCGGCCTCGTTTTTATAGACGAAGTATTGCTGGGCAATCATCAAATTCGGCTCGCTCTCGCCGGCATATCGAACTACCGCCTTAAGTTTCGCCTGCGCGGCTGCCATCTCCGTGAGCCGATCCAAGTGTGCATAGGCCGCGACGAGAAGATGCATCGCGTAAAATTTCGACCACGGGTCTGGTGAAGAAATGTCCATCTGCTCGGTCGCAGCGATGACGTCCTCGTAACGGCCTTCGCCGAAGGCAATCAATCCGGTCAGATAGCGCCGCCACTCCGTCCAACCGGGATCGACGCGGAAGGCGGTGGCGAGAAAGCCGCTGCCTTCACCGGGTCGGCCGTTAAAGCTCAGCGCCTGGCTCATTCCCTCATAGGTCCATGAGTCGCTTGGATCGAGTGGGATCGCCTTTTGCAGCAGCGAGATCGCCTCGTCTGACCGGTGTTGGCGGGTCAGCAGATCCGCGCTAAGCTGGAAATAGGCCGGTGGCGGATTGCGCGAGGCGAGTTTAAGGCTTTCCGTGCGCCTCACAACGCTCTCGTCCCAGTCTATGCCCAGTGCCTTTAGCCGCGGCTCGTCGGCGTCCCAGTAAAGCCAGGCCATCTCCGCAGCAGCTGCTCCGAATTGCGGATCGAGCACCAGCGCTTGTCTCAGATATCCCAGCGCTTCGACCGTTCCCTCCACAGTGTTAGCTCGGCGCGCCTCGATTGCGCGGCGGTAAGCCTGGAACGCTTCGGCATTGTCGGTGTCGCCCGAGACGGCAAGGTTCGCCTTGCCTGGCACGAGCTTTATCTGCAGCGCATCTACGATTTCCTCTATCACATCATTTTGGAGATCGAATACCCCGGCGAACGTACCGTCGAACCGCTTCGCCCAGAGTTGGCCAACTGTTGCAGCATCGACCAGCTGGGTGTTGATGCGCACCGCATCGCCCGCACGCTGCACCGAGCCCCCGAGTAGATAGCGCACGCCAAGCTCACGCGCGATCTGGACGGGAGCGAGCTCGCTCCCGCGATAGGCGGCAGCGGCATTGCGCGAGACGACGAACAGCCCCGGCACACGGGCAAGCTCCGTGGTCAAATCCTCAGTGATGCCGTTTGCCAGATAAGCCTGTTCCTGCGCTTCACTGAGATTGGCGAAAGGCAGCACAGCGATTGACAATGAGTCCGGAACGCCGACGTCGCGGCCCCGCGTCCAGAAAAAGATGGCGAGGACAGCCACCATAATCAGGCCGGCAAGGATCGCGCTGGTGTGCATGATCCGTACCTTCGGTGGCGCTGCTTCGGCCAGCGTGGCACCCGCGCTGTTTGAGCGCGAACGGTTGGATGCCCGGTCCGGCAACACGAGGCGATAACCCCGTCGCGACACGGTTTTGAGCAAGAGCTGCCCTTCGTCGCCGATCGCCTTTCTAATTTCACTGATGCATTGCGACAGGCTGTTTTCGGTAACCGCGATGCCGGGCCACACTGTGTCCAACAACTCGTCCTTGCCGATCACGCGGCCCGCATTTTCAACCAGATGTTTCAGCACTGCCAACGACTGTGGCCTGAGCGCAATGTCCTCGCCCCCTGGCCCACGGAGCAGCCCGGCGTTGAGATCAAGCTCGACACCATTGAGATCGAACCTCGTCTGTAGCGTTCCATCCAATGCTACATCCAACGCAAGAGTTGGGCGGGAATTAAGCCGCCACTTGCCAGCATCGGCTCAAGTTCCGGAAAGTCAATACAGGACGTCGGTCGGTGGCGCCGCTGCAAAGGCAGGGCGATCGCTTGACGAGTTAAACACCGGACGCAACCTGCACACTTCAGGCGCTTTCACGACTCTTTCAGACCAGCTTCAGGACCGTGCGTGTCAAGTGCAGCACTCTCTCCCACGTCGACCAGGGCCGACGTTTGGAGTTTCGAAAATGGTGAAAATCATCCTGTTCCTGACCATGGCCGTGCTTACCGCGATTACATTTGCCCAAGCACAGTTTCCTGTCAGCCTGTTGAGCGTATTGAATCTTGCCGCGACAGTTGTTTTTTCGCTTGCCGGGGGGTTGATCATGCGCGCCGCGTTCGCGAAAATCTCCCCCGATGCCGCTATCGCAATTTTCGCGGCGGGCTTCCTGACCGCGAACGGTGGCGGCACGATGCGCGACTTTGCATTGGGCCAAGCGCCGTTCTGGCTTTTCGACATCAGTTATTTGCTCATATCGGCCCTGACCACCGTACTCATTCTTGTCATTCGCAACTTCTCCACGCCGAGGGTTGTCGGAGTAATTGCCATGGCCGATGATTTTTCGACCGGGGTCTTTGTGGCAGCCGGCGTCATCAAGGTAGCCAGCTGGCTACCGTTGGACAGCCAGTTTTTCATGCTTGCCGCGGCACTGTCGGGGTTCGCGACCGGTCTGGGTGGAGGCATTTTGCGGGATTGCCTGTTGCTGAGACGGAGACCCGTCGCCTTCACGGCACCGTGTCTGCTCAATGTAACTGTTTGCAGCGGTTTGCTCGCCGTATTAACAACGTACGAGCTTCTCCCGGCGTTCGGTCTCGACACCATAGAGACCGAAACCTGTATGCTCGCGGGACTAATTGTATGCGGAAACCGCGTGACCGCTGGGATGACGTTGCTGAGGTCGATTTCTGATGGGAAGCTGAGACACCTGTGAGCGTCTGCTTTCGCTTTGAGCGAGCCAAAAGCTGCCCGTCCGCTCCCGGCCCCGCTGTAGGGATGCCGCCTTTGCACTGATCTGCTTCGCGCCCGCGGAAGCCTACTCATTATCCGCCACTTGTTGAGGTCTTGAAGTCAGCTATCTCAAGCCGGAAAATATCCGGAACGTCGAGGAGCAGGCATGACGAAGCATCGCATCTATTCCATCAGCGTCGCGAGCGTCTACCCCCACTATGTCGCCAAGGCAGAGAAGAAGGGGCGCACGAAAACGGAGGTCGATGAAATCATCTGTTGGCTGACGGGGCATAGCCAGCAGAGCCTGGACGATCAGTTGGCTGCGAAGACCAACTTCGAGGATTTCTTTGCGCAAGCGCCTCAGATGAATCCCTCCCGATCGTTGATTACCGGCGTGATCTGCGGTGTCCGCGTGGAAGACATCCAGGAAACGACGATGCGGGAAATCCGCTATCTGGACAAATTGATCGACGAACTTGCCAAGGGGAAAGCGATGGAGAAAATCCTGCGGAAATAGCCGGGAAACCGTGTCGCGACGGTGCCGGCGATCACCCACCGCAAGCCCGCAGAATCCGGCACCGTCTCGTCCGGCAGATGGCTGATTTTCATCGTCGCGGCGCAAGGCCATCAAGCAGGAAGTCGAGGCCCTTCCTGAAGGCGCCGTCCCAATCATTGTCCAGCAGCAGACGAGAGCGCTCGATCGTCGGGTAGTGCTGGCTCAGACCCGTCAGGCGCTGCTGCGCGGCCGCCCTGTCCTCGTCCGAGAGCTCGAAGTTCGCCCGGGTGATGGTGGCGCCGATCACAAAGTTCCAGAGCGACCAGATCGCGGCGTTCAAATCCGCGTCCGCCACACCGGCTTTGGACAAGGCCTTGCTCAGCAGTTCCAGGCGAGCGAGGATGTTCGGGCCGAGAGCCCGGCGCGGCAACAGCGATGCCGACCAGGGATGGCGCAGCATGCTGGCGCGCCAGTCTTCGAGCAGATGAACGATGTCCTCGCGCCAGTCTTCAAACGCAACGATACCAGGCGATGCGCGATATTCGAGCACCGCGTCGAGCGCCAGATCGAAGACCTTTTCCTTGTTGTCGACGTGCCAATAGAGGCTCATCGCGCCCGAGCCGAGGCGATCGGCCAGCCGGCGCATCTTCAATCCGTCGACGCCCTCGGCGTCCAGCAGTTCCACCGCGGTCGCCACGATCCGCTCCAGGGAAAGGCTCGGTTCACTGCGCGGCTCCTGCCCGGACTGGGGTGACGCACCCCTCCGCCCAGACCCTTTGCTCTCCGCACCGCTGCGTTTGGCTGCCATTCGTCTTCCTTGCTGATCAGAAGGTCGATCTAAGCCGACAATGCTGGGAATGTCGATGCCGACCGATTGACTCGTACGCTGTACGATGCAATTTAATCGTACGCCGTACGAGTCAGTCATGTGGCGATAAGATTCCATCCTGCAGGCCACGCGGACCAGTCGCTCGCAGCCCTCAAGATGCCCGGGAGAAAGTCATGTCAATCAACCATCTCATTGTCGGAGGACTCATCATCATGACCATCAGCGTTCCCACTGCGACGACAGCCAATGAGGACGATCTCAGACTGACCATCGTCAATCCGAAAAACCTCTACGATCCCTCGCCGAATGGCTACAGCACGGCGGTGATCGTGCCGCGCCAAGGCCGGCTGGCCTACATCTCCGGACAGGGCGGCCAGGACAGCACCGGAGCCTTGTCGCCCGATTTCGCCGTCCAGGTGAAGCAGGCCTATGCGAACTTGCGCACCGCCCTCGATGCGCTCGGCGCACGGCCGGATCAGGTCGCCAAGCTGACGGTCTTCGTGGTCGATCACGATATGTCCAAGCTCGAGGTGTTGACCAGCAACGTCAAGAACATGTTCGGCGAAGCATTGCCGGCGCAGACGCTGATTCCCGTCCCCAAGCTTGCCATCGACCCCATGCTCTTCGAGGTCGAAGCCGTGGTCGTCCTGGAATAGCGGCGGCGGCGGATCGAGACAATTTCGGATTTTCCCGGTGGTTCGCCAACATCTGCTTGGCGCGCCACCCTTCCCTTTTGTGAGTAGCCATTGACCAACGGCCTGCGATGTGCGTCTCTCATTGCTTGCACAAGGAAAATCCCATGCTCAAGTTTCTGTTCGCCCTCTCGATGGGTGTTTTTTGCGTCTCGCCGCTTCAGGCCGCTGAGATCACTCCGGTCACCAAAAGCTGCCAGCCGGGGGCAAAACAGGCGCAATGCGAGCGATGGGTCACGGATATCAAGAAAGCCGTCACGCTGGCTTATAAAGGCGACCACGGGGCGCAGGTGACCGTTGCCTTCTGCCTGTCCACCGGTTGCCATGGTGCCGTTGCCATCGACAAGGTCGCCTCCTGCAGCTGGCATCTCGTCATCGCCAATTCCGGTACTACGACAGTGCTCGACAGTTCAAACACCAGGAACACCTGCCGGCCGATGACGGCGGCTGAAAAAGACCAAGCCCGCGCGCTGGCGAGCGATCTCGTCCAGAAGATCTACAAGCGGCCCCTGGTGAAGACCGACCAGATGTAATCTGCCGGCTTGCGGCGCAACGCCTGCGTGAAAATAAATCTCGTTGCTCTCCCGGCTTTCGCCGCTATTCTCCAGCCAAAGAAAATCGGGCCAAAGAAAATCGGCCAAAGAAAACCGGGAGGACGACTGATGATCCTGCACTGTGTATTCCTGCGGCTGAAGACCGCGGTGACGGCCGAAGACAAGCAGTCGCTGTTTGCGGCGATCGTCGCCCTGAAACAGCTCATCCCCGGCATATTGGATATCAAATACGGGCCGAATGTTTCGCCCGAAGGGCTGCATGGCGGCTTCGTCGACGGGTTTGCCGTGACCTTCGAGAGCGCCGAGGCCCGGGATGCCTATCTCATCCATCCCGAGCACGTGACGGTCGGCGAGCGCATCGTCTCGTCGACGGATGGAGGCCTTGCCGGCATCCTGGTCTTCGACCTTAATTTGTGAGGGCCGCAGGACAGGCCTGCAGCCCTCGATACTTCAGCTCGACTTCGCCATGGCGGCGGCGAGCTGGTCGACATTGTATTTGAACATCTTCTCATAAGTCGGCGCCGGCCCCTTGGCGTCGGAAAGCGATTCGACATAGAGCTCGCCGCCGGGCTCGGCACCCGTTGCCTTGGCGACCTGCTTGACGAGGCGCGGATCGTTGGAATTCTCGAAGAAATAGGCCTTCACATGCTCGCCCTTGATCTGCTCGATCAGCTTGGCGACGTCGGCGGCCGATGCCTCGCTTTCCGTGGACAGACCAAGCGGCGCCAGGAAGCTGACATTATATTCGCGGCCGAAATAGCCGAAGGCATCATGGCTGGTCAGCACCTTGCGGCGATCGTCGGCCACCTTGTCGAATTTCGCATGGGCGTAGGCGTTCAATTCGTCCAGCGTCCTGGTGTACTTTTCGGCATTGGCCTTGAAGGCGGCGGCGTCGGTGGGGTCGGCCGATGACAGCGCCTTTTCGATATTGGCGACCCAGATCTTGACGTTGACCGGGCTGTTCCAGACATGCGGATCGGTGATTTTTTCACCGTCCTCTTCCATGGTGCGGGTGTTGATGCCTTCGGAAACGGTGACCGGCTTGCCCTTGTAGCCCGAGGCGGTGATCAGCCGGTCCATCCAGCCTTCCAGCCCCTCGCCGCTGACGAAGGTAACCTGCGCCGCTTTCAAATTCTTCGCATCGGCCGGGGACGGCTCGAATTCATGGGGATCGCCGTTCGGCCCGACGAGGCTCGTCACCTTGACGTGCTCGCCGCCGACCTCCCTGACGACATCGGCCAGCACGGTGAAGGAGGCCACAACCTTCAGCGTTTCGGCCGAGGCAGGCATGGCCGACAGCGCCATCAAAGCGGGGATTGCTGCGGAGAGAAGCAGTCTGTGCGGTGTCATCGAAGTCTCCTTGGGATCAGCCCTTCAAATGCGGGCGGGGGAAGAAGCGCCGGGCAAGGCCGGAGGGCGCGAAGAGAATAGAAAAACCGTAGAGCAACGCCGCCGTCATGATGATCGTCGGGCCGGAGGCGAGTTCGAGATGGTAGGAGGCGATCAGGCCGAGATAGCCGGAGGCGGCGGCACTTGTGGCTGCTATCGCCATCATCACAGGCAGACTGCGGGACCAGAGCTGGGCGACGGCTGCCGGCAGCATCATCAGGCCGACCGCCATCAGCGTGCCGAGCGCCTGGAAGCTGGCGACGAGGTTCAGCACCACCAGCAGCAGGAAGAGGACATGATAGACCGGCCCGCGCCCGCCGACGGCGCGCAGGAACCCCGGATCGAAACATTCGGCCACTAGCGGCCGGTAGATGAAGGCGAGGATGACGAGGGTCAGCGAGGTGATCGCGCCGATCAGATAAAGGGCGGGCGCATCGATCGCCAGGATGGTGCCGAAGAGCACATGCAACAGATCGATATTCGAGCCGCGCAGCGAGACGATCAGCACGCCGAGCGCCAGCGAGGCGAGATAGAAGCTGGCAAAGCTCGCATCCTCCTGCAGCACGGTCATCCGGCTGACGGCGCCGGACAGCAGCGCCACCGACAGGCCGGCGATGAGACCGCCGAGGCCCATCGCCGTCAGCGACAGCGAGCCGGCGACGAGATAACCGATCGCCGCCCCCGGCAGCACGGCATGGCTCATCGCGTCGCCCATCAGGCTCATGCGCCGCAGCATCAGGAAAACGCCGATCGGGCCGGAGCCGAGCCCGAGGCAGAGGCAGGCGACGAGTGCGCGGCGCATGAAACCGTAATCGGCAAAGGGGGCGAGGAAGAGATCGTACGCCGTCATGCCGCCGGCGCCTGTTCAGGTGCGCAGGCATTCGCATTTTCGTCCCAGCGCTCGGCCATGGCGCGGGCCTTCAGGAGATTGACGGAGGACATGACGTCTGCGGTCGCACCCCAGCCGACCAGTTCACGGGCGAGCAGCAGGGTTTGCGGGAAATGGGCGCGGACCAGATCGAAATCGTGGAGCACGGCGATCACCGTGCGGCCCTCGCCGTGCCAGCGGGTGACGATATCGACGAGGTCCCTGGTCGTGCGGGCATCGATTGCCGTAAACGGCTCGTCGAGCAGGATGATGCCGGCGTCCTGCAGCAGCAGGCGGGCAAAGAGCACACGCTGGAACTGGCCGGCCGACAGCGAGCCGACATGGCGCCGGCCGAAGCCTTCGAGCCCGACGGCCGACAGCGCCTCGCCTGCCCTCTTCACCTCGCCGGGCACAATGCGGCCGAACGCGCCGGTTTTCTTCCAGGCGCCGAGCATGACGGTGTCGATGACCGAGATCGGAAAGCGCCGATCGATCTCGGCCGCCTGCGGGAGATAACCGAATTCCGCCCGCCCCAGCCGGTGCTCAACCCTGCCTTCGGCAGGGCGAAGCTCACCCATGATCGCCTTCAGCAGCGTCGACTTGCCCGCCCCGTTCGGCCCTGCAATCGCCGTCAGGCTGCCCGAGGCGAAGGCGCCGGAGACATGATGGACGGCGGGATGCCTGTTATAGGCGACGGTCAAATTCTCGAGACGGATCAGCGGCGTCATGGCAAGACAACCGCCCAGTGGATCGCCAGCCACAGGAGCGCAATGGCCAGCGCCATGCCGGTCACCCTGGAGAATGCCGACTGTCCCAGCAGGCTGACGAGGGGGCGGTCGGGGCTCGGGGGCATGGCACATCCTACAATGTAATAACATTACTGTTATGTTATAACGATTGAGGCGAGATTGGGGCGGAGCTAGGCATTGCGCCGACAATTGAAAAGGGCGACCGAATGGCCGCCCCTCATCTGGCAGGATGTCTCTTACAATGTTTGGGATGTGATCGTTCGAGCCCTTGGCTGCCCCTCATCCGGCTGCCGCCACCTTCTCCCCGCCTGCGGGGAGAAGGGAGATAGCCGCGCCCTCTCCGTTCCCACCTCGCTCTCGCAGGGCACGTCCCCTCGCCCCGTTTACGGGGAGAGGGCTAGGGTGAGGGGCTTTTCCGAGGAGCTCAGAGCTGTTCCAGCATCGCGGCAGCACCGGAGACGGTGGCCTGGCCGGGGCTTTCCTCGACGTTGAGGGCTTTGACCACGCCGTCTTCCACCAGCATCGAATAGCGCTTGGAGCGGAGGCCGAGGCCGCCGGCGGAGAGGTCGGCGTCGAGGCCGACGGCCTTGGTGAAGCCGGCATCCCAATCGGCGAGGAAATGGATCTTGCCCATGCCGCCGGAGGATTGCGCCCAGGCGCCCATCACGTGCCAGTCGTTGACGGCGACGACGGCGATGTCGTCGACGTCCTTGCCAAGGATGGTGTCGCGGTTTTCGAGATAACCCGGCAGGTGGTTCAGCGAGCAGGTGGGCGTGAAGGCGCCCGGCACGGCAAACAGCACGACGCGCTTGCCGGCGAAGAGCTCATCGGTGGTGATTTCGACCGGGCCGTCAGCCGTCTTTTCCTTGAAGGTGGCGGCAGGAAGCTTGTCGCCGATCGCGATGGTCATGGTCTTCTCCTTGGTTCTGTGGGGGTTCTGGCTTTAGGGGATTCCAGCTTTGCGGCGGCGGGCGCCGCAGGGGATCTGCGGCGACTATAGGAGCCCATCATTGAAAGGCAAGGCCGGCCATTGAAGGGCAAGGCCGGTCATTGAAAGGCAAGACCGGTCATTCGAAGGCAAGCGTCGTCTCCATCGCCTTTTTTCCGTCGATGACCAGCACGCTCCATTGCTTGCCTGATATGTCGTAATCCTTCGGCAGCTTGCCGATAGCGACATCGACCTTGAAGGTGGCGCCGTCACGTTTGCCGCCGATTTGCTTGGTGAAGGCATAGCCGCTCGGGCCGGTGACGATGATATCGGGCGCGGCTTTCCCCGCGCTCGGCCCCCCGGCCGGCAAGACGAGTGTCAATGACAGCGTCTTCCTATCGGGCGACATCGCATGCGCCGTCACGTCGAAATCCTGCGATGGCGGCTTCGGCAGCCTCGCATCGGCCGCCTGGAGGATCGCTTCCTCCTGCGGATGCGACTGGATGGCGGGGCCAAGCTTCAGCTGCAAATTCGCCTGGAAGGGAATGCAGATATCCTTGCAGATGCCGATGAAAGCGGCGGCGTCGATCGTAACCGGGCCTTTGCCAGCCGCCGTCAGCGACAGCGGCAGCGTCACCGGCGCGTCATAGGCGATATCCTCGATCGCGCCGTTGAAAAAATGCTTCGGAACGGGATAGGCGATGGCATCGAGCGTGACGCCGCTTTCCGCCGCGATGGTGATTTGCGGCGGAATGCCGCTGTTGCCGGGCTCTTTCCAATAGGTGATCCAGCCGGGTTTCGGCTCGATCTGAAGGGCGGCGCGGATTTTGCCGGCGGCATCGGGCGCGAGCGCCACGAGGCGCATGCGGCCGCCCTCGTTTTCCGCCCAGGCGCTCATTTCCGCATGGGCGGAATAAAACGGCACAAGGGCTGCGGCCGCTGACACAACCGCGATTAAAAGCCCGCGCGGGCCTGAGGAAATAATCATCATGGAACAAAGGTTTACCGAAACTGATGTTTGGCCGCCAGAAGTCGCGGCGATTTAAATCTTCATTTTCAGTTGATTGATGTGTGACATTGGCCCATGTTTCTTTTGTCGAGGCCTTGGTGCGGTCTAGCAGCAGGAGGAACGATGTCCTTATTGACGCTGAAGAACAGACGGGAACGTGGCTTCTTCGATGGCCAGTTCCTCATCGCCATGCCGGGCATGGAAGACCGCAATTTTGCGCGCACTGTCATCTACATCTGCGCGCATTCGGATGCCGGCGCCATGGGCTTCGTCATCAACCGTCCGCAGAGCCTCACCTTCACCGATGTGCTGCTGCATCTCGATATGATCAAGCAGGAAGATTCGATCGTGCTGCCGAAGCGGGCGCGCGAATTCCCGATCCAGACCGGCGGCCCAGTGGAAAGCGGCCGCGGCTTCGTGCTGCATTCGGACGATTATTCCAGCGACTCCAGCATCCCCGTCAGCGACGATATCTGCCTGACGGCGACGCTCGATATCGTGCGCGCCATCTCCAAGGGCGACGGGCCGACGCGGGCGACGATGCTGCTCGGCTATTCCTCCTGGGCGGCCGGCCAGCTCGAAAGCGAGGTCGTCAACAATGGCTGGCTCACCTGCCCGGCCAATGAGGAATTGATCTTCGACCGCAGCCTCGACGACAAATACGAGCGGGCGCTCGCCGGCATGGGCGTGACCGCTGCGATGCTTTCGGCCGAAGCCGGCCATGCTTGAGAGCCTGCCTGACGCTAGCTGGCCTTTCGGCAGCGGGAACGAATAGCTGCAAGTGACGTTTCATTTCGGCAAGCATGGACAAAAGGCCCGTGCCGACCAAGGAGACATCACAAGATGGGTAGCACCAGCGACAAGATTTCCGGCAAGGCAAACGAAATTGCCGGCAAGACCAAAAAGGCCGCCGGCAAGGCCATGGACGATCGCGACATGCAGGCCAAGGGCGCCGTCCAGGAAGCCAAGGGCAAGGGACAGGTCGCAACCGGCAAGGTCAAGGACAAGCTCAAGGGCGCCGTCGACCGGCTCTGAGCGACAGCGTCTCTTCACACACGCAAAGGCGCTGTGATTCCGATTTAAGGAATGCGCAGTAGACGCTCATCCTTTATCACCATGCCTGCTGCGCCAGCGCGCGGCAGGCATTTTCAATCCCCCACCCTCATGCTTTGCAGAGATAGACAAGATGAAGCTTTTTGCCTGCGACAATTGCGATCAGGTCGTCCACTTCGACAACCGACGATGCGTGCGCTGCAACCATCGCCTCGGCTTCCTGCCCGGCGATCTCGCCATGCATGCACTGGAACCGCGCGACGAGACGCTCTGGCAGCTCGTTTCCAATCCCGATCGCGACGTCCGCTTCTGCGCCAATGCCAGCCTCGACATCTGCAACTGGCTGGTGGACGATGATGGCGAGAGCGAATTCTGCGTTGCCTGCCGCCATAACCGGCTGGTTCCGAACACCGATACCCAGGACGGCATCGATCGCTGGCGGCGCATCAGCCAGGCGCAGCGTCATCTGTTTTATTCGCTGCTGCGCTGGAAGCTGCCGCATCCGGATCGGGCGCAAGATCCGCAAGGCGGCCTGGTCTTCGATTTCCTTGAGGACTCAATCGAGAGCAACGGCTTTATCGTGCCGGCTATGACCGGTCACGAGGAAGGCCTGATCACCATCCGCGCGGCAGAGGCCGACGATGCGACGCGCGAACAGGCGCGCAGCTCGATGAACGAACCCTATCGCACCCTGCTTGGCCATTTCCGCCACGAGGCCGGTCATTTTATCTGGAACAAGCTGGTGCGCGATCGGGGCGGCCTTGCCGATTTCCGCGCCGTCTTCGGCGACGAACGGCAGGATTATATGGCAGCCCTCCAGACCCATTATGCTGGCGGCGCGCCTTTGGGATGGCAGGACAATTTCATCAGCGCCTATGCGGCGTCGCATCCCTGGGAGGATTTCGCCGAATGCTTCGCGCATTACCTCCATATCGTCGATACGCTCGAAACCGCGCGCGCCTTCGGCATCGCCATCGATCCGCGAGGTCACGAGGAAATCGCCGGCGAGGTGGATTTCATCCCCTACAGGGCAAGAAGCGCCGAACAGCTGGTCAGCGCCTGGGTGCCGCTCAGCATCGCGATCAACGCCATCCAGCGCAGCATGGGCCAGCCCGACTCCTACCCCTTCGTGCTGTCTTCGCCTGTTGTGGCAAAGCTCGAATATCTGCACCGGCTGATCCAGGGCGCGGCGACCGCGCCGCAGCAGCGGGCGGCTTGAGGTGCTGGAGGGCAGTCGCATCGCTGCCGTCAGGTAAGTGTCCGCCCGATGGAACCCCACCGGCTATCTGGTCCGCCGACGGAGAGATTGGGCGAGAACGCCACCCCAATCTCCGTCATCCTCGGCCTTGAGCTGCCTTGAGCCGAGGATCTATGCCCGATGCTGATGGACACCAGCGTGGATCCTCGGGTCAAGCCAGGTCAAGCCCGAGGATGACGGAGGGTGGGGTTGGCGGAGGGTAAGTCACGCAAGCGGGCTTTTCTCTGGCGGATGCGTGAGGCTGCACACTTAAAACGAAACCGCCTTGCCCTTCTTGAACGGCTCCATGCCCCGGCGGGCGAGTTCGTCGGCGCGTTCGTTTTCCGGGTGGCCGGCATGGCCCTTGACCCAGTGCAGCGTCACCTTGTGGCGGTCACGGGCCGCCTCCAGCGCCTGCCAGAGCTCTGCATTCTTCACCGGCTTCTTGTCGGCGGTCTTCCAGCCGTTTTTCTTCCAGCCGAAAATCCACTTGGAGATGCCGTCCTTGACATAGGCGCTGTCGGTATAGAGATCGACCTCGCAGGGCGTTTTCAGCGCTGACAGCGCCGAGATTGCCGCCAGCAGCTCCATGCGATTGTTGGTCGTGTCCGCCTCGCCGCCGCAAAGTTCCTTTTCGACATCGCCATAACGCAGCACCGCGCCCCAGCCGCCGGGACCGGGATTGCCGGAGCATGCGCCGTCGGTAAAAATATCGACGTGTTTCATAGGCTCAATCCATATTCGGCGGGCGATTTGACCTGGCGGTGGAACCGCAGCTTGCGGAGATATTCGAGCGGGTCCTTCTTGGTGACCATGGCGCCCTCAGGCGTCGTCAGCCAGTCATAGAGCCGGGTCAGGAAGAACCGCAGCGCCGACCCACGCGACAGCACCGGCAAAGCTGCGATTTCGGCATCGCTCAGCGGCCGGACGCTCTGGTAGCCCTCGAGCATCGCCGTGCCCTTGGTGATGTTATAGGCGCCGTCCTTTTCGAAGCACCAGGCATTCAGGCAGATCGAGACGTCATAGGCGAGCAGGTCGTTGCAGGCGAAATAGAAATCGATCAGGCCGGAGAGCTGGTCGCCGAGGAAGAAGACGTTGTCGGGGAAGAGGTCGGCGTGGATGACGCCGGCCGGCAGGCCACTCGGCCAGGCGGCGGAGAGGAAATCGAGTTCGCTGCGGATCTCGGTCTGCAGGCCGGGCTCGACCTCGCCGGCGCGCGCCTCGGACTTCTCCCAGAGCCCCCGCCAGCCGTCGATCGACAGCGCATTCGCCCGCTTCAAATCGAAACCATCTCCGGCCACATGCATCTCGGCCAGCGCCCTGCCGACTTCGCGGCAGTGTTTCGCCTCCGGCTTTCTCAGCCACATGCCTTCGAGGAAGGAGATCAGCGCCGCCGGACGGCCGGACAGCGAGCCGAGCAGCGAGCCGTCGCGGCGCGGCAGCGGCAGCGGGCAGGACAGGCCGCGGGCGGAAAGATGCTGCATCAGGCCGAGGAAGAAAGGCAGGTCGCTCTTTTCCACCCGCTTCTCATAGAGCGTCAGGATCAGCGGATCCTTGGAGGTGTGAAGCAGGAAGTTGGAGTTTTCGACGCCTTCGGCGATGCCCTTGTAGGAGAGCAGCGTGCCCGCGTCATATTCCGTCAGGAACCATTTTAGATCGTCTTCGGCGATATCGGTATAGACTGCCAAGTGAGGTCTCGCCTTCATGCCTTTGTTGATATTGGATTTGCCGGAGTGGACGCCTAGGCCGAAAGGCCGACCTAGCCGTTGACGAAGGCCATGTCGGCGGCCGTCAGCTCGATATTGCGCAGTTCGCGGTTGACGAGGAAGTTTTCGGTTTCCTGTACCGTTTCGGCCAATTCGACGCGGGCGTCGAAGCGGGCGCGGAAAGCCTCGATGATCTCGTTGACGATGACCTCGGGGGCCGAGGCGCCGGCGGAAAGGCCGAGCGTCGAAATCGCGCCGATCTCGTCCCAGTCGAGTTCGGCGGCGCGCTGCACGAGGATCGATTTCTTCGCCCCTGCCCTGAGCGCCACTTCGACGAGCCGCTTCGAATTGGACGAATTCGGCGCGCCGACGATGATGAAGAGATCGCAGCCGGGGGCTGCCTGCTTCACCACTTCCTGGCGGTTGGTCGTCGCATAACAGATCGAGTCCGCCGCCGGCGCCGTCAGGTTCGGGAAGCGCTCGTGCAGGCGGGTGATGACGCCGGCCGTATCGTCGACCGACAGCGTCGTCTGGGTGACATAGCCGAGATTGTCGGGATCAACAGGGACGTAGGCGTCGGCATCCTCGATCGTCTCGATCAGCGAGACCGAACCCTCCGGCAACTGACCCATCGTGCCGATCACCTCGGGATGGCCGGCATGGCCGATGAGGACGACATGGCGGCCGAGGCGGTTGTGGCGCATCGCCTGCTTGTGAACCTTGGAAACCAGCGGGCAGGTGGCGTCGAGATAGAAGAGATTGCGGCTTGCCGCATCCTCCGGCACGGATTTCGGCACGCCATGGGCGGAGAAGACGACCGGCTGGGCGCGATGTTCGGCCGGGATCTCGTCCAGTTCCTCGACGAAGACGGCGCCCTTGGCTTCCAGCCCCTCGACGACATAGCGATTGTGGACGATCTCGTGACGCACATAGACCGGGGCGCCATAGGATTTCAGCGCCAGCACGACGATCTGGATGGCGCGGTCGACGCCGGCGCAGAAGCCGCGCGGACCGCAGAGCCGGATCGTCAAAGGAGGTTTCGCCGCAATATTCATGTCTGTTCCGGGTTGAGAGATTTAGGGACCTCTAGCCCAATATGGTCGAGAATTGAAGTGATACTATTGCTGAAGTGCCTTGGCACCCTTGCGGAACCAGGAGATCGCCACCACGACGACAAGCACGGCGGCCAGCCCGTACCAGGTGAAAGCATATTGCAGATGGTCGTTCGGCAGATCCACCTGGGTGACGCCGCCGATCGGCAGTCCGGCCGGATTGGGGGTGGAATCGGCATCGACGAAAAAGGGAATGACGCTCGCTTTCTCCAGCCCGACGCTCTCGGCCATGACGTCGAGATCCTTCCAGTAGAAGATGTTCTTGGCGACGTCGTTGTCGGGCACCACCCAGGAAGGCTTGCGGGCGAGCTTTTCGCGGGCCAGGCCGGTGACGGTCTGCTCTCCCGTCAGCTGGCCCTGCATGCGCATTTCCGGCTCCTTATTGTCATAGGGAACGAAGCCGCGATTGACGAAGAGAATGCGACCGTCGGCAAGCTCCAGCGGGGTATAGACGTAAAACCCGGTCTGGCCGCGCCAGGTGGCGAAGAAGTGCCGCTCCTTGTTATTGATGTAGCGGCCGGCGGCGGTCACCTTGCGGTACTCGATATCGCCGCCTGCAGCCGCCATCGCCTCGATGTCGGCAAGCGGCACGGGGCTTGCTGCCTGCCGCGCGGCGATATCGGCGATCAGGCCTTCCTTCCAGTACAGGCGCTCCACCTGCCAGGTGCCGAGCGAAATCAGGATGGCAAGAGCGATCAGCACCAGGATGCCGGTCAAGACAGGCAGCCGGCGGCGCGGCGCGGCATGGTCGATATCAGTCACTCAGGCGTCCTTCGCGGGCATTATGGCGGTACTGCATGGCGATCAGGATGCCCTTGAACCAGCGCAGCGTCAGCAGCGACAGGATAATCGTCAACGGAGCGAAGAGCAGGATATGCACCCAGATAGGCGGCCCGTAATTCACCTGCAGCCACAGCACCATGCCGATGACGATGAAGCCGACGATGAGGATGACGAAGACGGCGGGGCCGTCACCGGAATCGGCAAAGGAATAGTCGAGGCCGCAGGCGGCGCAGCGCGGCTTCACGCCGAGCAGGCCATCGAAGAGTTTGCCCTGGCCGCAGCGCGGGCAGCAGCCCTTGATGCCTGTTTTCACCGGGTCGACAGGGGGAAAATGGGCGCTGTCCTCGTTCATGCTGTTCCTTGTGACAATTCCATGCTGCCTTAACTCTCCCATAAAGTATTCGCATCCCGAATGGAAATAGCTGCGCGGTCTCTGCCGAGCGATTCGCGCCAAACAGAAGAAGAAGACTGATGACCAATGATAGCCATGCCGGGCAGATCGTAATCTTGAACGGCGCGCCCAGAAGCGGCAAATCGAGCATTGCGCGCGTGATCCAGGATGAATTCGAAGGCC
The DNA here is from genome assembly GCF_037002925.1 of Rhizobium aouanii. Classification (NCBI taxonomy): domain Bacteria; kingdom Pseudomonadati; phylum Pseudomonadota; class Alphaproteobacteria; order Hyphomicrobiales; family Rhizobiaceae; genus Rhizobium; species Rhizobium aouanii. Next base: position 58,389 of record NZ_JBAMYD010000015.1, read on the forward strand.
CGTGGATCAACCTCGGCGTCGACAGCTACAATGCCATGACACCGAAGCGCTACCTGCCGGGCATCGGCCTGAGGCCCGGCGGCGAGCGGCCGGATCTCGAGGAGCTAGTGGCATTCCTCTATGCGGCGCTTTACGAGTCGATCGCCATCCATGCCGGATTGGGACTCAATGTCGTGGCTGATCTCGGCCATCATGACAGCTACTCGCAGCCGCTCGGCATTCTCGGCGATTGCGCCCGCCGGCTGGAGGGGTTTCGCGTGCTGTTCGTCGGCGTGCGCTGTCCGATCGAGACGATCATGCAGCGGCGCGACATTGTCCAAGAGGGGCGCGAGACGCTTTATCTCAGCGCCACGGAGGACGTACCAGTCCCGGAACCGGTGCAGCGCTGGCAGGATGAGGTTCATCGTCCCGGCATCTACGACATGGAGGTCGATACCTCAGTGCTGACACCGCTCGAATGCGCCGAAGCGATCCGCCATCAGTTGGATCTCGGCATTCCCGAACCTTCGGCCTTCGAACGGATCGCCGGGGCGCGCTGAGGCGAAAAGGCGGGCACGGGGCCCCTCACCTCGGCCCAGGAGATTGCCGCACCCGCCCCTCATCCGGCTGCCGCCACCTTCTCCCCGTAAACGGGGCGAAGGGACATGCAGCACCCTTTCCGTTTCCACCTCGCTCTCGCATGGCACGTCCCCTCTCCCCGTCTTTTACGGGGAGAGGGTTAGGGTGAGGGGCAGCCACTCACGCAAAGAACAGCCGCGCACGAGGCCAAGCAAAGCGAGATCTGCCAACAAAAAAGGCGGGCACCAGGCCCGCCTTTTCTCAAGTTTCGTTCCGGTCAGCCGGCTGCGACGGGTGCGCCCCAGCCGCCCCAGACGTAGATGCAGAAGAACAGGAACAGCCAGACGACGTCGACGAAGTGCCAGTACCAGGCGGCCGCCTCGAAGCCGAAATGCTGCTTCGGGGTGAAGTCGCCGCGCAGCGCACGGATCAGGCAGACAGCCAGGAAGATCGTGCCGACGAGGACGTGGAAACCGTGGAAACCGGTCGCCATGAAGAAGGTCGCGCCGTAGATCGAGCTCTTGAAGGCGAACGGCGCGTGAGCATATTCGTAGGCCTGAACGGCAGAGAAGAACATGCCGAGCAGCACGGTCAGCGTCAGGCCCTGGATCAGACCCTTGCGGTCGTTGTGCAGCAGCGCATGATGCGCCCACGTGACCGTGGTGCCCGACAGGAGCAGGATGACGGTGTTGTAGATCGGCAGGTGCCAGGGGTCGAGAACCTCGATACCCTTCGGCGGCCAGGTGCCGCCGGTATAGAGCAGGCGCGAGGCCTGGATCGCTTCATTCGGATAGAGGCTGGCGTCGAAATAGGCCCAGAACCAGGCGACGAAGAACATCACTTCCGAAGCGATGAACATGATCATGCCGTAGCGCAGGTGCAGCGAGACGACACGGGTATGGGCGCCCTCATGGGCTTCCTTCACCGTATCGGCCCACCAGCCATACATGACGTAGAGCACCAGCGCGAAGCCGATATAGAAAACCCAGGGATTGGCAAGCTCGAAGCCGGCGACCTTGAAGGAGCCGCCATTGAGATAACGCATGTAGGAGACGCCGCCGAGCGCCATGATGAAGGCGCCGAGCGAGGCGAGAATCGGCCACGGGCTCGGATCGATGATGTGATAGTCGTGATTCTTCTGGTGAGCATCGGCCATGTCGTTATCCCCGGATGTCTTCCTTCACTCCGCTCCCGGCATAGCCGGAAACGAGCCTTGATCAAAGTTTCTTTTCAATCTTCTCCGCTCCACCCTCATTCGAAGCCACCGGCTTCGGACCCTCTTTCGGGTAGAACGTGTATGACAGCGTGATCGTATGGATATTCTTGGATTCCACCGCCTTGACGATTTCAGGATCGATGTAGAACACGACCGGCATGTCGAGCTTCTCGCCCGGCTTCAGGTCCGTTTCCGTAAAGCAGAAACATTGCACCTTGTTGAAATAGACGCCGGCTTCGCCCGGCGTGACGTTGAAAACCGCCTGGCCGCGCTGGGTCTCGTTCGAACGATTCTCGGCGGTGAAATTGACCTGGATGGTCTCGCCGATCTTCGGATTGACCTCGCGCTCGACCGGCTTGAAGTCCCACTGCAGGCCGGAGGCGACATTGGCGTCGAAGGTGACGCGCATCGTGCGGTCGAGCACGACGCTCGAGACCTGGTCGACGCGCTGCGTCGTGCCGTTATAGCCGGTCACCTGGCAGAAGATGCGGTAGAGCGGCACGGCGGCATAGCTCATCGCGCCCATGCCGAAGACGAAGCTCAGGCACATCAGGACGACGGCGCCGTTGTTGCGGCCGGGCTTTTTCGGTGCGGCGGGGTTATCGCTCATCCGGCCGTTCCCCCGCCGATCTTCACGATTGCCATCACGTAGAAGAGAACGACGAGGCCGGCAAGCACCAGCCCCAGCGCGATGTTGCGGTTGCGGCGCGACTTGAGCTGCTTTTCCGTGAGCTTTACCAATTCCATCAGAACCAACCTCCCGCATGCGAGACCAGCACCGACGCCAGCCGGTCGATCATCAAGGCGGAGAACACGGCGAAGAGATAAAAGATCGAGAAGCCGAAAAGCTTCTTCGCCGGGATCATCTTCAGATCGCCGTCGGGCATGCGCCAGACGGCGATGGAACAGTATATGAAGATCGCACCGAGGGCGGCGGCGACGAGGCCATAGCCGAGGCTTGCGAAACCGAGGAAGGACGGCAATACCGCGCAGACGGCGGTCAGCACCGCATAGGCGACGATCTGATGCTTGGTCACCCGTTCGCCGGCAACGTTCGGCAGCATCGGCACGCCGACGGCCTCGTAATCGCGCATCTTGAAGAGGGCGAGCGCCCAGAAATGCGCCGGCGTCCACAGGAAAATGATGAGGAAGAGAACGGTGCTCTCGATCGTCACGCTGTTGGTCACGCAGGCCCAGCCGATCATCGGCGGGAAGGCGCCGGCAGCACCGCCGATGACGATGTTCTGCGGCGTCGAGCGCTTCAGCCACATGGTGTAGACGACGGCATAGAAGAAGATGGTGAAGGCGAGGATGCCGGCCGAGAGCCAGTTGACGGCCAGGCCGAGGATCACCACCGAAAAGCCCGACAGTACCAGGCCGAAGGCGAGTGCCTCGGAAGGCGCGATGCGGCCGGCCGGGATCGGACGGTTGGCGGTGCGGCTCATGATGGCGTCGATATCGGCGTCATACCACATGTTCAGCGCGCCGGAGGCGCCGGCGCCGACGGCGATACAGAGAATGGCGATCAGGCCGAGGACGGGATGAATGTGGCCCGGCGCCAGCACGAGACCGGCAAAGGCAGTGAAGACCACGAGCGACATGACCCGCGGCTTCAACAATTCGAAATAATCGCGCGCACTCGCTTCCGACAATTCGCCGTCCTTTGCAAGCGCCCCGTGATTGTCGATGACCGTCATCATTCCGTCCTGAATGTCTTACGATCAGGACGCCGTATCGAATGCGGCGTCCTGATATCAGCGCAATTACTTGATGCGCGGAAGCTGTTCCCACTGGTGATACGGCGGCGGCGAAGGCAGCTGCCATTCGAGCGTCGTTGCACCCTCACCCCACGGATTGTCGCCGGCGACACGCTTCCTGGCGAAGGCTTCGAAAACGCCATAGAGGAAGATCAGCACACCGAAGGCCGAGATGTAGGAGCCGATCGAGGAAACATAGTTCCAGCCGGCAAAGGCATCCGGATAATCGATGTAGCGACGCGGCATGCCGGCGAGGCCGAGGAAGTGCTGCGGGAAGAACACCAGGTTGACGCCGATGAACATGACCCAGAAATGCAGCTTGCCGACCAGCTCGTTGTACATGTAGCCGGTCATCTTCGGGAACCAGTAGTACCAGCCGGCGAAGATCGCAAAGACGGCGCCGAGCGACAGAACGTAGTGGAAGTGGGCTACGACGTAATAGGTGTCATGCAGCGAGCGGTCGAGACCGGCATTGGCCAGCTGGACGCCGGTGACGCCGCCGACCGTGAACAGGAAGATGAAGCCGATCGCCCAGAGCATCGGCGTGCTGAACGAGATCGAGCCGCCCCACATCGTCGCGATCCAGGAGAAGATCTTCACGCCCGTCGGAACGGCGATGACCATCGTCGCGAAGACGAAGTAGCGCTGCGCGTCGAGCGACAGGCCGACCGTGTACATGTGGTGAGCCCAGACGACGAAGCCGACGGCGCCGATCGCGACCATGGCGTAGGCCATGCCGAGATAGCCGAAGATCGGCTTCTTCGAGAAGGTCGAGATGATGTGGCTGACCATGCCGAAGCCCGGCAGGATGAGGATGTAGACCTCGGGGTGACCGAAGAACCAGAACAGGTGCTGGTAGAGGATCGGATCGCCGCCGCCTTCCGGAGAGAAGAACGCCGTGCCGAAATTGCGGTCGGTGAGCAGCATGGTGATGCCGCCTGCCAGAACCGGCAGCGACAGCAGCAGCAGGAAGGCGGTGATCAGCACGGACCAGGCAAACAGCGGCATCTTGTGCAGCGTCATGCCGGGGGCGCGCATGTTGAGGATCGTGGTGATGAAGTTGATCGCACCGAGGATCGACGAGGCGCCGGCAATGTGGAGTGCGAAGATCGCAAGGTCGACCGCCGGTCCCGGCGTGCCGCTTGTCGCCAGCGGCGGATACATCGTCCAGCCGCCGCCCGTGCCATAGGCGCCTGCCGGACCTTCGACAAACATCGACAGCAGCAGGAGAATGAAGGCAGGAACGATCAGCCAGAAGGAGATGTTGTTGAGGCGCGGGAAGGCCATATCCGGCGCGCCGATCATGATCGGCACCATCCAGTTGGCGAAACCGCCGATCATCGCCGGCATGACCATGAAGAAGATCATGATCAGCGCGTGCGCTGTCGTGAACATGTTGAACATCTGCTTGGCGCCGTCGACCGCGGCTTCGCCCTCATAGCCATAGACCATCGAGGCCAGGCCGTGGAAGATCTGGATGCCCGGCTCCTGCAGCTCCATGCGCATGGCAACCGACAGCGCGCCGCCGATGATGCCGGCAATGATCGCGAAGATCAGGTAGAGCGTGCCGATGTCCTTGTGGTTGGTCGAGAACAGCCAGCGATTGGCAAAGCTCGGCTTGTGCCCGTGATCGTGATCGTCATGCGCGTGGTCATGATGGGCGGCGTGATCATTTGAATGATCGTCGTGAGCGGAAGGTCCAGCCATTGTCCCGATCCCCTTTATTACTGTGCTTCGGCGACGTTGACGGTCTTTGCGGGACCATCGGTTGCGGCCATGAGTGTCTTGTAGGCGCCGGGCAGGTCGCTGGCGGCTGCGGTCAGCCACTGCTTGTACTTGTCCTCGGAGACGACGCGGATGGCGATCGGCATGAACGCATGGTCCTTGCCGCAGAGCTCGGAACACTGGCCGTAGAACAGGCCTTCGCGCTCGGCCTTGAACCAGGTCTCGTTCAGGCGGCCCGGCACGGCATCGATCTTGACGCCGAAGGACGGCATGGCGAAGGCGTGGATGACGTCGGTCGGTGATGCGGTCACGAGAACGCGGACCGTCTTGTTGACCGGCAGGACCAGCTCGTTGTCGACGGCGAGAAGCCGCGGATAGATCGACTTGTCTTCCTTGCCGGCGGCTGCGCGGTCCTGATCCTTCAGCAGGAAGGAATCGAAAGCCAGCGGGCTTTCGCCCGAACCTTCATATTCGTAGTTCCACTGCCACTGGGTGGCGGTCGCCTTGATCGTCACATCGGGGTTTTCGGGCAGCGTCAGCTGCGCCGTCAGCAGGTTGAACGAGGGAATGGCAAGAAAAAGCAGCACCAGGACCGGCCCCACGGTCCAGGCAATCTCGATCAGCGTGTTGTGGCTCGTCTTCGAGGGAACCGGGTTCGCGCTGGCGCGGAACTTGAAACAGACGACGATGAGCAGGACCAGAACGAAAAGCGTGATCGGAACGATAAACCACAGGGTATATTGTTCGAACCAGTGGATTTCCCGCATGATCGGCGTTGCCGCCGGCTGCAGCGTCGCCTGCCACGGCGTGGGCTGGTCGGCATATGTGCCGGAAGCAAAAAGCAGACAGACCAGCGTGGTCAGGGCTGCATAAGCCTTCTTCATCACCTTAGTATCTCCCTCGAGCGCTTGACCTGCAAAATAGAACGCAGAATCCTTGCCATCTTCAGCGCTTCAAACCACAGTTTGGCATTTGCCGCAACAGGTCAGAGCAATTGTCTATGCGGCATTTTTGCTCAAAGCATAGGCAGGGTGGAACGGCAAAACATCCCAAGTTTTTCATCAGCATATGAAAAAACGGCTTTCCGGCCAATCCGCGCGCGAAACATTCTTTCGCAAAGGTCCAATTTCCGCCGCAGTCCCCCGGTTTTCACGGGGTGGGGCTTTTCATTTTTGGTGGGCAGCTTCAACAATAGCCGCAATGATTCGATATCCAGAGGTTTCCATGGGTTTCCGTTCCCTCGCGCAGTCGCTTCTCCTGACTGCCAGCATCGCGGCCGCAGCGACGACGCCCGTTTTCGCACAGCAGCAACCCACTCCGTCACAGGCCCAGCCCCCGGCTTCCGCGCCGGCGCCGGCCCCTGCTCCGGCGCCGCAACAGCCGAGCGCCGCCAAACCGAATGTCGAACCGGTGCCTGGCCAGACACAGCCGCCGGCGCCGGGCACGGTGAAGTCCAATCATGGCGCATGGTCCGTCGTCTGCGACAAGCCGGCGGGTGCAGCGACCGAACAATGCGCGCTGATGCAGAATGTCATCGCCGAGGATCGGCCGGAGGTCGGGCTTTCCGTCGTCGTCCTGAAGACGGCCGACCGCAAGTCGAAGATCCTGCGCGTGCTGGCACCGCTCGGCGTGCTGCTGCCAAACGGCCTCGGGCTCAATGTCGACGGCAAGGATATCGGCCGCGCCTATTTCGTCCGCTGCTTCGCCGATGGCTGCTATGCCGAGGTCGTGCTCGAAGATGAACTGCTCAAGACCTTCCGCAGCGGCGCCCAGGCAACTTTCATCGTCTTCCAGACCCCGGAGGAAGGCATCGGCATCCCCGTCGACCTCAAGGGCTTCGCCGAAGGTTTCGACGCTCTGCCGTGAGGGCAACCGTCTTCTCCGTGGCCCGCCCCTCATCCGGCTGCCGCCACCTTCTCCCCGCTCGCGGGGCGAAGGGGATATGCCGCAACCTCTCCGTTCCCCACTCACCTCGCGTAAGGCACGTCCCCTCGCCCCGTTTTTACGGGGAGAGGGTTAGGGTGAGGGGCATTTGTTTGCTCACCATCTCGAACAAATCGGCTCCCAAGCTGATTATGTAGAAAGGCCGCGCCGCCACGCAGCGCAAGGCGGTTTGCCGCTCCCATCCCATTAAAAAAGAATAATTCGACGGCAGGGCTTCACTCCTTGTTATATGGAGCCCTATCTAGGGTGTAAGTGCACTCCCGAACGCATGCCCATTGGAGCCCTATCATGAACACCGATCTCCTGACGCTTTTCGATGCCGACGAAGCTACGATGCGCAAGCATGTGGCCGAGGCTCTGTCCGGCGCCGATGACGGCGAACTGTTCATCGAGCATGCGCAGGCGGAAGCGCTGACCTTCGACAATGGCCGGCTCAAGGGCGGCAGCTTCAACACCGAACAGGGTTTCGGCCTGCGCGCCGTTGCCGGCGAAGCGGTGGGGTATGCCCATGCCGGCGATCTCTCGGTGGCGGCGCTGAAGCGGGCGGCCGATGCCGTCGGCGCGGTGACGCGCGGCTATTCCGGCTCCTATGCCGCCGCACCCCAGGGCACCAACAAGAAATTCTACAGCGACGAGAACCCGATCGGTCAGCCGAGCTTCGAGGAGAAGGTCAAGGTCCTGCAGGACATCGACGCCTATCTCAGGGGCAAGGATGACAAGGTTCGGCAGGTGACTGCCTCGGTCGCCGCTAGCTGGCAGGTCGTCGATATCCTGCGCGCCGACGGACATCGCGTGCGCGACATCCGGCCGATGACGCGCATCAACATTTCGGTCATGGTCGGCGAAGGCGATCGGCAGGAGAGCGGCTCTTACGGCCACGGCGGGCGCATCGGCTTCGGCGACTTCATCGCCGAGGGCAGCTGGCAATACGGCGCCGACGAGGCGCTGCGCCAGGCGCTCGTCAATCTCGAGGCGATCGATGCGCCGGCGGGCACGATGGACGTGGTGCTCGGCTCCGGCTGGCCGGGCGTGATGCTGCACGAGGCTGTCGGTCACGGGTTGGAAGGCGATTTCAACCGCAAGAAAACCTCGGCCTTTGCCGGCCTTCTCGGCCAGATGGTCGCCGCTCCCGGCGTCACCGTCGTCGATGACGGCACGATCGACAATCGCCGCGGCTCGATCACCATCGACGATGAGGGCACGCCCTCGGCCTATAATGTGCTGATCGAGAACGGCAAGCTCGTCGGTTACATGCAGGATCGGCAGAATGCCCGGCTGATGGGCATGGTTCCGACCGGCAACGGCCGCCGCCAGGGCTATTCCCATGTGCCGATGCCGCGCATGACCAACACCTATATGCTCGGCGGCGACAAGACGCCGGAGGAAATCATCGCCTCGGTGAAGAAGGGTATTTATGCCGTCTCCTTCGGCGGCGGCCAGGTGGACATCACCTCGGGCAAGTTCGTCTTCGGCTGCACCGAGGCCTATCTGATCGAGAACGGCAAGGTCGGCGCGCCGATCAAGGGCGCGATGCTGATCGGAAACGGCCCGGATGCGATGAAGCGGGTGTCGATGATCGGCAACGACATGAAGCTCGATACCGGCATCGGCAATTGCGGCAAGGCCGGCCAGTGGGTTCCGGTCGGCGTCGGCCAGCCGCATCTGCGCATGGATCAGGTGACGGTCGGCGGCACGCAGACCTGAGGCGAAAGGACCCGTCATGGCGGACGTTGAAATCAGACCCTTCACCGCTGATGACGCCGATGCCGTGCTTTCGGTGATCCTGCCGATCCAGCGCGAGGAATTCGGCATCGATATCACCGCGGATGAGCAGCCGGATCTCAGGGTCATCCCGGATTTCTATCAGTCCGGCAAGGGGCAGTTCTGGGTCGCCGTCAAGGATGGCGCCATCGTCGGCACGGTCGGGCTCAAGGATATCGGCAATAACCAGGCGGCGCTGCGCAAGATGTTCGTCTCAGCTGAAGTTCGCGGCTCCGAGCATGGCGTGGCCGCACGGCTTCTCGATCGGTTGTCTGCCCATGCCAGGGATGCCGGCCTCACCGATATCTTCCTCGGCACGACGGACAAGTTCGTCGCCGCCCATCGCTTCTACGAGAAGAACGGCTTTAGCGAGATCGCCAGGAGCGCCCTTCCCCGCGCCTTCCCGCTGATGGCGGTGGACAGCAAATTCTACCGCTATAAGGTCGGCTGACTTAAGCTGAGGGAGAATCCTGGTGCGGTTGACGAGGGACAGTCTCGCCTAAAGCGCGTCAGATCGAAATGCCGTCGCCCCCCAAACACACTGCGCATTTTCGGCGCGTTGCATCAGCTCTTCGACGTTTGCGCCGGCTGAAACAGCCACTTGCGTTCGATCGCGGCGGCAAGGTCGATATCGTTGTGTCGGGCGAAAAGCAGGAGGTGGCCGAGGACGTCGGCGGCCTCGTCGGCAAGGTCTGCCTGCATATCTTCCGGTGAACGCCCCTTCGCACGACCGCGCCCGGTCAGCCGGTTCCAGGCCTGTGTCAGCTCGCCCATTTCCTCCTGGAGTTTCAGAAGGAACCAATCGGCATCACGCTCGATGCCGTGGGCCGCGACATGGGTGGAGGAAGAAATTTCGAACTGATCGGCGAGACGGCGCAGCATAAACGTTCTCCTTTTGTTTATGGAGGAGACGCTGATTCCCAATGTTTGTCCAGCGTGGGATTGTCCCGCGTGGATTGTCCAGAGTGCTGGAGCGGCGGTCAGCCGTGGTCCGGCAGCAGCATGCAGTCATAGGAGCGCTGCTTCAGAGCGTCGCAGGCCGAGACGGCGGCATCCTTGCTGGCGAAGCCGACGAAGCGGGCGCGATAGATCTTGTTGACCCCCTGCCCGACCGCCTCCGTATAGGGCGAGGCGGAGACGAGCGGTGCGCCGCCTTCCGACTTCGCCTGGGCGAGAAGCGCACGCGCCGCATCGGCGCTCGGTGCGGCCGAGATCTGGATCTGCCAGTCGCCATTGGTCTTCTCTGCCGATGTCTTCGGTGTCTTGCCGGCGTTGAGGATCTCGTCCATCGCGACGGGACGCTCCAGCGGCACGACGGCGTCATCGGCATAGGCAAGGCTCTTTGCTGCGAGATCGTCGGCCGGGCGCGGTGCGTTGAGCGGCACCGGAACATCGGAGGCCTCGGCGGCGGACGCGACTTCGACGGGTTCCCTCGCGCCGACGCTCGCCACCAGCTTTGCGCCGCCAGAAGACGAGGCACGGCCGAGATAACGGTCGAGCAAACCAGCCATCTTGGCGTCGCGGCTGCGGGCGGTGCGGCCGCCGAGCACGACGCCGACAACGCGGCGGTTGCCGTCCCTGACGGCGCTGACGAGGTTGAAGCCGGAAGCGTTGGTATAACCGGTCTTGATGCCGTCCATGCCCTGGTAGCGGTACATGAGATTGTTGTGGCCGCGCACCGTCCGGCCGCGGAAATTGAAACTGGCCGTCGAAAACAGCCGGTATTCGTTCGGATAATTCTTCATCAGCGCGATGGCGAGCGTCGACATGTCACGCGCCGTCGTGACCTGTCGGCCGTCCGGCAGGCCGGAGGCGTTAACGAAGACGGTGCGGCTCATGCCGAGCTGGCGGGCTTTGGCCGTCATCACCCGAGCAAAGCCGCTTTCCGAGCCGGCGAGCTTCTCACCCATGGCGGAGGCGGCATCATTGGCGGATTTGACGATCATGCCATAGACCGCCTCGCGCACGGTGATCGTGCCGCCCGCCTTGACGCCAAGCTTGGTCGGCGGGCGTGCAGCTGCGTATTTCGACATCCGGATCTGCGTGTCCCAGGTGATCTTGCCGCGCTTCAACGCCTCGAAGGTGAGATAGAGCGTCATCATCTTCGTCAGCGAGGCCGGATGGTTCAGCGTATCGGCGTTTTCGGAAGCGAGAACCTTGCCGGTCCGGGCATCGAGGATCAGCGAAGCGTTGCCGGCAAGGGCCGCAAGCGGCGCCGAAACGGCAAGCGTTACGGTCAAAACAGCCGCCAAAAGCTTTCTCATGCACTTTCCCCTCATATGCTGGCCCCTCATACGTTGGCCCTGATGCGCAGCCCTTGATGCGGGCTCTCGGTCAGACCGGCATTTGTACCGTAATGTGACAGAAGCCGTAAGTTTGGCGCGACTTTGAGGCAACGCCTATCATTTTTCTAGTCTTTTCGTCGTCTTGGTAAACAGGAAATGAAAGACCCGTGCCGGATCGGGATTCAGCAAGGCTTAAGTCGCACTTGCTAATTTCCTGAAAGGCAAGGGATAGGCACCGCATGACTGGACAATTCAAGCGATTGGGCAAGCGACTGGCGATCGGCGCCGGGCTCGAGTTTTCCTGGCTGCTCGCCTTGGCCGGGCTGATGCGCGAAGCGCGCGGGCGCGGCGTCGTCTTCACGCTGCATCATGTCCGCCCGCACGTGGCCCAGGCCTTCGAGCCGAATGCGCATCTCGAAATCACTCCCCGTTTTCTCGACGCGGCGCTGCGGCGGCTGCGGCGAGAGGGCTACCGCTTCGTGCCGCTCGATCAGGTGCCGGCGCTGCTAGCGGAGCCCGAGGGTGACAGGCCGTTTGTGGCCTTCACGCTTGACGACGGATACAGCAACAATCTGGAGCATGCGCTGCCGGTGTTCGAGCGGCATCAGGCGCCGTTCACGGTGTTTGTCGCCCAGGGTTTTGCCAAAGCCTCTCACAGCATCTGGTGGGAAACGCTCGCCGTCCTCTTGCGCCGGCCAAGCGAAATCCACTTCGATTTCGGCCGCGGCAGAGAGCGCCTGGCGCTCGACAGCCCGCAGCAGCAATGGCATGCCTTCGACCGCTTTGCCGCCTATATCCACGGCTCCGACGAGGCGCGCGCCGTTGCCGCCATCGATCTGCTGGCGCGCGAAAACGGCATCGAGCCGACGGATATCGTCCGCGAGTTGGTGATGGGGCCTGGCGAATTGCAATGGCTGGCGGCACATCCGCTCGCAACGCTCGGCGCCCATACGATCAGCCATCGGGCGCTCGCCCGGCTGCCGGAAGCCGAAGCGCGAATCGAAATGCAGGTTTCGGCGGATTACGTCGAGGCGGTGACCGGCATCCGTCCCGAGACGATCGCCTATCCCTATGGCACGCCGGAGGCTGCCACCGCCCGCGAGGCGCGCATCGCTCGCAATCTCGGCTTTACCCTTGCGGTCACCACGCAGCCCGGGCTGCCGTCAGCGCGGCTCACCGGCTATCTCCCGCGCATTTCGCTGAACGGCTTCTACCAGAAGCGACGCTACGTCTCGGCGCTCGCCTCCGGCATACCGCTGAAGCTGATGGGCCGGTAAAGCCCGTTACGGGTACATCCTCACCTTGTCCCATTCGCCTTCCGGTAATGGGCGGCGGAATTCGACCCGGTCATGCAGGCGGAATTTCTGGTCCTTCCAGAATTCGATCGAGGTCGGCCGGATGCGGAAGCCCGACCAGTGGGCGGGGCGCGGAATCTCGCCGATGGCATAACGCGCGGTATATTCGGCCACGGCCTTTTCCAGCGCGAAACGGCTTTCGAGCGGGCGGGATTGTTTTGAGGCCCAGGCGCCGATACGGCTGCCGCGGGCCCGCGTCTTGAAATAGGCGTCCGCTTCGGCATCGGTGACGATCTCGACCGGGCCGCGCAGCCTGACCTGCCGGCGCAGGCTTTTCCAGTGAAAGCACATGGCGGCCTTTTTCTGGCCGAGAATTTCGCGGCCTTTCTGGCTCTCGAAATTGGTGTAAAAGACGAAACCGTCGTCGTCGAATCCCTTCAGGAGAACCATGCGGACATTGGGAAGACCATCCTCATCGACCGTTGCCAGCGCCACAGCATTGGGGTCATTGGGCTCGGAAGCCTCGGCTTCTTTCAGCCATTCGGCAAAGAGCTTGAAGGGCTCGCCACTTTCGGTAAAGTCACCGCTTGTTAACTCGTTTGCCGACATATTGGTTCAAATGCCCCGGATTATTCAAAACTCGCCCAGCTTTTGATAACTGGACAGGATGCAGGGTGGAAGTCATAACAAAGTCATCTCGCCATACAAAGGGCCTGCGGCGACGCAGCAGTGTGTTCTTCGTCATCGGCGTCGCGATATTGTCGCTGTCCGGCTGCGTCGGCGGCGGCATGGATTTCCTGAGTGAAGCCAAGGTCGACCGGTCGGTGGCAACCGGCACGGTGCCACAGACGCCGCCGAGCACCGACACGCTTTCCGACGAAATGACCGTGCGCAACGCCGTGACCTCCGCCGACGTGCAAAGGCTCGAGGGCCAACCGCTTCCCTGGGCGAACGCATCGACCGGCAGTGCCGGCGTCATCGATACGATCGTCGAGAACAATGAGTCCGGCCAGGTCTGCCGCCAGTTCCGCACCACCCGCCATTCCTATGTCGGCATCGCCAAATTCTACGGCAAGACCTGCCTCGTCGGCGGCGGCAACTGGCAGCTTCTGAGTTTCCAGCCGGAAAGCTGATCTTCCCCAAGGTCGCTCAAATATTACAGCGTCCTTTGGGCGTTCGAAAAGACGCGGGGGGCGCCCTCCCCAACAGGTTAACGCGTGACCGCTTTCTGCCGAATGCTTAGCAAAGAGCTAACCATTTACCGCAAAACACCCCACATCTCTTCACAGAAATAACAAGTGATTAGCAACTCGGCCCGCAGGATCGGCGTTGAGAGTGGCCGTTCCTGCCTTTGCGGCGGATGACGCCACACAGGTTTTATTGGACGGGGATGCCGGGCAAGGACGAGGCTTGCCGCATCGCAACACCGGCGGTTTTAACATGCGCGATCCTTACAAAATTCTGGGCGTCAAGCGCGACGCGGCAGCAGACGAGATCAAGGCGGCCTGGCGCAACATGGCCAAATCAGCTCATCCAGACCACAATCAGGACGATCCGACGGCGACGGCCCGGTTCGCCGAGATCGGCCGCGCCTATGAAACCCTGAAGGACCCGCGCAAACGCAGCCTGTTCGACAATGCCGTGCGGATGGCGGAAGCCAAAAAGCACGAACAGACGATCATGCAGCAGCGCCAGGCCGCCCGCGAGGCCGCTGTGCGCGCCAAGGCGGCGCAGGCCAATGCCGAGCGCGTGATGGAAGAACTGGCGCGTGCTGCCCAGAAGGCTGCCGCCGACGGCTCCAGACAACAGGCAGGTTCGGCTGAGGCCGCCGACGAGATGGTGGATCGCATTTTCGGCGCCCAGGCCCGGGCTGCAGCCGGCGGCCACGCGCAGGGCCGCGCCCAGCAGACGCAGTACCAGCAGGCCCAAAACCAGCAGACACAAAACGCCGCCCAGGGCGAGGCCGGCAGGCGGGTGGATGGCGATGCCGCCGAGGCCGAAAACAAGGGCGATGAGGAACCGGGCGAAACGGGGCAAAATGCCGCCGCCAACCTGTCGCTGCCGCTCAGCATCCTGACAAACCTGGTGCGCCGTTTCACCGGCGCCAAGGACACCGGCCTGGAAAAAGCGCCGGATGAGGTGACGACGGCGACGGTGACGATCGACGACGTATTGAAGAGCGGCTGGATCACCGCGTCGCTGCCGGAGGGCCGCGAAATCGGCTTCGCATTGCCGGCAGGCACGACCGACGGTCACGAGATCAGGCTCAAGGGACAGGGTTTCAAGCTGCCGGGCATGCAGCGGGGCGACGCGGTCATCAACATTCGCATCGCACCCGATCCGCGTTTCACCGTCGACGGTTTCGATCTGCACGCCGTGTTGCCGCTCAGCATTGAAAACGCCGTGCTCGGGACCGAGGCGCGCATCGAAGGTCCGAGCGGGCCGCTGAACGTGACGATTCCCGCATGGTCCGGCTCCGATAAGACGATCCGGATTCCTGACCAGGGATTGCCCCGCGAAGAGGGCGGCAGAGGCGATCTCGTCGTCGAATTGCGCATTATCTTGTGGGAAAAACCCGACGATAAAATCACCGATCTCATGCGGAGCATGCGCGAAGGCCTGTTCCTATGAAATTTTTATGACATTCGCACCCTTTATTACGATCCCTAACAGTTGATGATCCCGGCCAAGCTTGAACCGATTAACGGCCTATGCCATAGGCAGGATCGATCAGAATCCTAGGGAGCGAAATATGGCTCAAGCATCCGGCCTCATGGCAGGCAAACGCGGCGTCATCATGGGTGTCGCCAATAATCGTTCGATTGCGTGGGGTATTGCCAAGGCCATTCATGCGCAGGGCGGAGAAGTCGCGTTCACCTACCAGGGCGATGCGCTGAAGAAGCGCGTCGAGCCGCTCGCGGCGGAAATCGGCGCGACGCTCGTCGGCCACTGTGACGTCGCCGACGAAGCCACCATCGATGAGGTTTTCGCGAACGTCGAAAAGCTCTGGGGCAAGATCGATTTCCTCGTGCATGCGATCGGCTTTTCCGACAAGGACGAACTGACCGGCCGCTACGTCGATACCTCGGCCGACAATTTCACCAAGACGATGCAGATCTCCGTCTATTCCTTCACCTCGGTCGCACGCCGCGCCGAGAAGCTGATGACGGAAGGCGGCGCCATGCTGACGCTGACCTATTATGGCGCCGAAAAGGTGATGCCGAACTATAACGTCATGGGCGTTGCCAAGGCCGCGCTCGAAGCGAGCGTCAAATATCTCGCCGTCGACCTCGGACCGCAGAACATCCGCGTCAACGCCATCTCGGCCGGGCCGATCAAGACGCTTGCCGCCTCGGGCATCGGCGATTTCCGCTATATTCTGAAGTGGAACGAATATAACGCGCCGCTGCGCCGCACCGTCACCATCGAGGAAGTCGGCGATGTCGGCCTCTATCTTCTGTCCGACCTATCGCGTTCCGTCACCGGCGAAGTGCACCATGCCGACAGCGGCTATCATGTCATCGGCATGAAGGCGGTCGACGCGCCCGACATTTCCGTCGTCAAGGACTAGAGCATTCTGAGCGGAGCTGAGACCGTGCTTATCTACGTGATCAGACACGGCCAGACCGACTGGAATGCCGAACGTCGCCTGCAGGGTCAGAAAGATATCCCGATGAATGCCACGGGCCTGGAACAGGCCCGGCAGAACGGTATCGCGCTTGCCGAGATCCTCGGCGACGCCGTCGGCGAATTCGATTTCGTCGCAAGCCCGCTCGGGCGCACACGCGCGACGATGGAAATCATGCGCACCGCCATGGGCTTGGCGCCGCTTGCCTATCGCACCGATCCGAGGCTGGTGGAAATTTCCTTCGGCGACTGGGAGGGCTCGACGCTCAAGGAGCTGAAGGCGACGCAGCGCGAGCGGGTGGCGGAACGCAATGCCTCGAAATGGGATTTCATCCCGCCCGGCGACGACGCGGAAAGCTACGAAATCCTCTCCTGGCGCACCGGCTCATGGCTGAACTCCGTCGATCGTCCGACGGTCTGCGTGACGCATGGCGGCGTCATTCGCACGCTTTTCCAGACCATCGCCGATCTGCCGAAGAGCAGCGCTGCGGAAGGTGCGATCCCGCAGGACCGGATCATCCGGATCGAAACCGCTGAGCGGACGATCGCCTGGCTGTAGACATCGCAGGGCGCTAGGTCGGATTGGGGATAGGAGCGAGTTGTCGGTCCAGGAGATTGCCGAGACCTGCCCCTCATCCGGCTGCCGCCACCTTCTCCCCGCTCGCGGGGCGAAGGGATATGCCGCAACCTCTTCGTTCCCCACCAACCTCTCGCAGGGCACGTCCCCTCGCCCCGTTTACGGGGAGAGGGTTAGGGTGAGGGGCAGCCATCTGCGCGTACCTCACCCGATCATTCTCCAGAGAACCGGCTATTTGACGATGTCGAGATCGTTGATGACGCGCTTGCCGTCGACCTCGGTATAGAAGACGATCACCTTCACGCCGGCTTCGAGGCCGTCGAAATTGAACTCCTCGGGCGCCTGATATGTCTTGCCGTCGTCGAGCGTCAGGACGAGGTTGGCCGTGTCGACCTTCTTGATCGTCGCCTCGACATCGGCGCTCTCGGCAAAACCGCTCATTGGTGACAGGAAGCTTGCTGTTGCCAAAAGCGTGGCGACGACGAAACGCATGGCGACAATCCTTTAAGACGCTGCACGAGAACATGACCGGCCACAGATAAGCTCCTGAATATGGCGAAAATTGCCCGTAAGAATGGCTTTTCCCGCCCAATTGATGAATAGGATTTTAAATATAATCAAAATGCAGCGTTAACCCGCGCTTTTCCTTTCCCGCGATCTCTCGGCGTCGAAGGGGGGCAATCGTAAATTAACCCGCGCGCCCTACAGTTGCTCGTCAACATGGGGGTTCATTTTGTTATCCAGGCTCAGCGACAGCAAGCAGTTGCGGCGCGTGTTGAAGAATAGCCGCGTCTCGTTTCTGGTTTCGTCGCTTGTCGCCCTGGTCGTCATCATGGTCGGCTTCGGGCTCGACCAGGCCAATACTGCGTCTCATGTGCGCGAACTTCATATCCGCACCGAAAACGAGACAAACCTCATCCGCGCCCGGGTCATGGCCGAGATCAATATGGACCTCAGCGTCGTCCGCGACCTGACGAACCTGATCTCCGTCAGCGCGGCAAATGGAGAGGAGATGGAACGCCAGATCAACTGGCTGCTGATCCAGAATCCGTCTTTCATTCATATCGCCGTCGCGCCCGATTTCATCATCCGCGACATCCATCCGCCGCAATCCGGCAATGAGCGGGTCGGCCGCGACGTGCGCGAGGTTCTTTTCTTCCGCCAGTCGATGACCGCCGCGGCCGGCGACCAGTCGGCGCGTTTCTACGGCCCGATCAGCACCGACGGCCGGGACGCCTTTGCCATCTTCTTCCCGGTTTACGTCAAGGAGAATGGTCAGCGGCGGATCTGGGGGGCGGTCGAAGTCGCCATCGACCAGACAATGTTCTACCAGGCGACCGGGCTGATGCCGGCACGCGACCGCGAAAACCAGGAGCGCTATCCGCATCTCGGCCATCTTTCGATCGCCATTCGCGATATCGGCGCGCCGACTGCCAAAGCTCCTCCCCCGGCGCCGTTCTTCGGGTCCTCCGATATCGACGGCAAGGATCCGATGCGCCAGAAGATCGGTTTTGCCGGCGGCAAATGGGAGCTTGCCGCCGTCCCGAACAGCGGCTGGGACGCGATTCCTGAAAACCGCACCGAGCTGCGGCTGATCATCGTTGCCGCCGGCTTCATCATCATCGTGCCGATCTTCTTTGCGACCATGCTGCTCGGCGAGCGCAATCGCAACATCAACGCGCTGGAGACGCGCGAGGCAAAACTGCTGGAACTGTCGCAGCGGCTCAACCTGGCGCTGGAATCCTCCAATATAGGCATTTGGGAGCTGCAGGATTATTCGAACAGCCTGCACTGGGACGCGCGCGCCGCGGCCCTGCACGGCAAACCGGCGCAAGAAGGAAGCCGGGCGCTCGACGAATGGCTGGCGGCGATCCTGCCCGAGGACCGCGACACCGCCGAAGTACATTTCTTCAGCTGCAGCATTGCGGGTGCCGCCTGCACGGCGCAGTACCGCATCCTGCTCGGCGATGGCGGCATCCGCCACCTGCGCTCGGTCGGCTCGTTCTATACGGATGCCGGCGGCATCAGCAAGACGATAGGCATTGTCTGGGACGTGACCGCAGATGCGGAGACCACCGATACGCTGCGCAAGGCCAAGGATATGAGCGAGGTCAAGAATGCCGAGCTGGAGCTGGCGCTTGAAGAGCTCTCGAGCCGCGAGGGGCAGCTCGCCGAGCTTTCCAGCCGGCTCGACCTGGCGCTCGATTCCTATCAGTGCGGCATATGGGAGGCTCGGCCGGGCCTCGGCGGTTCGATCTGGAACGAGCGGATGCACGAGCTCTATGGGTTGACGCCGCGCAACGGCTTCATGACAGAGGAGACCTGGCTTGGCTGCATCCACCCCGAGGATCGGGCCTTAGCGCTCGAAAGCGCACGCCACTTCAAGAAGAACGGCGACACGCATATCCTTGTCTGCCGCGTGCTCGTCGACGACGGCTCGGTGCGTTATGTGCGCTCGGTCGGCAAGGTCCACCAGACGGGGACCGGCGAGATGAAGATCATGGGCATCGCCTTCGACGCCACTGAAGACGTGCTGATGACGATCCGGCTGAAAGCGGCCAAGGACGAGGCAGTCGCCAAGAATATCGAGCTCGAGCTCGCCAAAAACAGGATCGAGCATAATTCGCTGCACGATCCGCTGACGGCACTCGCCAATCGCCGCAAGCTCGACATCGCGCTCGAAAATCTCACCCAGGACGGTCGTCAGCAGCGGCAGAAATTCTCGATCCTGCATATCGATCTCGACCGCTTCAAGGACATTAACGACACACTCGGCCATGCCGCCGGCGACGCGATGCTGGTGCACGCCTCGAAGGTGCTCGCCAAGAATGTCCGCGGCAGCGACGTCGTCGCGCGCATCGGCGGCGACGAGTTCGTCATCCTCGCGCTTGACGTCGGCGACAAGGAGATGGCGCAGCTTTCGACCCGGATCATCGAGGAGATGCGCCAGCCGATCGATTTCCAGGGCTTCTCCTGCCGCTGCGGCGTGTCGATCGGCATTGCGCTCGCCAACGGCATCCATGTCGATGCGCGCAAGGTGCTGATCAATGCCGATATCGCGCTCTACCGCGCAAAAAGCATGGGCCGCAACCGCTTCGAATTCTTCAATCACAATCTCCAGGCCGATATCATCAACACCAAGCGCACCGCCGACGAGATCCTCGCCGGCATTGACAATGGCGAATTCACCGCCTGGTACCAGCCGCAATTCTGCGCCCGGACGATGGAGCTGACGGGCGTCGAGGCGCTGGTGCGCTGGAAGCATCCCTCCAAGGGATGGCTCGCTCCCGACAAGTTCCTGCGCATCGCCGACGAGATCAATGTCGTGCAGATGCTCGACCGGATCGTGCTGGAAACGGCGCTGCGCGACAAGGTGCGCTGGACGGCGCTGGGCATTGCCGTGCCCAAGGTCTCGGTCAATGTGTCGGCGCGGCGGCTGCATGACGGCAGCCTGTTGGAATCGCTCGCCGATCTGCATATCCGCCCCGGCGAGATTTCCTTCGAACTGGTGGAATCGATCTTCCTCGACGAGAGCGAGGAGGTGGTCTCGCAGAATCTCGAGCATATCAAGGCGCTCGGCATCGATATCGAGATCGACGATTTCGGTACTGGCCATACCTCGATCGTCAGCCTGTTGAAGCTGAAGCCGAAGCGGCTGAAGATCGATCGCCAGCTGGTGCAGCCGATCGTCAATGCCTCGCAGGAGCGCGCACTCGTCAGCTCGATCATCGAGATCGCCCGCTCGCTCGGCGTCGAAACGGTGGCCGAAGGGGTGGAGACGGCGGCCCATGCCGCACTGCTGCGCGATCTCGGCTGCGATATCCTGCAGGGCTACGCCTTCTCGCGGCCGCTCTCCTTCGACGATTTCACCAACGAAGCCACAGGAACGGGGTGGCGGCTGGCGTCCTGATCGGCGCCTGCCGATCGACTTCGCCCTGGCCCTCTCCGCCTGCGCAGAAAGAGTGGCGGCAAGATGCGCCGCCCGCCCCTGGCAACGAACGGAAACAGCGCAAAGAAAGGCTTTTGCCTCGGCGGTTTTTTTGGCCTATGAGTGTCGCGCCTTTTCAAGCAATGGCGCGATCGGCTTTGGCGCGCCACCGTGGGAACACATGTCGCACAATACATTCGGTCACCTCTTCCGCGTAACCACCTGGGGCGAAAGCCATGGTCCGGCGCTCGGCTGCGTCGTCGACGGTTGCCCTCCGGGGCTCAGCTTCAAGCTCGAGGACCTGCAAGTCTGGCTCGACAAGCGCAAGCCCGGCCAATCCCGCTTCGTGACGCAGCGGCGCGAGGACGATCTGGTGAAGGTACTATCAGGCGTCATGCTCGACGCCGACGGCGAGACGATGACGACCACCGGCACGCCGATCTCGATGCTGATCGAAAACACCGACCAGCGCTCCAAGGACTACGGCGAGATCGCCCGGCAGTACCGCCCGGGCCATGCCGATTATACCTATGACCTCAAATACGGCATTCGCGACTATCGCGGCGGCGGCCGCTCCTCGGCGCGCGAGACTGCCGCCCGCGTTGCCGCCGGCGGCATCGCCCGCCTCGTAGTGCCAGGCGTCACGGTCCGTGGCGCGCTGGTGCAGATCGGCAAACACAAGATCGACCGCCGCAACTGGGATTGGGATCAGGTCGGGCAGAACCCGTTCTTCTCGCCCGATGCCGCGATCGTGCCGGTCTGGGAGGAATATCTCGACGGCATCCGCAAGAACGGTTCCTCGATCGGCGCCGTCATCGAAGTGATCGCCGAAGGCGTGCCGGCCGGCCTCGGCGCGCCGATCTATGCCAAGCTCGACCAGGATATCGCCTCGCTACTGATGTCGATCAATGCCGTCAAGGGCGTCGAGATCGGCAATGGTTTTGCCGCCGCCGAAACCTCAGGCGAAGACAATGCCGACGAGATGCGCATGGGCAATGACGGCGCGCCGATCTTCCTTTCCAACAATGCCGGCGGTATTCTCGGCGGCATCTCCACCGGGCAGCCGGTGGTGGCGCGTTTTGCCGTCAAGCCGACCTCCTCGATCCTGACCGAACGCCAGTCGATCGATGCGGAGGGCAAGAATGTCGATATCCGCACCAAGGGCCGGCACGACCCCTGCGTCGGCATCCGCGCCGTGCCGATCGGCGAGGCGATGGTCGCCTGCGCCATCGCCGACCATTATCTTCGCGACCGCGGCCAGACCGGCCGTCTGAAATAGGAGCGCTCGCCCATGTCTTATGACCAGAAGCGCGTCGTCGACGCCATCCGGGCCTTCGAGGCCGGCGAGATCGTCGTCGTCATGGACGACAATGACCGCGAGAACGAGGGCGACCTGATCGTCGCCGCCGTGCATTGCACGCCCGAGAAGATGGCCTTCATCGTGCGCCACACCTCCGGCATCGTCTGCGCGCCGATGCCGAAGGAAGAGGCCAAGCGCCTCAACCTCAACGCCATGGTGGCGGAAAACGATTCGGCCCATACGACGGCCTTCACCGTCTCGGTCGATTTCAAGCACGGCACGACGACCGGCATCTCGGCCGACGACCGGACGCTGACGGTGCGCAACCTCGCCAATCCGAATGTCGGCGCTTCCGATTTCGTCCGTCCCGGCCATATCTTTCCGCTGGTTTCACGCGAAGGCGGGGTGCTAATGCGCTCCGGCCATACGGAAGCCGCCGTCGACCTCTGCAAGCTCGCCGGCCTGCCGCTGATCGGCGTCATCTCCGAGCTGGTCAATGACGACGGCACGGTGACGCGCGGCCCACAGGTGGTCGACTTTGCCGAACAGCACGGGCTGAAGCTCGTCTCCGTCGCCGATCTCATCGCCTATCGCCAGCGCAAGGAAACGCTGATCGAACTCGGCACCAGCTTCGACATCGAGACGCCGTTCGGCAAGGCCAAGGCTCATACCTATTCCCTGCCTTGGGATCCGATGCAGCATCTCGCCGTCGTCTTCGGCGACATCCGCGACGGCGTCGACATCCCGGTGCGCTTGCATCCGGAGAATGTCGCCGAAGATCTGTTCGGCAAGAACAGCCCGGTCGATTTCTACATGCAGAAGATTGCCGAGCAAGGCCGCGGCGTCATTGTCTATCTGCGCGAGGGCTCCGTCGGCGTCGGCCATACCGACAATGGCCGCAAGGCCCGCAACCAGGGCCGCGAGGCCCATGCCGAAGCGCAGACCCGCGACAGCGAATGGCTGGAAATCGGCCTCGGCGCGCAGATCCTTAAGGATCTCGGCGTCAGCTCGATCAAGCTGCTGACCAGCCGCGAGCGCCACTATGTCGGCCTCGAAGGTTTCGGCATCAAGATCAGCACGACGGAGATCTGCTGAGGGGGCCGGCAAGCACGGAAAAAGACCCCTCCCCAACCCCTCCCCACAAGGGGGAGGGGCTGCCGTGTGGCGCCCGTCGAGCTTCATTCCTCGCCGTGCAGCATGTGGCGTATTTTGGTGGCAGTACCGTGCCGCGTGTTAGTCCCTCCCCCTTGTGGGGAGGGGATGGGGAGGGGTTTTCGCACAGGATGCTGCTGCTCCGGCGAAGGCTTTAACCCCTCCACCCGTCCAGAAACACCACCTTCTCCACGCCGGCAAACCGCGCCAGCCGCTCCAACTCCGCTTCCAGCCTCTCCAGCCGCCCGGCTGACGGCTTGACGCCGGGTTCCAGCCAGAGCCGCTTGACATCGAGCGTCGCTTTCTTTCGATCCGCCTTCATGTCGATGCGGCCGATCAGCCTGTCGCCTTCGAGCAGCGGGAAGACGTAATAGCCATATTCACGCTTCGGCTCGGGCACGAAGACTTCAATGCGGTAGAAGAAACCGAACAGGCGTTCGGTGCGGTTGCGGTCGCGGATCATCGGGTCGAAGGGGCTGAGCACGCGGATGCGGGGCGGAGCGCCGGGGTAAGTGTCGAGCGTCGAGAGGAAATCGGCAAAAGCCCAGGATGGGCGCGCCTTGCCGCCGAGTGCCGGTTCGATCAGCACTTCGGTCAGCTCGTCGCGATGGGCTGATACCCAGGCCTTGGCTTCATCGGGCGAGACCAGGTTCCAGAAGGCCGATATCTCGCCATGGGTGGCAAAACCGAGGCGGTTGAGCGCGCTGCGGCAGGCCCAGTCGACGAATTCTTCGCGGCTCACTTCCGGCTCGCGGAATTCGGCCGGAATGACCCGCTCGGTGAGATCATAGATCTTCTGGAAATTCGAGCGGCCGGCGATGGCGAGCTTGCCGGTGTGCCAGAAATATTCGAGCGCCGTCTTGTTCGGATGCCAGTTCCACCAGCCGCCGGAAACGTGGCCATCGGCCTTGACGTCGCGCGCCAGCATCGCGCCGTCGCGCCGCACGCGCTCGTAGGTCTCCTCGAAAGCCGCCTCGAAGCCCTCGCCGCGCCACTTGCGCCAGCGCTCGATCAAGACCTTCTCCTGATGGCGGAACTTGTGCTTCCAATAAACGAAGAAGGCGCTTGGCAAGATCGAGGCATCGTGTGTCCAGTGCTCGAACAACGCGCGTTCCTTTTCGAGCAGCGCCTTCAGATGTTCGCGCCTATAGGTCTGATTGCGGGAAAACAGGATCTGATGATGCGCCCGCTCCACCGTCTGGATACTGTCGACCTGGACGAAACCCAGTTCGTGGATGAGCTGCAGCAGGCCGGCCTTGGTCAAGGCGCGGTTCGGCGGGGCGCTGAGGCCCTGCTTGGCAAGGAAGACACGGCGGGCGTCGGAATTGGAAAGCAGATTCGTCATGACCGCATCATAATCCGGAAAATCTTCCTAGCCACCCGATATCGACAGCGACATTTGCGCTTTCATCATCCTCGATTCCCCGTGTAGAAGCACTGCTGTCAGGTTGGCGCCAATGGCTGCCCCTCACCCTAACCCTCTCCCCGCTTGCGGGGAGAGGGGACGTGCCAAACGCAGCGTCGAGAGTAAAGGAAGCCGGTGCGGCATATCCCCTTCTCCCCGCGAGCGGGGAGAAGGTGCCGGCAGGCGGATGAGGGGCAGGCGGCGATCTCATTGGGCAAGACGTATACCACGCTGCGAAACGTCGGCAGCAGGATCGCGTGGATGCGAGGGATTGGTTTGGATATTCGTTTCGAAGGTGCCGGGGTCAGTTTCGGGGCACGGGTGGCGCTGCAGCCGCTGACGCTTGGCATCAGTGGAAAACGCATCGGCGTCATCGGGCTCAACGGTTCGGGCAAGACGACGTTCGCGCGGCTCATCAACGGGTTGGCCAAGCCGTCGGTCGGCCGCGTCACCGTCAACGGCCGCGACACGAGCGATGAGAAGACTGCCGTGGCGGACGTCGGCTTCATCTTCCAGTCGCCGCAGAACCAGATCATCCTGCCGATCGTCAAGGACGACATCGCCTTCGGGCTGAAGCGGCGCGGCTTCACCAAGGCGGAGATCGAGGCGAAGGTCGAGGGCGTGCTGGCCCGCTTCGGCGCTGAGGCGCTGGCCGATCGCCGCGCCCACGAGCTTTCCGGCGGCGAGTTGCAGGTGGCCGCCCTCTGCTCGGTGCTGGCAACGGGGCCAGGCATTCTGATCCTCGACGAACCGACCAACCAGCTCGACCTCAAGAACCGGGCGCTCGTCGAGAAGATCATCGCCGGGCTGCCGGAAAGTGCCATCATCATCACCCATGATCTGGACCTGATCGCCGATTTCGAGCGGGTGCTGCTGTTTCATGAAGGGCAGCTTGCCGCCGATGCGCCGGCCGCCGAAGCGATCGCCCGCTACAAGGAGATCGCCGCCTGATGCAATCGCTCTATGTCGAAGGCAACAGCGTGATGCACCGGCTTTCGCCGCGGGTAAAGCTGTTGTCGCTGACGATCTTCGGCGTGGTGCTGTTCATCAGCGGGAACCTGGTTCTGCTCTCGATCGCCGTGCTGCTGACGGCGGCTCTCTACCGGATGGTCGGCCTGCCGTTTGCGGATGGGCTCAGGCGGCTGCGGCCGATCTTCCTGACGATCGCGGTCGTCGCACTCTTCAACCTCATCTTCAATCCCTGGCAGGAGGCGCTCGTGCCCCTGCTGCGGCTGACGGCGCTGATGCTGCTTGCCGCCACCGTGACGGCGACGACGTCGATCGCTGAGTTCATCGACGAGGTGACGGCGCTTGCCCGGCCGCTCGAACGCACCGGCTGGGTGCAGGCCGACGATATCGGCCTGGCGCTGGGGCTGGTGCTACGTTTCGTGCCGGAGATCGTCGGCCGTTATCAGGCGATCCGCGAGGCGCATCAGGCGCGCGGACTGAAGGTCCGGCCGACGACCATGCTTGCGCCGCTGATCATCCTGACGCTCAGGGATGCGGATAATATCGCCGCGGCGATTGACGCGCGCGGCATTCGGCGGCATGTGAGTTAACGATCGATAAACACGGATTTCATGATGAGCACTCGCGATCTCGTTCTTACCGCCCTCTTGGCCGCGATCATCGTGGCGCTCGGCCTGCTGCCTCCAATCTCGCTCGGCTTCATTCCGGTGCCGATCACGGCGCAATCCCTCGGCGTCATGATGGCCGGCGTCGTGCTCGGCGCCCGGCGCGGCGCGATTGCCGTGCTGATCGTGCTGGTGCTGGTGGCGATCGGCTTGCCTGTGCTTTCCGGCGGCCGCGGCGGGCTTGCGATCTTCGCCGCACCGACGGCAGGCTTCCTCGTCGGCTGGATCTTTGCCGCCTTCGTCACCGGCTATCTCAGCGAGCGGATGGTCAACCATCAGCAATCCGGCCTGGTGCAGACGGTGAGCTTCTTTCTCGCCGCCATGATCGGCGGCATCGTCGTGCTCTACGCCTTCGGCATTGCCTATCTGGCGACCGCCGCCGGCCTCGGCTTCCAGAAAGCCTTCGTCGGCTCAATGGCTTTCATCCCCGGCGACGTGATCAAGGCCTTCATCGCAGCCCTGCTCGGCCGCGCCGTCATGGTCGGCTATCCCCTGCTGCCGTCGCGCGCCTGAGGCGTAAGCCGGTCTTCTCCGGCGAAATGCCGCAACGGCCCCTGCGGGCCGTTGCGCTTAAAGACGTAAGCCCTTCACCAGCAGTCGCTTCCGGCCCGCTAATGCGGGAACTTCCGAACCTTCTTTTCATTTGTCGCAATGAACATCCGTGAAGGAGCAATCGTGCGAGGCGATCAGCAGGAGGAGATGGCTGCCTGGTTTCGGTCGCTGGAGCCCGTCCAGCCAAAGGAGATGGTCGGCCTTTGGAGCGGAGTCGGTATTCCGTCGGGTCATCCGCTGGATGGCGTGCTCGAGAATCTCAACTGGTTTGGCAAGCGCTTCCATTCCGACATGCGAGCGGACGCCCTGCTCTTCAGGTGGAGACCGGGCCGGCTCGTGCCGATCGAGCCAAATTTCTTTCCTATCGGGCTGGCGATCAAGATGGCGCCCTTTGGCCGGACGTTCGTTGCGCGCAACTTGTTCTCCTATCTGCAGAAGCTGCTTCGAGCGAGAGGCACGACAGCTTCGTTGCAGCTTCGGACCCTAGACGGCATCGACACGGCTGCGATGGTCTACGACAAACAGCCGATCGTGGACTACTTCCGGAGGATCGACGATGACGAGATCGCCGGGATGATGTGCGTGCGCGATGACCCTCGACGGTTGTTCTTCAAGCTGCGACGGGTGACGGGTCCGGGCGCATAACAGCGACTTGGGCCGCCGCCTCTGAAAACAACGCGGCAAAGCCATCGAACTGGTTGTCTGGCTGATCTTTCCCGTTCTAAAACAGCCGGAACATGTTACGAAAGCAGGGAAGAGGGCGAGATGACCGTCATCGATCGAAATCATGTTCAAGTGCGGGGCGATGGCCAGCGTGCGATGATCTTTTCGCATGGATTCGGGTGCGACCAGAATATGTGGCGCTTCGTGGCGCCAGCCTTTAAGGACGACTTCAAGACGGTGCTGTTCGATCACGTCGGCGCCGGACGATCCGATCTCGCGGCTTATGATGCCCAGAAGTATTCGTCATTGGCGGGTTATGCCGATGACCTCGTGGAAATCTGCCGCGCGCTTGGCCTGACGCAAACGGTCTTCGTCGGGCACTCCGTCAGCGCAATGATCGGCGTCGTGGCATCGCTGAAGGCGCCGGAGCTGTTTGAAAGCCTGATCCTTGTCGGACCGTCGCCGCGCTATATCGACGACGGTGACTATCTCGGCGGCTTCAGCGCGGCTGACATAGACGAACTGCTGACATCGTTGGACGACAACCATATGGGCTGGTCTGCCGCCATGGCGCCGGCCATCATGGGCAATCCGGATCGGCCGGAACTCGGCCAAGAGCTGACGAACAGTTTCTGCCGCACCGATCCGGAAATCGCCAAAGCATTCGCACGAGTGACATTCACGTCAGACAATCGCAACGACCTGCCGCACGTGACCGCCAGAACGCTGATCCTTCAGTGCCGCGACGATATCATCGCCTCCGAGAAGGTCGGCGACTTCGTCCACCGGCAGGTCCCGAATAGCCAATTGGTGGTGCTGAACGCGAGTGGCCACTGTCCTAACCTCAGCGCTCCCGACGAGGTCATATCTGCAATCCGGCGGTTCGTCTGATGACTGCAATCGACACGCAAAGTTCCATGCCGGCGGAAGACCTTGAAGACTTGTACGAAAACGCGCCCTGCGGCTATCTTTCGCTGCAGCCGGACGGGCGCATCGTAAAGGTCAACAGAACGCTGTCCACCTGGATCGGCATCCCTGCCGAGCAACTCCTCGGCAAACGACTTCACGACCTGCTCAACACATCGGGCCGGATATTTTACGAAACCCATTTTGCGCCTTTGCTGCGCATGCAAGGATTTTTCAACGAGGTTGCCCTCGACCTTGTCACAGTGGACGGCAGAACGCTGCCTGTGCTCGCCAATGCGATGGAAAGACGGGCGGAAGACGGTGCCCTGCTTTTCACCCGCGTGACGATGTTTCAGGCTGCCGAGCGTCGCCGTTATGAACGGGAACTGGTCGAGGCGCGCGCCGCGGCGGATGCTGCCGGCGCCAGCATCAAATCCAAACTCGACTTTGAACGGGAAACCGCCGAATTGCGGGAAGAGTTCATCGCTGTCCTCGGCCATGACCTGCGCAACCCGCTTGCCTCGATTGCTGCGGCGGCGCGCATGCTGCGAAAGGAAGAGCAGACCGATCGCGCGATCAAAGTTCTCGACTTGATGCAGGGCAGCGTCGTTCGCATGTCCGGCCTGATCGACAACGTCCTCGACTTCGCGCGCGGACGATTGGGTGGCGGCATCACGCTCGAGAGGCAAGCGGAGCATCTCGAGCCGCTCTTGCGGCAGGTCATCGAAGAACTCCGCTTCAGTCATCCCGACCGCGCAATTGAGGTGACGATCGAATTCGACGGGCCGATAAACTGCGACAGCGGCCGGATCGGCCAGTTGGTGTCCAATCTTCTGGGAAATGCCCTGACCCATGGAACGCCGGAAGAACCGGTGCGGCTATCGGCGGCAACCGTCGACGGAAAACTGGAGCTTTGGATCGCTAACGGCGGCGCTCCGATTTCCAGCGAGGCGATGACACGGCTTTTTCAGCCTTTCTTCAGAGGCGAAGCCGGCACAAGTCAAAGAGGATTGGGGCTGGGTCTGCACATCGCGTCGGAAATTGCCCGCGCCCATGGCGGGACGATCACGGTCAGTTCGGACGACAAGGAGACGCGCTTCGCCTTTGTGATGCCCTTGGATTGACCGGAGCGCACGCCGCGCCGGCATGGGCCGACTATCCGGTTGATTGCCGTCTCGGCAGCCGGCAGCCGGGAATCTGGGCAACAAAAAACCGCCTTGAGGCGGTCGGGCATTCCATCGATTTCAGTTTGATCTAGTCTCCTCCTCCACCATCTCCGCCACCGCCATCACAGCCGCCTGAGGCATCGAACCAGCCTCCACCTCCATCGCCGGAGCTTCCTGAACTGCCCGACCTGCGCTTGGTGTTCGCGGTGGTCTGGACGGTGCGTCCTCGTGCTGCCCGGGTGATCAAAACCAGGACGAAGCCTGCGATGAGCATGGTAGTCATGACAAAAATATCCAATCGGTCTCCCTTCGTTTGTTCCAGGAAATCTCGTTTCCTGATTAAAATAGTAGATTATTTTCCCGCTCCCGGAAATAGCCTGAATATGAAACTTTCATGACATTCTGGGTCACGTCAAAACTCTGCGCTGCCTGAGTTGCAGCGCAGAGGGTCTCGGGCCGGTTCCCCTTCAGGCCGCCGCTCTTTGCGGAAAGAGGACGGCTTGTGGAGCGGCTTTGACCCCGCCGACGATTAAGGGGTCCCGATAGAGGCGAGGAGATGGTATTCCGAGCCTCGAATGCAGCTTTGCGGCCGAGCTTGGCAGGAACGGCAGGAGGCAGCGGGCAACGACCGCAAGACCGTAGACCTGCTCGGCCAGGGAGGCGCCGAGACGAGCAGCGGTTGCCTTCCGATCTTCCGGTGTGAGATCGGCAAGCAGGGCTTTCGCATCCGCCCATGGTGCGCGTTGTGTAAACCGCCTGTTCGCCTCGCCGATAAACGCGAAAATATCGGCGAGCCCGATGTGGAGCTCGTAGGCATCGAAGGCTTCAGCCACCTTCCCCGGAAGACGGGCAGCCTCGTCTGCAAAGTCGCTGTCCGGTACCGGCGGAACGATGCCGTCGAACGAGGTGGACAAAAGCGCAAGCACCCGGTTGGCGAGATTTCCGAGCTGCCCGGCGAGTTCGCCAGACCATGCGGCTTCGAGACGCTCGGCGGAGAAATCGCCGTCGTCTGCCGAGCGTATATGCCGGAGCAGGTAATAGCGCAGTGCGTCCGGCGTTTCATAGGACTGGATGATGCGTTCCGGATCGATGCCGTTGCCGGCCGACTTGCCGATCTTCCTGCCGTCCACCGTGATGTAACCGTGCACGAGGATCGACGATGGCGGCGGCAGGCCTGCCGACAGCAGGATGGCCGGCCAGTAGATGGCGTGGAACTTGGAGATGCCCTTGCCGACGACATGGATGCGTTGGCCGCCGTTCCAGTAGCGCTGCAACAGGGTTTCATCGGAGCCGTGGCCGAGACCGGTGAGATAGTTCGCCAGCGCATCGAACCAGACGTAGACGACCTCATCTCCATCGGGGATGAGAACGCCCCAGCCTCGCGCCCGCTCGGAACTGCGCGACACGCTGATGTCGGTCAGGCCACGCCGCAGCAGGGCAAGCACTTCGTTGCGCCGATGAGCCGGGACGATCCGAAGCTCGCCGGTCTCGACCAACTCAAGCAGCCGGTCGCCGTAACGGGAGAGACGGAAGAACCAGTTCTCTTCACGGATGGTCTCAAGGGCAATACCGTGTTCCGGGCAGCGCCCGTCATCGAGTTCCGACGGCTCGTAGAATTGCTCGCAACCAACGCAATAGAGACCCTCATAGGCCTTGCGATAGAGGTCGCCATTTCCCGCGCATGCCCTCCACAAGCCGTGGACGCAGGCGATGTGCCTGGGATCGCGGGAGGTGCGGACGAATTCCTCGTTGGAGATATCGAGCAGGCCGCCAAGATGCGCGAACCTGTCTGCATTCGCATCGACGAAGTCCTTGACCGGCGCTCCCGCGGCTTGCGCCGAACGGACATTCTTCAGGCTGTTGTCGTCGGTTCCGCACTGGAACCTGATGTCGTGGCCGAGAAGGCGGAAATGGCGGGCATAGGCATCGGCCTGGACCAGTTCGAGCGCAAAGCCCACATGCGGCGCGGCATTCACATAGGGGATCGAGGTGGTGATGTAGATCGTGTTCATCGGTGCTTCCTTTCGAAGGCTGTTATTGCCCGCGAGACGGATCGACCCATGAAAAGACCGCCTCGAGGGCGGTCGCTGGTGCATTCTGGACGCACGAAACCCGCCACGCTATGAGCGCGGCACCATCATCACGAAAGTGCTAATCAGGGTGTTGTCCATGCGATTTTCTAGCATCGCGGGCCGTTTCGAACAAGCGTGCTCTTCGATCAGGATGCGTCGGCCGCCGCGGGCATGGCCGCGGCGGAAAGCGATGGTTCCTGGCAGCCCGCCGTCACACCAGCCCCGACACGACGAACACCAACCAGGCGACGACCGGACCGATGATCGCGATCAAGGCGCTGTAGACCAGCAGCTGTCGCAGCACCTGCTCTCGCCAGTCATCCGGGGCATTGGCGACGACAAGCGCGCCATTGGTGGAGAATGGGCTGGTATCGACGATCGTCGTCGAGATCGCGATCGCCGCGACCACACCGATGGCGCTGACATGTCCTTGCAAGAGGAACGGAACGGCGAGCGGGATGATCGCGCCGAGCAGCGCGGTCGAGGAGGCAAAGGCCGAGACGATGGCGCCGGTAAAGCAAAGCAGGAGCGCCACCAGCAGCGGCATGCCGAGACTGGATATACCGTTCGCCACGTAGTCGACGGTGCCGGCCTTCTCCATGACGCCGACATAGGTGATGATGCCTGATATCAGCAGCACGGTCGACCAACTGACCTTGTCGATTGCTGCCTTCTGGGTCTTCGGTGACAGCAGCGCCAGGGCGACCGCGACGGTCATGGCGACGAGACCGACATTGAACTTGAAAACCAGCGCGCCGATGCCGAGCGCCGTCAGGCCGATCAAGGTGGTAATTCTCTCATTGTTCAGGCGCAAGGTTGTCGCGGTATCCGCCGCCGTACCATAGGCATGCTCCCTGATCGGTTTTGCCGGCGTGCCGCCGTGACCTCTGATCGACTCCGATACGCCCTCTGGATGGAGTTCGGGCAAGGGACCAAGTGACGCGGGATCTTGCTTCATCACTTTTGCCCCGCCGAAAACGAAGAAGACCAGCACTGCGATCGCCAGGTTGAAGAAGAAGCTGGAGAGAAACAGCGAGGTCGGCGCGAAAGGCAGGCCGGCCTTCGCAACGATCTGGTTGGTGATACCGCCATAGATGCTGATCGGCGAAAAGCCGCCGGCCTGCGCGCCATGGATCACCATCAGGCCCATCATGACCGGGTGGATGCGGTACTGCACAGCAAAGCTCAACGCGACGGGTGCGAGAATGGCGACCGCGGCAGGCCCAAGAGCACCGAAACCGGTAATGATGGCGGCGACCAGGAACATCACCCAGGGAATCAAGCCGATCCGCCCGCGCACCAGGCGGACGGCACATTCGACGAGCCAGTCGATCGTGCCGTTGATCTGCGCGATGGCGAAGAGGTAGGTGACGGCGACGAGCGTCAGGAACAGATCACTCGGAAAGCCGGCAAAAATATCGCTGGTTTTCATCCCGATGATCATCGAGCCGAGCACGAAGGCGCCGGCAAAGGCGAGCGCGCCCATGTTGATCGGCTGGATCGTCGCAATAATGAACATAGCGACCAGCAGGCCTATGGCCAGTAATTCAATACCCATGATTCCCCTCCCTCCGACGCCTCCAGCGCCGTAGTTGTTGTGTTCAAGATTGATGCGGAATGTCGACGCACCCTCCTCCCAGAGGGCGCAGCCGCCTTAGAGCGGATCAGCTTTTCATGGAAACGCAGAGCCGCTCTAAGTTTTTGTTTTTACGCAATTCCGTACGGAAAACCGCTTCACACTTTTCCTGGAATTGCTCTACCTCCCGGTATAAAGATCGGCGTATTGCTGCCGCAGGATGTTTTTCTGAACCTTACCCATGGTGTTGCGCGGCAGGTCGTCGGCGAAGATGATGCGCTTGGGTTGTTTGTAGCGGGCAAGACGGTCCTGGAGGGCGCTGACGATGGTCTTTTCATCGAGGGCAGCGCCGGGCTTGCATACGACGACGGCCGTTACGCCTTCTCCGAAATCGGGATGCGGCACACCGATCACAGCGCTCTCAACCACACCCTCGATCTGGTCGATCTCGCCTTCGACCTCTTTCGGATAGATGTTGTATCCACCCGAAATCACCAGATCCTTGCCGCGACCGACGATGTGGACATAACCGTCCCGGTCGATCTTGCCGAGATCGCCGCTGATGAAGAAACCGTCGGCGGTGAACTCGGTCGCCGTCTTTTCCGGCATGCGCCAATAGCCCTTGAAGACGTTCGGCCCCTTGATCTCGATCATGCCCGTTTCTTCAGGCGGCAGCACCAGCCCGGTGGCGGGATCGGTGACGCGCACCGTCACATCAGGCAGCGGGAAGCCGACGGTTCCGGCAATCCGTTTGCCCTCATAGGGGTTCGACGTATTCATATTGGTTTCCGTCATGCCGTAGCGCTCGAGAATGGCGTGACCGGTGCGGGCCTGGAACTCGGTATGGGTTTCGGCAAGCAGGGGAGCCGAACCGGAAATGAAGAGGCGGACGCTGGCGACCGCCTCTCTGTCGAGGCGCGGGCTTTGCAGGAGGCGCACATAGAAGGTCGGCACGCCCATCAGCATGGTTGCCTCAGGCATCAGTGAAACGACCTCGTCGGCGTCGAATTTCGACAGCAGGAACATCGAGGCGCCGGCGAGCAATGTGACGTTCGTGGCGACGAACAGCCCATGCGTGTGGAAGATCGGCAAGGCATGGATCAGCCGATCGTCGGCGGTGACGCGCCAATAGTCTCGCAAGGTCAGGGCGTTCGAGAGCAGGTTCCCATGCGTGAGCATCGCCCCCTTGGAGCGTCCGGTCGTTCCCGACGTGTAGAGGATCGCAGCCAGATCATCGGCGGAACGCGAGGCATCGACGAAGTCGGCCGGCTCATCGCGTGCGAGATCCAGCAACGAGCCGCTGCCGTCGGCATCGAGCGTTTCGACGATCGCGCCGTGAGGCTTGGCGATTTTCTCCACGCCCTCTCTCGCAGCCGACGCAACAACCACCAAACGCGGCTCCGCATCGCCGATAAAATAATCGAGTTCAGCCAGCGTATAGGCGGTGTTGAGCGGCAGGTAGACCGCGCCGGTTCGAAGACAGGCGAGATAGAGGATCAGTGCCTCGGCACTTTTCTCGACCTGCACCGCCACCCGGTCGCCGGGGCGAATGCCGAGCGTGTCCATCGCGCCGGCAATGCGGCCGGAAAGAGCGAGCGCGTCATCATAGGTCCATGTGCGCGTGCTATCGATCCGGATGAACGGTGCGTCACCGGGTGCGGCCGTCCGCATGGCGTCGAAAAGGTGGTTGCTCACTTTCGCCCTCCTCCAAGCGTTGAATTCATTATCTGTGCGAATGGCCGGGAGCCTTGCTGGCCATTGCCGCCGCGGCGGCTTTCGTCGTTCTGGTTGAGCAGGTTCTTGACGGCAGGCGAGGCAATCACCTCGCCGCGCTGCGCTAAGGCCTCGTGGTTGGCCACGATATCGTCGAGCTTGTAGAGGTAGTTGACCATCAGGCCGTGTGCCTGCTGCATCGCCTTGGCCGAGCGGTCGCCGAGAAAATTCAGTCTTTCCAGTCGAGCGCCGTTGCCGAGATGGAAGCGGGCGACAGGATCGACAGGGCGGCCCTCTGGCGTCCGTTCGATGAGGAAATAACGCGCTGCAAGAGGCAGCAGCACGCGCTCCACTTCCGCCGCCGTCTTCTCGTTGTCAGGCCAGCTCGGATCGTCCAGCAGCGTCAGCGTTTCGAGGGCCGCTTCCGGCAGCAACCGGTCGGCGGCCTGCGCACGCGCCTTGGCAAGCCAACGGGCAAAGCCTGGGACGGGCGACAGCGTGACGAAATTCTTGAGGCCGGGCAGGTCTCTGCGCAGGTCTTCCACGACCTGCTTGATCAGGAAGTTGCCGAACGAGATGCCGCGCAAACCATCCTGGCAGTTGGAGATCGAATAAAAGACAGCCGTCGTCGCCTCGTCGGCATTGATCTGCTCCCTGCCCTCGACCAGCACATCTCCGATCGCGCTGGGTACGGATCGTGTCAGCGCCACCTCGACGAACACGAGCGGCTCGTCGGCCAATCGGGGGTGGAAGAAGGCAAAGCATCGGCGGTCGGCCGGTGCCAAACGACTGCGCAATTCCTCCCAGCCGGCGATCTCGTGCACGGCCTCGTATTTGATGATCTTTTCAAGAATGTAGGCCGGCGTCGACCAGTCGATGGGTCGCAGCGTCAGAAAGCCGCGATTGAACCAGGAGCCGAACAGATGCGTGAAGTCGGCGTCAAGCGCGTGATATCCTGCGGATTGGTCTTTGGAAGCAAGCAGTTGCTCACGCATCCGGACAAGCTTGGCGGTGCCGTTCGGCGCGTGATTCAATCGGCGCAGAAGCTCCTGTCGCCGCGGCTCGGCTGCCTGGTGGAGCGCGATGATCGCGGCAGAGCTTTTGTCGGTGCGGTAATTTTCAATCGCCTGGTCGAGCTTGGCCGAGTCGGGCCCGAACTTTTCATGCAGCATATGAAGGAATGCCTGGGCGCCCTCGCTGTCGAGCGCCTCCCAGCGATCAAATATCTCGGCTGCAAGCGCCATGCCCGAGGCTTCGCCCCGGCTCGACAGCAGCATTTCACAGAGTGTCTGGAGATCGGCCTTGGCTGCGACCTGCGTGGCGCGCGCGCCGGAAAACAGAAGCTGGCGTCCGCGATCCGTGATGCTCTGCAGCATGTCGGTGAAGAAGGAAGCCTCAGACATGCCATTCTCCTTTCTTCTGCTGGTATTTTCTGTTGGGCCGGCTGGGTGCGGACCGTTTTCGACGGCTGCTTCCCATCGTCGGGTTTCACCGGTAGTATGTAGAATGCCACTCTTCGTACACGAGGTCAATGATCGTGTATACAAGAAGTGCCACTATGTATGAGGGAATTGAAACGAATGTCCGAGAATGTCGGCCGATGGCTTCGTGATGAGATTGAAAATTCCATTCTTTCCAACGAGTTCTCCCCCGGTGAGCGGCTCGACGAAATGGTGCTTGCGACGCGTTTCGGGGTCTCCCGCACGCCGGTGCGCGAGGCGCTGATGCAGCTCGATGCGATCGGCCTCATCGAAATTCGACCGCGCAGAGGCGCAATCGTCATCGATCCGGGGCCACACCGCGTCTACGAGATGTTCGAGGTGATGGCCGAATTGGAGGGCTTGGCCGGGTCGCTTGCCGCACGACGGCTGGACAAGGCCTCCCGGGAAGCGATCACGGCCACCCACAGCCGCTGCGAGCAATCAGCCGCGGCCGGTGACAGCGATGCCTATTATTACGACAATGAGGAATTCCATAAGGCCATCTATGCAGCGGGCCGAAGCGAATTCCTCGAGGAGCAATGCGTGCAATTGCACCGCCGCCTGCGGCCTTATCGCCGCCTCCAGCTGCGCGTACGCAACCGCCTGTCGACGTCCTTCTCAGAACATTGCGCCATCGTCGACGCGATCTTTGCCGGAGACGGAGATGAAGCCCGCCGCCTGCTGCGGACGCATGTCGGCATTCAGGGAGAGAGGTTCAGCGATCTGGTCGCAAGCATGGCGATCAGATGAGTCGGCAGCGTAAGTGATCTCAGGCGGCAGCGAACCCGAGGGGCGTCTGCGATCTCATCGCCCAGCGACGAAAGCGGGCGGTCTTTCACGCCGCATAGCGATAAAGCGCGGCACGATTGAAGGGATCGATTTTCAGGTCGGCAATGGCCCGACGTGCGTCGCCACGCCAGTCGCTGGCGGCCTCGCAACTTGCGTCGATCAGCATCGTCGTCCGCGTGGCGCTGTCGTACGGTTTCCATTCGGGCAGGCGCTCATTGTTCGGGTTGCCCGTCCGCGCGAAGTTCACGAAGGCCGACATCATGTTCATCGAGGTTTCCATCGCATCAGCGCCCGCTCCGGTCATGGCTCCGGCTTCGTTCACCGTGCCGAAGGCGAATGGAATATCGACGGCATGCGGCGAGCCGAGCACGCCGTTTTGCCACGGAATGGTCCAGGTGAAATTATACATATAAACAGATGCCTGGCCTGATGCGCCCGACTTGATTTCCGCTGCCTCGGTGAGCGGGCGACGGAACTGTACATCCGATGCAACCGCGACCAGGATGTCCGAAGGCGTCATCTCGGGGGCGTCCTTTCGGTAGGCCGCCACGATGGTATCGATTTTAGCGTCATCGATCGCGAAGACAGAGCGCATCCGCGCACGCATTTGCGCCTCGGTAAGGCTGAAATTTCGCATGTCGCTCTGAAAGAACAGGCTGGCCTCCGTCTTGGTACTGCCCATCATCAACGGCACATTGACGTGCATTGCCAATCCCAGCCGGGTCATCGGCTGTGCGATGATGTGCTTTCCGTCGATCACGGGCCGCGCCCCTTCCAGACCCGACGCCGCGACCGCGCGCGTCCGCGCATCAAGAAGGTTCTGAAACGGAAGCTGCTGCATGGCCGCAAGATTTTTCGGATCGACACCGAGTTCCTTGATGAGCGCGTTGACATAGGGTTCCATCGCCGAAGCCGGATCGACATTGAGCCCAGCCGCCCCGCTCATGCTGATGGCGCGATGAAAGAGGCCCTGCGCCTTTGGCATGGCCAGCAGGGTCATGATCTTCGATCCGCCGCCGGACTGGCCGAAAACCGTCACGCTGCCGGGGTCGCCGCCGAAGGCCTCGATATTGTCGCGCACCCATTCCAGGGCGGCAATGATATCGAGGTTGCCGGCGTTAGCGGCATCGCCGAACGCCTCGGGATCGAGATGCGAAAGACTGGTATAGCCGAATGCATTGAGACGATGGTTGATCGTCACCACGACCACGTCGCCGTAGCGAGCGAGATTGCTGCCATCGAGACCGGCACCGCCGCCACCGCCATTGATATAACCGCCGCCATGGATATAGAGCATCACCGGCCGCTTGGCCTTGGCATTCAGGTCAGGCGTGAAGACGTTGAGGACGCAGCAGTCTTCGCCGAGCGGCTCCTGCTGATTATACCATTCGAAGATCGCCCCATCCATTCCGGTATTGATCTGCGGGCATAGCGAGCCGTAACGCGTGGCATCTCGCTCCCCGCTCCAATGAGGGACGGGCTGCGGCGCCCTGAAGCGATTGGCTCCCGCCGTCGTATCGGCATAGGGGATGCCCTTGAAGCTCACCGCCCCCTTTGCTGCGGCGCCTCGCAGGATACCATTCGTGATCTTCACCGTGATCGGGTCTGCCGCCATTGCCATGGTTCCTCGCAAAACGATGGGTGCGGCGATGCTGAGCATAGCAGTTGAAAGGAACTGGCGTCTGTTCTGGCGTCCGGTTTTCATGCGTCTCTCCATCGGTGGTCAGCATCTTGCTGGCCACTGAAACCAATCGGCAGGCACGTCTGGCATCATGAGTAACTTGGCTTGCTTCCATCGAAAAGATGGTGAAATGATCTAGCCCCTATTAGGAATTCTAATACATGGCCAACAGAAGCTATAATGATCTTGCCGTTTTCGTCGCGGTCGCGCGCGAGGGAAGTTTTACCAAGGCGGCGGCAAAGCTCGGCGTTTCCCAATCGGCACTCAGCCAGACGATCAAAAATCTCGAGGAGCGCCTGGGATTGCGGCTGCTGGCGCGAACATCGCGCAATCTCTCCGCCACCGATGCGGGAGAGCGGCTTCTGATGTCACTCGGATCCCATTTCGAGGAAATCGACGCGGAACTGGAAG
Organism: Rhizobium aouanii; assembly: GCF_037002925.1. Lineage (NCBI taxonomy): Bacteria > Pseudomonadati > Pseudomonadota > Alphaproteobacteria > Hyphomicrobiales > Rhizobiaceae > Rhizobium > Rhizobium aouanii. Next base: position 97,563 of record NZ_JBAMYD010000015.1, read on the forward strand.
CGCTGATCCAACTAAGCGAGCGGCCGGCGGGCAGGATCGCGATTACGACAAGCCAGCATGCGGCCGATACGATCCTTTGGCCCGTGCTGCAGAAATTTCTCCTCGACTACCCCGAGATCAACATCGAAGTGATCGTCGACTCGGTGATGGTTGACGTGATTGCAGAACGGTTTGACGCGGGCGTGCGCCTTGGAGAGCAGGTCGAAAAGGATATGATAGCCATGCGGATCGGCCCGGACCTGCGCATGGCAGTGGTCGGCTCTCCCGCATATTTCGCGCGATATGGGGAGCCACAACACCCGGATGACCTCACACGACATAAGTGCATCAACATCCGCATGCCGACCTCCAAGGCGATCAACGCCTGGGAATTCGAGAAGGATGGCAAGGCGGTGAAAGTGCGGGTTGACGGTCAGGTCGTGTTCAACAGCGGCTCGCTGCGAATGAATGCCGCCCTTGCCGGTGTCGGCTTGTCCTACATGCTTGAAGACCACGCGCAGGCTTACCTGGGCGACGGACGGCTAATCCGAGTCTTAACGGACTGGTGTCCACCATTTCCCGGATACCATCTCTATTACCCAAGTCGCAAACAGCACTCTGCGGCGTTTGCGCTGTTATTGGATGCATTGCGGTATCGGACATGAAGCGCCGGCACAGAGTGCGTGCCAGGCAATTCCTTGGAAAACCGCTTCGTATTTTTGCTAGACCTGCCCTAATTCAGAAACCGATAGAGCCAATCCCGCGTTTCCTCCGGCAACGAAGCCGGGGACTGGTCTTCGGGGGTGTGGGCCTGCCAGATGATTTCCACTTCGGCGGCGCGCTCCTCGCCGGTATCGATCGAAATGAGGAAGCCGATGGAGCGCACGCCGATCTTGTCGATGGTGGCGGTGAAGGTTGCCGGCTCGTCGTAGTGCAGCGGACGGTGGAGAAAGCAGGAAACCTTGCTGGGGCTATAGACGGGTTCGTCATCGACATCGGGCCGTGAGGACCAGAAGTTCGCAAGCACGGACTCGGCATAGGAAATATAGGAGGCCAGAAACATCTGGCCGGTCATATCGACATCGCGAAACGGCACGCGTATTTCCGCCACATCAGGACGTTTCGACCGACTCATCAACAGATCTGCCTTACAGAGTTCCCATCACAACACTACTTCATAATTGCTTATACCGGAACCTGTTTAAGGATAAATTACGCAATAGTTCAAAGTGTTACAGTGTCCTCCACGCGCCTGAAAAGATGCGGCGGCGCTGCAATGGACCGGCTCGATGGAAACGGCGCAAATGAGACAGTGTAATAGGCGAACTGTCGGACGGCGCGGCAAGAGCGCTTGTTGAAATCGTCAGGCGATGCCCCATCTGCTGTGGCACATGACATAAGCGACCGATAGAGTGTCTTCATGAGCACCCGTCTTTATGAACACCCGATCTTCCTGGAACATGTCACGCCCGCGGGCCATCCGGAGCGATCAGACAGGATCCGCGCCATCAATGTCGCGCTGGAACATCCGAATTTCGAGCGGCTGGAGCGCCGGCAGGCGCCGCAGGCGAACGAGGATGCGGTGCTGCTGGCGCATCCGGAGGAACATCTCATCGCCGTCATGCGGGAAATCCCCGAGGAAGAGGGTGAGATCAACCAGATCGAAGCCGATACCTATGCCAGCAGCAAGAGCCTGCAGGCGGCGCTGACCGGTATCGGCGGGGCGATGGCGGCGGTCGACGACGTCTTTACCGGCCGGGCCGACAATGTCTTCGTCGCCGCCCGCCCGCCGGGGCACCATGCCGAGAAGATGACGGCGATGGGCTTCTGCTTCTTCAACAATGCGGCGATCGCCGCCCGGCATGCGCAGAAAACGCATGGCGCCGAGCGCATCGCCATCGTCGACTGGGACGTGCACCACGGCAACGGCACGCAGGATATCTTCTGGGACGATCCCTCGGTGCTGTTCTGCTCGACGCATCAGATGCCGCTCTATCCCGGCACCGGCGCCAAGGACGAGAAGGGCAAGCACAATACCGTCGTCAATGCGCCGCTGTCGCCGAATGTCGGCAGCGACCATTTTCGCGAGGCATTCAAATCGCGTGTGCTGCCCGCCCTTGACGATTTCCGGCCGGATCTCATCATCATTTCCGCCGGCTTCGACGCGCATCACCGCGATCCCTTAGCGCAGATCAATCTGACCGGCGAGGATTTCGACTGGGCGACCGGGCGTGTGCTCGAACTGGCGGACCGGCACGCGAAGAACCGGGTCGTCAGCCTGCTCGAAGGCGGTTATGATCTCGAGGGACTCGCCGAATCGGCGGGCATGCATATTCTGAGAATGATGAAGGGTTGAGAATGACTGACAGCGCCAAGCCTGAGGTATCAGGCCTTTCCTTCGAAAAGGCGGTCGCCGAACTCGAAAGCATCGTCGCCCGGCTGGAACGCGGCGATGTGGCGCTGGATGAATCGATCGAGATCTACGAGCGCGGCGAAGCGCTGAAGAAACATTGCGAGACGCTGCTTTCAGCCGCCGAAAACCGCATCGAGAAGATCAGGCTCGACCGCGCCGGCAAGCCGCAGGGCGTCGAGCCGCTCGACGGCGCCTGAGACAGCAAACTCCCTTTTGAAGGCGCTTGGCTATCGGCTTCGGACCGATCTATGATCCCCATCCAAAACGATGAGGGGACAAGGAAATGACGGACAGGTTGAAGGGCAAGGTCGCCATTATCTCGGGCGGCGCGACCGGCATGGGCGGTGCCGCTTCGAAGCTTTTTGCGGCGGAAGGCGCGCGTGTTGCGATCATCGACCGCAATGGCGATGCAGCCGCAGAGACCGTGAAGCAAATCCGTGATGCCGGCGGCGAGGCCGATTGCTGGACGGCCGATGTCTCGGACGAAGCCGCCGTCAACGCCGCCGTCGCGGGCGTCGAAGAACGCTACGGCGCGGTGACCGTGCTCTTCAATCATGCGGGCACGATCGTCATCAAGCCTTTCCTGGAAACGACGGTTGAGGAATGGGACTGGCTGCACGCGGTCAATGTGCGCTCGATGTTCCTGATGACCAAGGCCGTGCTGCCGAAGATGATTGCAAGCGGCGGCGGGTCGATCGTCTGCACCTCGTCGATCTCGGCGGTCGCCGCCACGCCGATGGAAGTGCTTTACGACACGACTAAAGGGGCCGTGCATATGTTTGCCCGCGCCATCGCGGTGGAATTCCGTGACCGCAACATCCGCTGCAACGCCGTCTGCCCCGGCTTCATCCGCACGCCGCACGGCCTGCGCGAGGTGGCCGACCTGCAAGCGCTCGGCGTCGACGTTTCGGATGCCGCCATTGCCGCCCAGCAGGGGCGGATCGGCGAGCCGGAAGACGTGGCGCGGGCCGCGCTTTATCTCGCCAGCGACGAGTCGAGCTTCGTCAACGGCGCCCATCTTTTCGTCGACAACGGTTTTACCGCGATCTGAACCAATCGCGACGTGCTTTCCAGTGCCGGAGCGTCCTTTGCGCTTTCGAGTGTTGAAGCGTCCCTTTGCGCGTCCGATTGGACGCGCGGCGCTCCAGGCGCTATCTGTGGGCGATGACGCGCGGCACTGTAGCGATCGGAGATCCCCATGTCCTTCTTTCCCGGTAAAGATCCCCTGCCCGGCGATGCCTTCGCCTGTGATGCGATCGAGAGCCTGATCATCCCGCGCACCAGCGATATCGGCGGTTTTCAGGTGCGCCGCGCGCTGCCCAGCCGGCAGCGGCGGTTGGTCGGGCCGTTCATCTTCTTCGACCGCATGGGACCGGCGATCCTGAAGCCGGATGAGGCGCTCGACGTCAAGCCGCATCCGCATATCGGGCTGTCGACGGTCACCTATCTGTTCGACGGCGAGATCCGCCATCGCGACAGTCTCGGCACCGAAAAGGTCATCCGTCCCGGCGACATCAACCTGATGACGGCCGGCCGCGGCATCGTCCATTCCGAGCGCACGCCCGACAATCTGCGCGGCCATCCGCTGCTGATGTCGGGGCTGCAGACCTGGCTGGCGCTGCCCGACGACAAGGAGGAGATCGATCCCGCCTTCGCCCATACGGAAAAATCCGCCATGCCGCTGATCGAGACGGCAGGCGTGCGCGGGCGCGTGGTCATCGGCTCGTTCGAAGGCATGACATCGCCGGTCGGCGTTTTCTCCGACACGCTCTATGTCGATCTCGACCTGCAGCCGGGCGCCAAATTTCCCTTCGGCGCGGGCCACGAAGAGCGCGCCGTCTATGTGCTGTCGGGCGAGGTCGTCATATCAGGCGACCGCTTCGCTGCCGACCAGTTGCTGGTCTTCCGGCCGGGCGATCAGATCACGCTGGAAGCCGGCCGCGATGGCTGCCACCTGATGCTTTTCGGAGGGGCGGCGCTCAATTCGAAACGTTATATCTGGTGGAATTTCGTCTCCTCCTCGAAGGAGCGGATCGAACAGGCCAAGGAGGAATGGCGTACCGGTCGCTTCGATATCGTGCCGGGGGATGAAGAGGAATTCGTGCCGTTGCCGGAGGGCTGAGCGACACGAAATGAGAGAAATAGACCAGGATATACTCCGAAAACCGTTCACACTTTTCGACACCATGCTCTAAGGTGAAAAGCTTCGGTTCCTGAAATGCACTTGTTTTGCCGCAATCTAATCGAATAAAGCGGAACAAGGAAAAGCAAGAAAGAGCGCCCGCCCGTGACACAACTGCCGAAGACCCCCCTGCTCGACCAGGTCATCTATCCCGCCGACCTGCGCAAGCTCGAGGATCGCGACCTGCCGCAGCTCGCCCGCGAAGTCCGGGACGAAATGATCGATGCGGTGTCGCGCACCGGCGGCCATCTCGGCGCCGGTCTCGGCGTCGTCGAATTGACGATCGCCATTCACAGCGTCTTCGACACGCCTGATGATCGGCTGATCTTCGATGTCGGCCATCAATGTTATCCGCACAAGATTCTCACCGGCCGGCGTGACCGCATCCGGACGCTGCGTCAGGAAGACGGGCTGTCCGGCTTCACCCGCCGGGCCGAAAGCGAATATGACCCCTTTGGGGCGGCGCATTCCTCGACCTCGATCTCGGCCGGCCTCGGCATGGCGATTGCCGCCGACCTCGACAAATCGGACCGCCGCGTCATCGCCGTCATCGGCGACGGGGCGATGTCGGCCGGCATGGCCTATGAGGCGCTGAACAATGCCGGCGCACTCGATGCGCGCCTCATCGTCATCCTCAACGACAACGACATGTCGATCGCGCCGCCGACGGGCGCAATGAGCGCCTATCTCGCGCGCCTTGCCTCGGGTCGCACCTATATGGGCTTCCGTGACTTCGGCAAGAAGCTGACGGCCTATCTCGGCAAGAATATCGACCGGGCGATCACTCGCGCCGTCGAGCATGCGCGCGGCTATGTCACCGGCGGCACGATGTTCGAGGAGATGGGCTTTTATCATATCGGCCCGATCGACGGGCATTCCTTCGACCACCTGCTGCCCGTCCTGCGCAACGTGCGCGACAATGGGCGCGGACCGGTGCTGATCCATGTCGTTACCCAGAAGGGTAAGGGCTATCCGCCGGCGGAAGCCGCAGCCGACAAATATCACGGCGTCAACAAATTCGACGTCATCACCGGCGCCCAGGCCAGGGTCAAGCCGAATGCGCCGAGCTATACCAGCGTCTTTGCCGAAGCGCTGGTGCAGGAAGCCACCCTCGACGACAAGATCGTCGGCATCACCGCCGCCATGCCGAATGGTACCGGCCTCGACAAGCTCGCCGAGGCCTTTCCGTCGCGTTGTTTCGACGTCGGCATTGCCGAGCAGCATGCTGTCACCTTCGCCGCCGGCCTGGCAGCGGAAGGTTACAAGCCGTTCGCCGCGCTTTATTCCACCTTCCTGCAGCGCGCCTACGACCAGGTCGTGCATGACGTGGCGATCCAGGGATTGCCGGTGCGTTTTCCGATCGACCGCGCCGGCTTTGTCGGCGCCGACGGGCCGACCCATGCCGGTTCATTCGACACCACTTTCCTCACCACCCTGCCCGGCTTCGTGGTGATGGCGGCGGCAGACGAGGCCGAACTCAAGCACATGGTGCGCACGGCTGTCGCCTATGACGGCGGGCCGATCTCGTTCCGCTATCCGCGCGGCGAAGGCGTCGGCGTCGACATGCCGGCGCGCGGCGAAATCCTGCAGATCGGCAAGGGCCGCATCGTCAAGGAAGGCACTAAGGTGGCGCTGCTTTCCTTCGGCACCCGGCTTGCCGATTGTCTGCTGGCCGCCGAGGATCTCGACGCCGCGGGACTTTCGACGACAGTCGCCGATGCGCGCTTCGCCAAGCCGCTCGACCATGATCTGATCCGCCAGCTTGCCCGCCACCACGAGATGGTGATCACCGTCGAGGAAGGCTCGATCGGCGGTTTCGGCAGCCATGTGATGCAGTACCTTTCGAGCGAAGGCCTGCTTGATAACGGGCTGAAGATCCGCTCGCTCGTCATGCCCGACATCTGGATGGAACAGGCCAAGCCCGAAGCCATGAACGCCCACGCCGGCCTCGACCGCGCCGGCATCGTCTCGACGGTGTTCAGGGCGCTGGGGCGCGGTGTTGCGGTTGGGGTTGCGGGATAATGTTTTGGTGAGGGCGTGCCGTGTGAGGCCCCTCATCCGCCTGCCGGCACCTTCTCCCCGCAGGCGGGGCGAAGGGGACCTGTCTCGGCCTTCTCCGTTCCCCCACCAACCTCTCGCAGGGCACGTCCCCTCGCCCCGTTTACGGGGAGAGGGTTAGGGTGAGGGGCAGCCACTTGCTCCCACCTATGCAGATCCTCTCAATAAAAAAGGGCGGCGCATCACTGCACCGCCCTCTTCATTTAGCGTCCCCAAGAAGGGCTTGCTCTCAGAACTCCGTCCAGTCTTCCTTCACGGCCGCAGCACTCGCCTGTCTTCCGCCGAAGGCCCTGGCGACGGTGCGGGTCAGGGCGTGGGCCGGGGAGGCGACCGGGCGGGAGCTCGTGCCGGCAACGCTTGCGCGCGGCGCCGGCGCCGTCTGGCCGAGCTTGAACTGACGCAGCAATTCTTCGAGGGCGTTTGCCTCCTGGGCGAGCGCATGGCTTGCTGCGGTCTGCTCTTCGACCATCGCGGCGTTCTGTTGCGTGCCCTGGTCCATGTTGTTGACGGCGGTGTTGATCTCCTGCAGGCCGATCGACTGTTCGCGCGTGGCGGTGACGATGGCGCTGACGTGGTGGTTGATCTCCTGCACCTCGGAGACGATGACCTCCAGCGCCTTGCCGGTCTCGCCGACGAGGCCGACGCCGGCAACGACTTGTTCGCCCGAGGTGGTGATCAGCGCCTTGATCTCCTTGGCGGCCTTGGCCGAGCGCTGGGCGAGTTCGCGCACTTCCTGGGCGACGACCGCAAAGCCCTTGCCGGCATCGCCGGCGCGGGCGGCTTCGACACCCGCGTTCAAGGCCAAAAGATTGGTCTGGAAGGCGATGTCGTCGATGACGCCGATGATGTTGGAGATTTCGCCCGAGGACTTCTCGATCTGCTGCATGGCAGAGACGGCCTTGCGGACGACTTCGCCTGACTTTTCGGCGCCGAGGCGGGCGCGCTCGACGAGATTGCCGACATCCTCGGCGCGCTTGGCGCTGTCGCGGACGGTGGTCGTCACTTCCTCGAGCGCTGCGGCGGTCTGTTCGACGGCGGCAGCCTGCTGCTCGGTGCGGTGGGCCAGATCGTCGGCAGCGGAGCGGATTTCGCCGGCGCCGGCGTTGATCGCCGAGGCGTTGCGGCCGACCGATTGCAGTGCCGCCTGCAGCTTTTCGACGGCGTGGTTGAAGTCGTTGCGCAGGCTGTCATATTGCGAGGCGAACGGCGTCTGGATACGACCGGCCATATCGCCATTGGCAAGTTCGGCAAGGCCGCCCGCCAAAGCGTCGATCGCGTAGCGGATCTCGCCTTCCTCGCGCGCCTTCTGCTCATCAGCCGCCCGGCGCTGGCGCTCGGCGTCGTCGCGCATGCGGTCGGTCTCGCCGGCAAGGCGCAGCTTCTCGATCGCCGCCTGCTTGAAGACCAGGACCGACTGGGCCATGCGGCCGATTTCGTCGCCGCGCTCGGTTGCCGGAACCTCGATGTCGTTCTGACCGCCGGCAAGGCGATCCATGGCCGCGGTCATCCCGACGACCGGACGGACGATGGTGCGTGACATCAGCCAGGCGAGCATGGCGGCGGCGAGCGAGGCGACGATGCCGCCGGCAATGAGCGTCGTCTTCAGATGGCTGTTGGCATCGGCCCGGATGGCGGCGAGCGCATTCGACTTTTCACGCGCGGTGGCCTTGATCTTGGCCGAGGCCTGGCGGAAGCCGTCGAGCTGGCCCTTGGTGGCGTTGACGCCGATCTTGACGACCTCTGCGATCGGCATATCGGTTTCCTTGCGCGCCTTGGTCTGCGGCTCGGCAAGTTCATGGAAATAGAGATCGGCGGCCTTCTGCATGCCGTCGATCATCTCGACCAGCTGCGGCTCGCCGGCCGCTGTCTGCTTGGCGGCGGCAATCGCCTTCAGCATGCGCTCGCGGTTCGCGAAGACATCGCCATAGGTGCTGTCGCTGCGGAAGAGGATGAAGCCGCGCAGGTTGACGGCCTGTTCGAGCATTGCCTGCAGCGCATCGTCGATCTGGTTGACGAGCAGTTCGGATTTTTCCTGCTCGGCAGACGCTGCCGCGGAGGCCGTCGCCTTGGAATAGACAAAAGCGGAAACGGCGACGAAAATGAGAATGAGGGCTGCGAACGTGGCCGCAAGCTTACCGTTCAAGGAAATGTTTTTGGCGGACATCGGTGGTTTCTCCTGACGACAGTCGACGCGGCGAGAGGCAGGTCGCGCGAGACGCAACCGCCGGGATGTTTGAAGCTGAACATGATCGGCGTGGAAAAACTTGCGCCGTCATGGCGCCGAGCGGCTCGGATGAACCGCTGCAATCAAGCCGACCCTATCCGGGGAGGCTTTAAATTTGTTTAAATTGGTGCAGCGCAGCAGCAGCCGAACCTGCGGATTATTGTGCCGTTTCCGGAGGATTGAGGATCAGGATGTCTAAATCCTTTGAGGGATCGAAATCCTCGGCCGTCATTCGGAAGGTCGTCGGGCCGATCTTCTGAACATTGCTGCCGCAGAAGCTGATAAGGCTGCTGGGCTTGCCCTTGTCGATCGTCAGCTGGAAGCGCTTGATCGGCCCCGCCCAGTTGGCGCCGGTCGACAGCACATAGGAGATCCAGCTTTCGGTGTAGTTGGCGCCGCCGGTCTCGGCTTCCCGCGCACGCTGCTGAGCAACCCTGACGAAGTCTCCGTCGAGGCAGTATTTGCGGGAATATTCCTCGAAACGCTCACCCTTCGGCTCACCGCCTTCGAGAAAACTGATGGCGACGGTGCCGCCGACTGCCGGCTTGTAGCGATGCTGGACGCTGACTTTCTTTTTTGCCGGAAAGGTGGTGCGCCACCAATAGGTCGAGCGCAGCGTCCAGAGCGGCACGAGGTCGACCCCGGCAGCATCGCCTGCGCCCATGGGATAGACGATACCGCGGGCGATCCAGTCCTTGCGGACGGTTTCGGGAAGTTTGGCCAGCGCCTCGGTGGTCTTCTGGCTGTAGGGCAGGACGGGAATGCCCTGCTTGGCGAGCTCCTCGGTCACGTCGATGCCGAGCGAGACGACACGCTGCTGCAGCTTGGCGGTGATTGGACTGCCATCCTGCACGGTGGAGAAATGCAGGAAATTGTCGCTGTCATAATCGGAGATGGCGGAATTGTTGTCGACCTGGCCAGTGATGTCGGGCATCGGGAAGGCGACCAGGCTCTCGACGTCCTTGTCGGAGCTGTTTTCGAAGACATAGTCGACACGCACTTCCGAAGCGGAGATGAAGAGATCCTCTTCCGCCATGCTGACATCGTCGGATTGGGCAAAGATCAGCCCGCCGGTCTTGATCTCGGCCAGAGTATCATTCGCCAGCGCGGGCGATGCGATCCCCGCGGCGATAAGAAGAGTGAAGAGCTTCAGCATAGAGCACCCCCATGCGGCCCGCCCCGCGATCGCCGCGGCAGGATTATCGCCGAAAGCTTTCGAGGGTCAATGACGGTCTTGGGAACAAAATGCTTGCAACCGGCAGCTTTGCCGGTCATGCACAGCCGATGTCAGATCAAAACACCCAACGCCTCGACCAACTTCTCGTCTCTCTCGGCCTCTTTGCCAGTCGTTCACGCGCCCGCGACGCCGTGCAGCGCGGCACCGTCAGGATCGGCGGCCAGGTGGTCACGAAGGCCGGCGCGCTGTTTGGCGCAGACGCGTCGATCGAGATCGACGATCCGGCGCAGGACTACGTCTCGCGCGCCGCACTGAAGCTTGCCGCCGCACTCGACAATTTCCGGCTCGATCCTGCCGGCCATCACTGTCTCGATGTCGGCGCTTCCACCGGCGGCTTCACCGAGGTGCTGCTGCAGCGCGGCGCCGCGCATGTCACCGCGGTCGATGTCGGCCATGGGCAGATGCATCCGCGCATATCAGGCGATCCGCGCGTGACCAACAGAGAGGGCCTCAACGCCCGCAACCTGACGGCAGAGGATATCGAGCATCCCGCGACCTTCATCGTTTCCGACGTCTCCTTCATCACGCTGAGACTGGCGCTCGCGCCGGCCCTTGAGATCGCCGAACCCGGCGCTGTCGCCGTGCTGCTGGTCAAGCCGCAGTTCGAGGCCGGCCGCGAGGCGATCGGCAAGGGCGGGATGCTGAAGGACCCCTCGTCTGCTCCCGCCGTTGCTGCAGAACTGGAGCGCTGGTTCGTCGAGGACATGGGCTGGAAAAGTCTCGGCCTCATCCCCTCCCCGATTTCCGGCGGCGATGGCAATCAGGAATTTCTTCTGGCAGGATTGAAACCGTGAGCACCGAAAGCGTCACGATCGAGAAGCTCGGCGCCCAGGGCGACGGCATCGCCAGCAGCGCCGGCGGACCTGTTTATGTACCCTTTTCCCTGCCTGGGGAAACGGTGGCGATTGCCCGCGTCAAGAGCCAGGGCACGATCATGTCGATCACGACGCCCTCGCCCGACCGGCAGGAGCCGCCCTGCCGGCATTTCGGCCCGGATGGCGTCAACGGCACCTGCGGCGGTTGCACGCTGCAGCATATGGCAGATGCGCCCTACCGCGCCTTCAAGCGACAGTTGGTCATCGATGCGCTGAAATCGAAGGGGCTGACGCCTAACGTCGGCGAGATCGTTCCGGCCGGGCCGGGTGAACGGCGGCGTGTCGTGTTTGCGGCGCGCAAGACCGAGAAGGACATGCTAATCGGCTTCAACCAGGCCGAAAGCCACCATATCGTCGCCATCGAGGAATGTCCGATCTCGTCGGCAGGGATCATTGCCCGGCTGCCGGCGATCAGGGCGATTGCGGCATCGCTGGCGACCAGCGCCGAACCCTTCCGCGTTTCGGTGCTCGAAACGCTTTCCGGGCTCGACATATCAGTCGACGAGGTGAAGAAACTCTCCGACCCGCAGCGGCGCAAGGCAATCGAGACCGCGCTCAGCCTGCGCGGCATCGCCCGTGTTTCGCTGAACGGCGAAATCCTCGTCGAGCCGTCGAAGCCGATGGTCGAATTCGGCGGGGTCCAGGTTTCACCGCCGCCGGGCGGCTTCACCCAGGCAACCAAGCCCGCGGAAGAGGCGATGGCCGAACTGGTCACCGCCCATGTCGGCAAGTCGAAGCGGATCGCCGATCTCTTTGCCGGCGCCGGCACGTTTTCGCTGCGGCTGGCGCGGATCGGCCGCGTGCACGCCGTCGAAGCCGAGGCAAAGGTGCTCGCAGCCCTCGATCATGCCGCCCGCAACACGCAAGGGCTGAAGCCGGTCACCATCGAAAAGCGCGATCTCTTTCGCCGTCCCCTGATGACGCAGGAGTTCAAGCCCTATGACGCCGTCGTCTTCGATCCGCCGCGCGCCGGTGCCGAGTTCCAGTGCCAGGAGCTTGCCCGCTCAGGCGTGAAGAAGATCGTGGCCGTCAGCTGCAATCCGCTGACGCTAGCGCGGGATCTCGCGATCCTTGTCGAGGGCGGCTACCGCATCACCGGGGTAACGCCGATCGACCAGTTCCTCTGGACCTCGCATGTCGAGGTGGTGGCGACGCTGGAGAAATAGGCGTGCCTGTCGGAAAGACCAAAAGACGCAACCCCTACTATAACGGCCCAGTGTCCGATCACTTCGACGGCACACATTTCTTCAATCCCGAAGGTATTGAGCCCCTTGGTTTCCGCGACCTGATGCGCTGGCAATTCGGCGGTGGCCGAGAGCGTTGGCCGAGGTCGGTCCCAAGTCCTTACGCGATGGCCAAGCCCGATCCACACGTCGACGGCGAGGATCTAAGGGTGACCATGGTTGGCCATGCAACAATGCTCGTGCAGGTCGCCGGGCTCAATATCCTCACCGACCCGGTATGGTCGGAGCGCGCGAGTCCCTTCGCTTTTGCCGGACCCAGGCGCGTCGTCCCACCGGGCATCGCGTTCGATGATTTGCCGCCGATTGATCTCGTGCTGGTATCGCACAATCATTATGATCATCTCGATATCGCAACACTCAGGCGGTTGGGTGCGAAGCATCGGCCGCGTGTCGTGACGCCACTTGGCAATGACACGATCATACGGCGTGCCGTGCCCGATATAGAGACGACATCTATGGACTGGGGCGAGCGCATTTCGCACGCCGGAATAAGCATCGATGCCGAGCCTGCACATCATTGGTCGGCCCGCGGAACCGCCGATCGCCGGATGGCACTCTGGGCGTCGTTCGTTTTGTCGACTCCCGCCGGAAAAATTTATCACGTCGGAGATACGGGTTTTCACCACGGCATCAATTACAAAGCGGCACAGCAGAAGCATGGCGGCTTCCGTCTGGCCATTTTACCCTTCGGCGCCTACGAGCCGCGCTGGTTCATGAAAGGGCAGCACCAGAATCCGCAGGAGGCAGTGATCGGGATGACGTTGGCAAATGCGGCCTATGTGGCCGGGCATCACTTCGCCACGTTCCAACTGACAAACGAAGCGGTCGATGCGCCGGCGAGAGCGTTGCAAGACGCAATGCGCGAGCATGATATTCCCCCGGAACGGTTCCGGCCGCTCAGGGCCGGCGAGGTATTCGACGTGCCGGCGGTCTAATCGCTATCCGTTTGCTCCGGGTGTTGGTGTCGATCGCCGCGAAGCGATGCCAGGCGGCGCTCAGCGGCGCATGAAGGCCTCGAAGGCCGCCCGGGCCTCGGCGCTTTTCAGCCGCGCGGAAAAATAGCGGGCCTCCTCGTCGATGCGGGCGATGATCTCGCCACGATCGCCGCGAATGAGATCGCGGGCGATGCGCAGCGCCTCCGGCGGCTTGGCGGCGAGCTTTGCGGCGAGGCCAAGCGTCAGTGAATCGACCTCGCCTGGCTCGACGACCTTCCAGACCAGGCCGGCTTCCTTGGCTTCCTCGGCCGAGAATGCTTCGCCGGCTGCAAGCATGGCGAAGGCGCGCTGATGACCCATCAGGCGCGGCGCTACGAGGCTGGAAGCCGCCTCCGGCACCAGCGCCAGATCGACGAAAGGAGTGCGAAACTGGCTGCGGCTGGAGGCTATGGTCAGGTCGCAATGGAGATGGATCGTCGTGCCGATGCCGATCGCCAGACCGTCGACGCCGGAGACGACGGGTTTCTCGGCGTTCACCAGCGAATAGAGGAAATCGAGGATCTCCTGGCCGAGGCCGCCGCCGCCGATTGCAGCAGCGAGAAAATCGTTCATGTCGTTGCCGGCCGAAAAGCAGCCTTCGGTGCCGAGCAAAGCGGTGGCGCGGATGCCGGGATTCGTGTTGGCTGCATTCAGCGCATCGGCCATGGTTTGGTACATGGCGCGGGTGATGGCGTTTTTCTTCTCCGGCCGGTTGAAGCGGATCAACTGGACGCCGGGATGGGCGGAAGGCTGCTCGACGATGATGTGATCGGTCATAAGGTCTCCTCAGGCAAGCAGGATGCGGGCGGCGGCAAGGCTTGCCGCCCCATTGACGACCCGGTCGCGAAGGGCTGCGGTCTCGGCAAGCAGGTTTTCGGCGGCGAAGCGGCAGAGCGCGATGCGGCTTTCATCTGCACCATCGGCACTTTCGGCGAGACCGCCCTTGGCAAGATAACAGCCGGTGAGCACCAGACCGAACAGGCGCTGATAGGGGGTGGCACCGGAGAGCGCCTCGGCGGCCTTGTCATCGGCAAGTGTTTTGATCAGCCAGGCGGTCGCCTGTTCGAGATCGACGATCGCAGTGTCGAGCCGCACAGCGGTCTCGCCGAAACCATTGAGATTGGAGCGGCGGACGCCATCGGCGATCTGCTTAAGCTCGGCGATGAAGCCCCTGACCTGATCACCGCCGGAGAGCGGCAGCTTGCGGGTGACGAGGTCGATCGCCTGGATACCATTGGTGCCCTCGTAGATCGGGGCAATACGGGCATCGCGGAGATAGCGCGCCGCACCCGTCTCCTCGATAAAACCCATGCCGCCATGCACCTGGATGCCGAGCGAGGCGACGTCGACGCCGGCATCGGTCGAAAAGGATTTGGCGATCGGCGTCAAAAGGGCAGCGCGCTCCTGCCAGTGGCGACTGATATCGCCGGCCCGATGGGACATGTCGATCGCATGGGCGCAGGCATAGGAGATGGCGCGCGCCCCTTGCGTCAGCGCCTTCATGGTGAGGAGCATGCGGGCGACATCGGGATGTTCGACGATCGGGCTCATGCCGGCGCCGCTCGAGCCCGGCGCCCTGCCCTGCGTGCGTTCCCTGGCATAGGCGAGCGCCTTCTGGGTGGCGGCCTCGGCGATCGCCACGCCCTGCATGCCGACGGCGAGGCGGGCATTGTTCATCATCGTGAACATGCAGGCCAGTCCCTTGTTTTCCTCGCCGACCAGCCATCCCACGGCGCCCTTTTCACCGCCGAATTTTCCGTCGCCGTAGATCATCGTGCAGGTCGGCGAGCCATGGATGCCGAGCTTGTGCTCCAGCGAATGGCAGAACAGATCGTTGCGGGGCCCAAGCGAACCGTCGTCGTTCACCAGGAACTTCGGCACCAGGAAGAGCGAGATGCCGCGTGTGCCGGCCGGCGCTTCCGGCAGACGGGCCAGCACCAGGTGGATGATATTGTCGGCCGCGTCATGCTCACCCCAGGTGATGAAGATCTTCTGGCCGAAAAGGCGGTAGCTGCCGTCGTCGCGGCGCTCGGCGCGGGCTTTCAGCACGCCGAGATCGGAGCCGGCATGCGGCTCGGTCAGGTTCATGGTGCCGGTCCATTCGCCGGAGACCATCCTCTCCAGATATGTGTCTTTCAGCGCAGCACTGCCATGGACGCTGACCGCCTCGATGGCGCCCATCGTCAGGGTCGGGGCGAGTGCGAAGGCCATGGAACCGGAATTCCACATTTCGAGCGCTGCGACATTCAGCATATGCGGCAAGGCCTGGCCGCCGAAAGCCTCGGGCGCCGTCAAGCCGTTCCAGCCGCCGGCGATCCAATGGCGGTAGAGTTCACGCCAGCCATCCGGCAGCCTGACCTCGCCATCGATCAGGCGGGCGCCTTGGCGGTCGCCGATTTCGGCAAGCGGGGCCACTTCCTCTGTGGCAAAACGCCCCGCCTCGGCGAGGATGGCGTCGACGAGATCCTCGCCGAGATCGCCGAGAAGCCCTTTTGAAATCGCCTCGCCCATGCCCGCTACATGCTTCAGCGTGAATGCGATTTCCTCGACGGGCGCCTTGTACATGGTTTTTCCTCCGCAGACCGGCCTCGCGCGCGGCAAAGCCCCTCCGGGGCAAGGGCTAATTGATTTTTACGTAAACGTCAATTTCGATTTCTTCAGTGGTCATGCGATAGTTTGGCTGGAGGTGTCGCTTTGCTCTTGCACCGTCGGCCAAATGGACGTCATGGACAAACTCTAAAGCGCGTCGCGATCTTTCAGATTCGCTCGTCGCGCTTTAGATCTTTGTTTTTGCGCATGTCGTCAGCGCAAAACCGCTGCACACTTTTGCGCGACATACTTTAAGGGAAGACATCGCCTTCGCAAAGGATCGGCGAATAATGGACACATTGCCCGTCAACATACCAGGTTTCGTCTGGGGCTATCGCTTCTCGCCGGATGAAAAGACCGCGGTGCGGCTGAACAACAGTGCGACGGTGGCGGAACTGACCGCCGATAACTGTTTCTACTGGTTGCACCTCAACCTTGTCGACGCCCGCGTGCCGGCCTTGCTCGATACGCTGGAGGGGCTGACGGAGGATGCGAAATCGGCGCTGACGACGCGGGATACGCATGCGGCCATCACCGTCGACGAGCAGATGCTTTATGGCACGCTCGTCGATTGCCAGCGCGAGTTCGCCGAGGATACAAACAATCTCGGCTGGCTGCATTTCGCCATGTCCGACCGCTTCCTCATCACCACAAGGCTGCAGCCGCTGCGCAGCGTCGAACGGGCACGCGCGCTGATCGAGAAGAATCCGGGCAAATTCTCGCGGCCGGTCGATCTGTTCGAACTGCTGGTGACCGAATTCCAGCGCACGCTGATTGCAATCGTCATCGAGCTCACCGAAGAACTGAACCAGATCGAGGATATTGTTTACGACAGTGCGCAGCGCGATGAACGGCGGCGCCTGGCGCCGGTGCGGCGCACCGTGGTCCGGCTGCATCGGCACCTGCGCACGGTGCTGGCGCTGATGCGCCGGGCGGCGGCGGCCGACGACGACGAGATGCCCTTCGGCTTCGACGATGTGGCGCGGCGGCTTACCGGCCGGCTGGAAACAGTCGACCACGATATCTATGCGCTGCAGGACCGGGCACGCCTGCTGCACGAAGAAATCGATTCGAAACAGTCCTCCGAAACCAACCGTCACCTCTATCTGCTGTCGATCATGACGGCCTTCCTGCTGCCGCCGACCCTGGTGACCGGTTTCTTCGGCATGAACACGGCAAACCTGCCCTTCGCCGTCGGCGATTACGGCACGGAATACGCCGTCGTCCTCATCCTCGCCTCCGTTGCCCTTGCCTGGTGGTTGCTGAGGCGGGTGAATATTCTTTGAGGGTGAAAGGCCGGGCATTCTGAGGGCGCGCAGCCCCTCATCCGGCTGCCGCCACCTTCTCCCCGCCTGCGGGGAGAAGGGGATGTGCCGCCACCTCTCCGTCTCCCGCGAAACTCTCGCATGGCACGTCCCCTCTCCCCGTTTTTACGGGGAGAGGGTTAGGGTGAGGGGCAGATGTTTTCGATCAATATGGCGAATAGCACTGCTGGCGCGGGCCGTTATAGGGCTGGAACGTGTTGTCGTAGGCGCGGTAGGACCGGTAACGGTTGGCGCACCAGGCGACGTGGCTCGAACCCATGCGGGGCGCAGGTGCGACGTAACGCGGCTGTGCGGCAATCGCGCCGCCGATGACCGCGCCGGCGCCGAAGGCGGCGAGCGGATACCAGTAGCCGTTATAGCGGCGGTATCCCGGGCGGTAATAGGAATATCCGCGATAGCCACCGTAATAGCCGGGCCGGTAGTAGGCGCCGGGACGATAGCCAGGCCGGTAACCGGGGCGATAATAGCGGCGGTACTGCACGTTCTCGACGGCGGAGGATTTTTCCACCTGCGGGGCGGTGGGCATCTGGATTGCCTGCGACGGCGCAAAGCCCGTCAGCACCACGGCGGCCGCCAGAATTGCGGTCGCGATCTTGTTACTCAAACCGAACATTCTTCTCTCCCATTCAACAGCGATAACCGCCTGCTCAGCAACGCTTTCGTGCCGGAATGGTTCCGAAAGCGGCCGGGGCCAGCTGCTTTCGTATGTGTACAGAAATCGATCTGAACCGGGCATTAACCGGGAGGCCGATGATGTCGCCCGGAACGCACTTCAGTCCTTTGTTCATGCATGCCGTTATCCCGGAACCGTAACAGTTCCGGGCTACATGCATTAGGCCACGGCGGAAATTTTCGCCTGGTCACCCTGCAGACGGTTCACCATGAAGTTCGAATACCATTCGAGGAACTGCATGACGCCGCCTTCATGCAGGGAAGAATAGGGGCCCGGCTCATAGGCGGGCGAGTGAATGCCGAAGGCGTTTTCCTCGACGATGCGGCGATCCTGATCGTTGGTCTCGGTCCAGACGTGGGTCAGCTCCTCCAGATTGTAATCCACGCCTTCGACGGCGTCCTTGTGGACGATCCACTTGGTCGTCACCGCCGTCTCGTTGGCGCTGAGCGGCAGCACGCGGAAGGAGATGGCGTGGTCGCCGAGCAGGTGGTTCCACGTCGTCGGGTAATGGAAGAGCAGCATGGTGCCGATATGGCTGATCGAGATATCGTCGGAGAGCGGGCGCTTGACTGCACTCTTGCCCGACATGGTGTAGCTTTCGGCATCCTCGATCAACGGCATGCGGGCGGTGCGGAACTGACCGTCCGGCGAAATCTGGAACTTGCTCGGCAGGCCGGCGGCCTCACAGCGCGCCCAATGGCCGGCGATCTCCGGATCGTCGGCGCCGCCATCCGTGCCGGTGACACTCGGGGCTTCGGGATAGGTGCGGCAGAGCTCGGGGTGGTTGGCGGCGCAGTGATAGCACTCGCGGTTGTTTTCCCAGACAAGCTTCCAGTTGCCCTTCTCGATGATCGTGCTCTGGAAGGCGACCTTGCTCTCGCTGATCCGGTGCGGCGCGACATAGGGTTCGATCTTGTCGCGCACCGGCTGGAAATCGGGGGCAGTGTTGGCAAGGCAGATGAAGACATAGCCTGCGACGATTTCGCAATGGACGGGCTTCAGGTTGAAGCCTGTCTTGTCGAAATCATCGCCCATGTGGCGGGCGAAGGCGAGCTTGCCTTCGAGATCGTAGGTCCACTGATGATAGGGGCAGACGAGACGCACGGAGGAGCCGTGCTCCTTGGTGCAGACGCGCGAGCCGCGATGGCGACAGCTGTTGTGGAAGGCGCGGATGACATTGTCGCGGCCACGGACGATGACGACAGGATAGCTGCCGATCTGGACGGTGAAATAGGCGCCAGGCTTCGGCAGCTCGCAATCATGGCCGATGAACAGCCAGTCGCGATAATAGATCATCTCCATGTCGAGCTGGAAATAATCCTCGTCGATATAGAACGGCTGTTCGAGGCTGAAGCCCTCACGGCGGCCCTTGAGCTGACGCAAAACGTTGCTGCGAATATCCATCTTCATGTCCTCGTGCACCCGGCTGCCGCCCTTCCGGCAAGAAGGTCGGCGGAAGCGCGCCCGCTTCCTTCTCCTTCGGGAGAATTGTTCATGGCGTCATTTAAACACCGAGCATGGCTGCCGCTTGGTTGTAATGCGACATCGGCTTCGAAATTGACGACAGGATGCGGCAAGCCGCAAGCTGCCGATCCCAGTCGATGACATCGCCCGACTCTCCGCGCAATTATGGTCAATTGCGACATGGCGTAAAGACCCGCTCCGCAAAGAGGTCTGCTGCCGAGATCGACCGCCATCGCGTTTGCGACATCTGCCGGCATTTGCCCTTCCGCCGGCCGGCTGCGAGACTATTTTTTAACATCGCCTTAAGCATGCGGTCCTATCCTCCTGGTGATCACCGACCGACCGAAGAACGCGAACCATGGCTAAACTCCGTTATTTCGACGCGAAAGATGCGAGCAGACCGCAAGAGCCGCAGCTGATTGCCGCCCATTCCGAATTCCTGCGCACCGGCCGCATCCCACGCGAGCGGCGGCATTGGCTGGCAGAGGAAAAGCGATATTTCACCCATGACGAGGTCGCCGCAAAGACCGGCCGCAAGCTGCAGGTGGCCGGCGAAAAAACGCATCAGAACATCAACGGCTTTCACCATTCGATCCAGTTTCCGAAGATGATCTTCCACCGGACGCTGCAGGATAGCCCGCATCTCGGCTATTGCCACGTCACCGCCGCACGGACGAAGTTCGCCCGCTACGAGGAGGTGAGCTGGGCCTTCTACATCGCCAATTTTTACTCCGACATCGGCGACAACGACAACTTCTTTGAGCGCATCGACGTCGGTTATTCCCGCATGTATTTCGCCGTCGCCATCAAACCCGGCGAGGACTCCGCGGAAAAGATGACCATCGACCGGTCGGTGCGCGGCAACGGCCTGCTTTTCCGCACCCACGACCCGCAGGCGGCGATCCGCAACATCCTGCTGCTCGGCGCCCGCAACGAACAGCTGCGCGAAATCATCCGGCAGCTCTAAAGCGATTGATCGCAGGCGGCGGAAAGCCTAATGACTGCCGGGACGAACACGGGCAGGACATGGCACGCACGATCGATATCACGGCAGACAGGCAGGCAGCGCTCGAGGCGGCCTCAGCCGCTCTTGCCGACGGCTTTGCCATCGCCATCCCGACGGAGACCGTCTACGGCCTTGCCGCCGACGCCACCAATCCCTTAGCCATCGCCCGCATCTACGAGACAAAGGGACGGCCGCGCTTCAACCCGCTGATCTGCCATATGGCCGACCTCGCGATGGCCGAGGAACATGCCGAGTTCGACCCGGTCTCGCGGGCGCTCGCCAGAGCCTTTTGGCCCGGCCCGCTGACCCTCGTGCTGCCGCTGAAGCCTCAGAGCTCGATCCATTCGCTGGCGACCGCCGGGCTCGACAGCGTCGGCATCCGCGTGCCGAAGGGTTTCGCAGGCGCGTTGATCGGCGCCTTCGGACGGCCGCTCGCGGCCCCCAGCGCCAATACCTCGGGCGGGGTCAGCGCCACGAGTGCCGCCCATGTCGAAGCCGATCTCGGAGCGAAAATCCCGTTGATCCTCGACGCAGGCCCGAGTGCTGTCGGCGTCGAATCGACGATCGTCAAGACAGAGGTCGGCCAACTCAGGCTGCTGCGGCCGGGTGGACTGGCGGCGCGCGAGATCGAGCGCATCGCAGGCCAACCGCTGCTGCGGGCGAAAACGGCATCGGCGGCCATCGAGGCGCCGGGCATGCTCGCCTCGCATTACGCGCCGGGTGCTTCCGTGCGCCTCAATGCGACGGCAGTCGAACCCGGAGAAGCGCTGATCGCCTTCGGCAGCGTTGCGGTCTCGGGCGCGGACAGTGCACGGATCGTCCTTGATCTCAGCCCGCGCGGCGACCTTGCAGAGGCCGCCGCCAATCTTTTCGACTATATGAAGCGGGCCGATGCCAGCGGCGCCCAGAGCATCGCCTTTTCGCCGATTCCCGAGGACGGGCTGGGCGAGGCAATCAACGATCGCCTGCAGCGGGCAGCCGCACCCCGCGACTGAAAAACCGTGCATCACGATGGAGAATCGAGCCCGATGAGCAATTCCAGCATTTCCACCGAACTCCTCGATCGCTTCGCGGCCATCGTCGGCGAAAAATACGCGCTGCGTAGCGAGGCCGATCTTGCACCGCATCTGATCGAAAATCGCGGGCTCTATCACGGCTCCTCCCCTCTCCTCTTGAAACCCGGTTCGGTCGAAGAAGTCTCTGATATCATGAGGCTTGCAACGGAGACCGGAACGGCGATCGTGCCGCAGACCGGCAATACCGGCCTCGTCGGCGGCCAGACGCCGCGCCAGGGCAAGTCCGATATCATCCTGTCGCTCGAACGCATGAACAGGATCCGCGATGTCGATCCGGTGGCAAACGTGCTGGTGGCCGATGGCGGCGCCATACTGGCCGACGTGCAGAAGGCGGCCGAGGCGCATGGGCGGCTGTTTCCGCTGTCTCTCGGCGCCGAGGGCTCCTGCCGCATCGGCGGCAACCTTTCCACCAATGCCGGCGGCACGGCGGTGCTTGCCTATGGCAATATACGTCAGCTCTGCCTCGGCCTTGAAGTGGTGCTGCCGACCGGCGAGATCTGGGATGGCTTACGCCGCCTGAAGAAGGACAATACCGGCTACGACCTGCGCGACCTCTTCATCGGCGCCGAAGGCACGCTCGGCATCATCACCGGCGCGGTGCTGAAGCTCTTTCCCCAGCCGCTCGGCCATCAGGTCGCCTTCGCCGGCCTGAATTCGGTGGCGGACGCCCTTGCCCTCTTCAACCTGGCCTCCAGCCTCTGCGGCGCCTCGCTCACCGGTTTCGAGCTGATGCCGCGTTTCGGTGTCGAGATCACCGCCCGCCATATCGACGGCGTGCGCGATCCGCTGGAAACGGCGTATCCCTGGTACGTGCTGATCGACATTTCGACATCGGATTCGGCCGAGACGGCGGAACGGATGATGAGTGGCGTGCTGGAACAGGGTTTCGAGGCCGGGCTGGTGCTGGATGCCGCAATCGCCTCATCGGTAGCGCAGCAGAAAGCCCTCTGGCACATGCGCGAGAGCATGTCGGATGCCCAGAAGCCGGAAGGCGGCTCGATCAAGCACGATGTTTCCGTGCCCGTGTCGAAGATCCCGCATTTCATGGCCGAGGCCGAAGAAGCGGTGATGGCGGCGATGCCCGGCGCCCGCATCTGCGCCTTCGGCCATATGGGCGACGGCAATATCCATTACAATATTTCCCAGCCGCTCGGCGCCGACAAGGACGCCTTCATTGCCCGCTGGCATGAGATGAACCATATCGTCCATGGACTGGTGCTTGCCCATGGCGGCTCGATCTCGGCCGAGCACGGCATCGGCCAGTTGAAGCGCGACGAACTGGCGGCGATCCGCCCGGCGATCGAAATCGAGCTGATGCGCCGCATCAAGCGCGCCTTCGACCCTGCCGATATCATGAACCCGGGAAAAGTGGTCAGCCTTGATCCGTGAGGTTGAGCGATCAGGGAGATCGCCGACGTTTGCCCCTCATCCGCCTGCCGGCACCTTCTCCCCGTAAACGGGGCGAAGGGGATATGCCGCACCCTCTCTGTCCCCACTAACCTTTCGCGGGACACGTCCCCTCGCCCCGTTTACGGGGAGAGGGTTAGGGTCATATGCGCTAGGTTAGGCGGGTGTGTAGATCGTCGCATTGTTTTCGGCGTCGTCGCGGCGGCTCGCAGAGGTGGCGACGACTTCGTGTGAAGAGGTTACAGACGGCCTGCCACAGAAGTGGTCCGCGGATGGCGGCGCAAATGGTGGTCAGGGCTATCTTCATGAGACGCCAGCGCGAGGGACTTGCCCGTGGGGTTGCCGCGTCCAGAGGGGGAAGAGTCCGGGACTTGCCCGGCAATCTGTTCGGCGATGATGGCGACGATCAGCCTGGCGTAGAGCCATGCCCGGGCCAGTTCAGGCTTCTTGGCTGGCAAGCTGTCGAGACCGGCCAAGCTCTTGAACCGTTTGAACGCCAGCTCGATTTGCCAGCGGAAGCGATAGAGGGCGAGGATATCGGCCGGTGCAAAGGTGGCGGTCGGCAGCGAAGTCAGCAGGAGAATGTACTTCGCCGCCTCGAGACTGCGCGGATCGGGTTTTTTGCCGCGCTTGCGGGCGGCTTTGAGTAGACGCTCCTGCTCGGCTTGGGCCTGTTGCGGATCCTTGCGCCGGACAATGAGGCGCAGGACCAGCGGCGGTGGTGGCGGCGTCCCCGTTATGCCTTCGTGGACACGAACCTGCACCTCGCCTTCCTGCTCTTGCTGAGCGGCGAGCGCGGCAAACAGATCAAAGGGCTCGCCATTCGTCTGCAACAGGCGCAACGAGTTCCAGCCGGTCCGCACGATGAAGTCTGCACCGGCATCGATCACCGGCCGTAGATCGCGCGGCCTTGCATAGTAGCGATCGGCCAGCACGATATCGCCGGGTGCGTAGGTAAGGCGCTGAAGGTTTTCGGCACCATGGATGTCGGTCAGCTCAAGCTGATCGACCTGAGCTGTTGCCAGATCGTAGCCGACATGCAACCGCCATGTCGTGCGGTCAGCGCCCGGATGGCAGATCGACGTTCCATCGAGCACACGCAAGCGATACCCCGCAAAGCGCCCCGCCGGCGCTTTGGCCTATTCGGCAATCAGCGCCGCCACGATGTCGCCAAGCCAAGGCGCCGCTTTGCACAGCCGCTCGAGCAGCGATGGGTCTGACAAACGGGCGATCCCGCCCGCTTCGGCCCATGCACAGGTCTCGCGTAGCGACATGCCAAGGCCGCCATAGGCAAGCGCCAGCCGCAACAGCGTCTCGGCATTCTTGATTTCCCGCACCCGTGTAAAAGCACCGCGCAACCGCGCCGTTGCTTCCAAGTCAAAACCCGCCGGAAGCCGCTCGCGCACTTCCGGCCAATGATCCAAAATCTCAGGACGAATCTTCATCCAAAGCTTGAATCACAACCAGATTCCTTATGTCCAGGGCTAAACCTAGCGCATATGAGGGTTAGGGTGAGGGGCGGACATCCGCGTCAACCGCTGCGCGCTTTGCTGGAATTGCCATCAGGCCTACTGCGTACCGCCGTTGGTCAGGATCATCAGCGCCGGCGACTGCTGGGCGGCGTTCTGGACGTCGTACATCGCGGTGAACCGGCGCAGCAGCTTGTCGACCTTCTTCGGATCCTGAAGATCCTCGAGCTTGACGAAGCGGTTGATGAGATCGGCCTGCTTGGCGACATCCATGCCGGAGATCTGCGACGGCAGGCTGTAGGCTGTGGTGATGACCTGATACAGCGCCTTGTCGCCGAGGATCCCATAGATCGAAGTGATGCTCGAGGCCTTGCGGCTAAAATAGAGCGCCAGGCGGACGCCGTCATTGCTTTCGCCCTCCTGGTTCTCCATCGTCTGCCTGATGTAGAGCTCCTGCGTATGTTCCTCGGCCGCCTTGTTCTGGATGGTGCCGATCTTGGCGCGGGTCAGATTGCCGTCCTTGTCGAAATTGAAGGCGGCGACGATGTCCTTGAATCTCGCATCGGCGGTGGCGTTGAGATAGCTCTTCTTGTCGTCGGGATCGGACGTGAAGATCTTCTTCAGCGTCGCCTGGTCGTAATCCTTCGGATCAAGGTTGTTCGCCTTCAGCACCAGGTCGGTCAGGCGGCTGTCGTCGAGGAAATCGTCGAGCGACTTCACCTTCGCCATGCTCTTGGCGAAATAATCGACTTCGGCCGTAGCGTCCTTCGCCGCCTTGTCCTTTACCGGACCGTCCTTCATCAGCATGGTGATATGCGATCTATAGTCGGTGGCATATTTGGCCATGGTCG
This sequence comes from Rhizobium aouanii, assembly GCF_037002925.1. NCBI lineage: Bacteria > Pseudomonadati > Pseudomonadota > Alphaproteobacteria > Hyphomicrobiales > Rhizobiaceae > Rhizobium > Rhizobium aouanii. Next base: position 122,609 of record NZ_JBAMYD010000015.1, read on the forward strand.
CGTCGGGCAGCGCCTGGAAGGGTGATGCCGCCTTGCCGTCGGGGCCGAAGTTGAAGGCGCGGGCAAGGTTGGTGATGCGTTCATCCTTGAGCGAGGCGACATAGCCGTTCGGATCATAGGCATCGCTGGTCAGGATCTTGCGCATCATCGAACGCGATACGTCCTGGTCGGTCAGGCCGAAAGCCTGCAGCGCCACATGGAAGAGATCCGGTAGATTGTCGTTGCTCTTGCTGAAATCGGCCGCCGAATTGCTGCGCAGGAAATCATTGACGCTCTCGACGTCGGAGAAATTCAGCAGGCTGCTGCTGTCGGCCATAAGCTTCTGGTAGTTGGATGCGACCTCGTCGATCGCCTCGTCGCGTTCGTCGTCGTAACGCGCCGCATAATTGTCGTTGGTGGTCTGTGCCTGATCGGCCGTCTGGACCGAGCTGACGACAGGAAGCGATCCGTCGGCGGCGAAGTTGAAGTCGGCATTGAGATCGGTGTGGCCGGCTGCGGCAGCGGCCGTCGCATCGGTCAGGATGCTCTTCAGATCGGCGTCGGAAATATTGAACGGCAGATTGTAGGTGCTCTTCAGGAAATTGGTGATGGCGTCATCGGCAAGCAGATCATCAACATTGCTGATGGTTGACATCCTGGCGGAATAATCATCCGTGCGCGCCGCGCCGGCAAATTTCGTGCTGCTGATCTGGGTTGCCGTCTGCGCAGCCATCCCGTCCTCAAGCGTGCCGTCCGCCTTGAAGTTGAAGGCGGCGGCAACGTCGGCATAGGTGCCGGTGCCGCTCTGGTCAGTCAGGATGGCGCGAAGCGCGACGTCGGTGACGGTCGACGGGATGCCGTAGGCGTTGCGCACGAAATTGTTCAGCTTCTGGTCGACCAGCAACTGATCGACGTTTGCGATGCCGGCGATGGTCGACTGGTAGTAAACTGCCGCATCGTCGGCCTTGCCGGCGGTGCTGGCACTTTGCGTCGCTGTCTGCGAGGCGTAAAGGGTCGCGATCGAACCGTCCGATTTGAAATTGAAGAGGTCGTGAACGTCGCTGTAGCCCTGGGCGCTGGCAGCCGTGCGATCGACGAGGAAAGTCCTCAATGTCGCATCCGAGACGCTGTCGGCGATCTGCATGCTGTTTCTGATATAGCTGACCGCAACGGCATCCGACATGATGTCGTCGACATTGGTGACGTTGCCGATCATGCTGTTGAAATGCGCTGCATTCGCCGCCGACCTGTCGGTGGTCGATTTCCGCTGCGCCGCCGTCTGGATCACGGAACCGTTGATCGAGCCGTCTGCCTGGAAATTGAAGTCGGCATTGAGATCCGCATGGCCTTGGGCCGAGGCATAGGCCGAATCCGTCAGGATATTCTTCAGATCGGCATTGCTGAAACTCGTGCCGAGACCATAGGCATCCTTGATGTAGCGCGCCAGCACACTATCGGCGAGCAGATCGTCGACATTGGTGATGGCGGTCGACTGCGAGGTGACGGTATAATAATTGTTCGTGCTCGATGCCGCCGACTTCAGTTTGTTTGCCTGATCGATCGACTGAACGCGCGCCGTGCTGGAGGTCGACCCGTCAGCCTTGAAGTTGAAAGCATTGTAAACATTGGTAAAACCCATCAACTGGGCGTAGCCGGGGTCAGTCAGCACCGTGCGCAGTGCTGCGGCGGTGAAATCGGCGCCCATGCTGTAAGCCGTCGTGATGTAAGAGGTCAGCCGCTTGTCGGCGACCAGATCGTCGACATTGGTGATCGTGCCGATCTTCGCCGTATAATAGGCCTTGTTGTAGTCCGCCGCCGTCTGGCCGACGTAATAGACGTCCGAACCGACCGAATTGTCGATGATGACCGATTGGGAATTCAGCGTGTAGGACTCGATGACCGAGGCCTTCTGCGCGGCGGTCTGGGCCGTGCCGGTGACGGTGCCGTCGGCGTTGAAGCTGAACTGGGCGGCAAGCGCCTTATATTTGTCGCCGCCCTGCGTATTGACGAAGCTTGTGGGGTCGCTGAGATCGCTGGTCAGCACCTGCCGCAGAAAATCCTTCGACGCATAGGTGGGATCGATGTTGAAGGTCTTCAGCACATAGGTGCGCAGCCGGTTGTTGTTGACCAGGTCGTCGACGCTCTGCACGCTATCGATATTGTTGCCGTAATAGGTGCTCTCGGCGCTCGCGGCCTTTTCGGCATCGGCGAAGGACTGCTTGTAGAGGCCGATGAGCTCGTCCTCCTGCGCATCCGTCTGCACGTCCTTCTCGGGCGCATTGAAATTGAAGGCGGCGGCGAATTCGCGGTAGCGCGTATCGGAGAGCTTGTTGGCGTAGCTGTCGGGATCGGTGAGATCGCTTTCCAGCACCTTCTTCATGAAGGCCTTGGCATAGGTCATGTCCTCGAGGCCATAGGCCTTCATCGCATAGCTGTAGAGCTTGTAGTCGCCGAGGAAGTCGTCGACATTGGTGACCTTGTTGATATGGTCGGCGTAATATTGGGCATCCTTCTTGACCGTCGTCTGCGACGCGACCTTGTTGAGGCTGGACGTCATGTCCCGCGACAGGATCGTGTAAGCGAGGGAAGCCGTGATCATGGAAAGCGCCCTTTTCGGCAAAATCTCTAAAAGAACGACGAAATGCTGGTGAGCACATTTTGCCATGGAAAGCTTACCTGAGGCTTACCTCAAGATGCATCACTTCGGGACACCACATCGTTCACCTTCCGGAAACCCTGCCGGATTCGGTTTTGATAACCATCAGAGGAGGCAAAGTTTTCTTAACCGCAATTTTTAAGCTGTACGGAAGGGCGGCTGCCTATTGTCGGCCATAGAGGACGAAAAGTCCCAAGGAGAAGACCGGAAATCGGCTCTCAGGTAAGACAAGGGTAGAATGAAATGAACAATCCCGTTATGAAGCCCGCCTGGGCTGGCACGACGTTACGCCTCGATCCGTCCCGCTTTCCCCAGCAGGTCAGCTACGCCATCCACGATTGTTCGGATGACGTCAATATCACCATAGACGAACGCGGTGCGGTCCTGCGCAAGGTCCTCCCCTCCAGCGGCCTGCCGCTCTCGATTGCGCTGCCGAAGCGCGTTTTCAAGGGCGTCGCCGCCCGCGCCATCGACCATGGCGACGGCGATGTCACCGTCACTCTCGAACTCCACCACGCCGATCCAGAGCTCTGCATTCCGCTGCTCGTCGCGCATGATCTCAGCGACATCGCTGCAGACTGGCGCAGCTGGTCGGAAGCCTTCCGCATTCCGATGCTGATGGTCGAGGCCGATGGCGTCGCCCGGCCGCTCGAAGACCACATCGGCGCCTTGCGCACCAGCGACCTTAAGCCGCGCCGCCGTCATTCCTACTTCGCCAATCGCCGCCCGCGCTTCCTGGTGCGCCGCACCACCGGCCGGCTGGGCGTCGCCATGAAGATCGAAGGCAAGGAAATCATCGCCCGCAACTGACCGAAATCGCGACACCGAACACATCATTGCCGGGCATTCTGCGCACTCACCTGTCGCGGAATGCCCGTTTTGCGACGCTGTCGAATTCGGCCGCAAACTGTCTCGATTGGCACTGCGGGATGAATTTTGGCAGGATCACTGCGTAGCCAGTAAAAAGCCTCTCATTCAAGGACGGAAAGTCCCAACCCGTGCTTGACCGTTTTGAGTGCGATCAGGCTCTTGTATTTTCGCACGAGCGCCTGTTGCTCGCCCATAAGCCGCTCAATGAAGGCATTGTATTCCTCAAGATTGCGGACGGCCACGAGCAGGACATAGTCCATGTCGCCGGTGACATACCAGCATGACTGAACTTCAGGCGCATGATCCAACCATCGCTGGAATTGCTCCAACGCGTGTCGATGTTCGTTCTGGATTTCGAGCTCAACCAAAACGGACAAGGTGCGATCAATGGCTTTCGGACTGACCACCGCCACGATCTTCTCGATGATCCCATCTTGCTTCAGTTTGCCGATGCGCCGTTCGACGGCCGAGGTAGAGAGATTGACCGCGTCAGCAATGACCTTGCCGGGAATGTCGGCATTCTCCTGCAGCATCGACAGAATGGTTCGATCAATATCGTCCACAGCGTATAACCAAGCTTATAAGCAGAAATTCCGCTATAAATTTGTCACAAGCGCGGTTTTTCCGCGCCGAAAATTACTATCATCTGCCCATGACAAAACAAACACCTCTTTCAGCCGCCAAAATCGACGATGCACGCAAAAAAATCGATCCGATTTTCCTGAACACCAATTTGCTGCGTGCCGATAGGCTCGCGCTGTCGCTCGTCGCCAAGGACGAAACGGAAAATCCGATTCGCAGCTTCAAGGGGCGCGGGACGGGATATTTTCTCGCCGATCTCGCTGGCGACAGAACTCCTCTGGTCACGGCATCAGCCGGGAACTTCGGCCAAGGGCTTGCTTACAATGCCGCGCGGCATGGGCGATCTCTGATCGTGTTCGCCAGTATCAGCGCCAATCCGTTGAAGATCGAAGCCATGCGCCGGTTTGGGGCAGAGGTCTTTCTCGCCGGAGAAGATTTTGACGCTGCAAAGGAAGCCGCCAAAATCTACGCCGCCGAACGGAAGCTGCAGTTCGTCGAGGACGGAGCGAGCGCCGCCATTGCGGAAGGGGCAGGAACGATTGCGGCGGAGCTGACTGAAGAGGTCGAAGATATCGACGCCGTTTTCATTCCGCTTGGCAACGGTGCCCTGGCGGCCGGAGTAGGATGCTGGTTCAAATCACGATCACCGCGAACAAGGGTCATCGCCGTCGCCGCAAAGGGTGCGCCTTGCATGGCCCTGTCCTACATTGCGGGCGACGTGATCTCGACGCCGAAGGCACGCACGATTGCCGATGGAATTGCTGTGCGGATTCCCGTCCCGTCGGCCGTCGGCTGGCTTCAAGACACGATCGATGACGTTGTTCTTGTGGACGACGATCAGCTTCTCGATGCAATGCGGTTTGCTCAAGACACATGGAAGCGTCTCGTCGAACCAGCCGGAGCAGCGGGGCTCGCAGCTATTCTTGCGCAGGCATCTGCCCTGAAAGGCTGCCGTGTAGCGACGATGTTGTGTGGTGCCAACCTCACGGATCAACAGATCAAGGCATGGCTTCCATCTGCCGCAAAGGACGACACGAATGCCAGCTAGACCAAATTCCTTTCGCAAACCCAGTCGCAAAGTCAGAGTTTTGCGACAGATCGTTGCGGCAGAAACTATTCCCCAATTCGGTTGAGGGCGGGCGCCCGCGCCCGGTTCATCGTCCCAATCAGGGAATGGCAAACAGCAGCGAGACGAAGAGGCCGAAGAAGATGATCAGGCCGACGCGGTTGTTCGATTTGAAGAGCGCCAGGCACTGGTCGGCATCGTTGATATCGAGCCGGATGATCTGCCAGGCGAACATGCCGGCGGCACCGAGCAAGGCGAGGAAAGCGATGAGGTTGGCGCCGGCGAGAACGAAAGCGATGAACATCAGCACCAGCGTCAGTCCATAAAGGCCGATCAGCCATTGCCGCGTCCTGTCGCCGAACAGGCGCGCGGTGGAGCGGACGCCGATCAACTCGTCATCCTCCTTGTCCTGATGCGCATAGATCGTGTCATAACCGATCGTCCAGGCGACGGAGGCGGCGTAGAGCAGGATGGCGGCAAAGGAGAGGCCGCCCAAAATCCCGGCCCAGCCCATCAGCGCGCCCCAGGAAAAGGCAAGTCCGAGGTAAAATTGCGGCCAGTCGGTGAAGCGTTTGGCAAAGGGATAAAACGCGACGATCCCGAGCGAGAGCACGCCGAGGAAGACGTTGAGCCAGTTGAACTGCAACAACACGATGAGGCCGACCAGCGCCTGCAGGCCGATGAAGATCTTCGCCCGGCGGCGCGTGACGCGGCCGGAGGGCAGCGGACGCGACCGCGTGCGGGCCACTTCCATATCGATCTCGTGGTCGACGAGATCGTTATAAGTGCAACCGGCGCCGCGCATGGCGACCGCGCCGATGAAATAAAGGAACAGGTGAGACACCAGCAGGCTACCGGAATAGAGCCCTTCACCGATCGCCGCATTGGAAGCAAGTGTCGCCGACCAGAAGCACGGCCACATCAAGAGCTGCCAGCCGATCGGGCGATCCCAGCGCGCCAGCTGCGCATAAGGCCAGAGCCATTGCGGCAGGATCCGGTAGACCCAGTTATCGGAAGGTGCGTCGGAAACGCGATCGTTGAAGTCGCCGGTATCGTGCATGCCGCCATCTAGCGGTGAGCCGCCGATCGGGTCAAGAAGCGATCACCGCACTGCCACCCGCACAATTCCTTATCGGAATCGACTGAAGGCAAATTATACGCAATTCAGAGCGTTAAAACGTCCTTTACGCGTCTTGAAAAGACGCGCGGCGCTGTCGATCACTGCAGTGAGAAATTGAATTTGTAGGTCGCCGAGACGCCGATCAACAGCTGGTTCTTCGAGCCGCGCTCGCGCACGAGGCTGCTGTCGGCGGCAGGGCCTGCCAGCCGCTTATATTCGAGGAAGGAGCTTGCCGACAGGTTTTCCGTCGCCTTCCAGGTCAGCGCCGCGCCTGCGCCATAGGACTGGATGCCCGACGACGGCTTGTAGGGGTCAAGGCCGCTTGCCGCCGCCTGCTTGGCGTTGACGCCGTAATAGGCATCGTAATAGCCGCTGGTGGCGAAGGTCGCACGCGGTCCGCCTGACAGCTGCAGGTCGGGGGCGATATCGGTGAAGGCATCGACCGCGAGATCGGCGACAACGCCGTCATGCGAGCGGATGCCCTGGCGGACTTCGGCGCGGGCACGAAGGAAATCTGTCGGGTAGACCTCGACGAAACCGCCGGCTTCCGCCCCCCATTTGACCTTCTTCAAGCCCTTCAGCTCGCTGCCGTCGCCGTCATCGCGCGACGGCACGAACCTGCCGACGATGCCGGCGCGGAAAGCGCCCTTGTCGATGAGGGCGAAGGACGGATTGTCGTTGCGCGAGGAAAAACGCGGGCCGGCACCCTGGCGGCCGACCGAGATCAGCGGACTGAACTTGAATTCATTGTGCGACGAGCCCTCGAATTTCGGGGCGGAGAAGCCGGCGACGCCGAGGCTCAGATACCAGTCGCCGGACCAGAAGTGCTGGCCGCTTTCCTGGGCGGCCACCGAACCAGCAGAAAAAAGGGCAATAGCCAAAGAGATCGATACGACTGATCGATGAGACACGTCCACACTCCAGAAAACGCAAAAACAAAGCCGCGGAGGGCGGCGCTCGCTACATCTATCCCGATGTCGTTACCCCAATGTTAACCACGGCGAAACAAGGGCGCTAATGAAAGGCGTGCCGCCTTTAGCGGTCGTACACGGCATCCCGCCTCCAGATTGGCGAGACCGCCCCTCATCCGCCTGCCGGCACCAACCGGGGTCGAGCCACGGGTCTCGACCCGTCCTTCGGACCCCCGCTAGCGGGGCGAAGGGGATGTGCCGTGAGCTCTCCGGTTCCCCACAGGCCTCTCGCGTGGCACGTCCCCTCGCCCCGTTTACGGGGAGAGGGTTAGGGTCATATGCGCTAGGTTAGGCGGGTGTGTAGATCGTCGCATTGTTTTCGGCGTCGTCGCGGCGGCTCGCAGAGGTGGCGACGACTTCGTGTGAAGAGGTTACAGACGGCCTGCCACAGAAGTGGTCCGCGGATGGCGGCGCAAATGGTGGTCAGGGCTATCTTCATGAGACGCCAGCGCGAGGGACTTGCCCGTGGGGTTGCCGCGTCCAGAGGGGGAAGAGTCCGGGACTTGCCCGGCAATCTGTTCGGCGATGATGGCGACGATCAGCCTGGCGTAGAGCCATGCCCGGGCCAGTTCAGGCTTCTTGGCTGGCAAGCTGTCGAGACCGGCCAAGCTCTTGAACCGTTTGAACGCCAGCTCGATTTGCCAGCGGAAGCGATAGAGGGCGAGGATATCGGCCGGTGCAAAGGTGGCGGTCGGCAGCGAAGTCAGCAGGAGAATGTACTTCGCCGCCTCGAGACTGCGCGGATCGGGTTTTTTGCCGCGCTTGCGGGCGGCTTTGAGTAGACGCTCCTGCTCGGCTTGGGCCTGTTGCGGATCCTTGCGCCGGACAATGAGGCGCAGGACCAGCGGCGGTGGTGGCGGCGTCCCCGTTATGCCTTCGTGGACACGAACCTGCACCTCGCCTTCCTGCTCTTGCTGAGCGGCGAGCGCGGCAAACAGATCAAAGGGCTCGCCATTCGTCTGCAACAGGCGCAACGAGTTCCAGCCGGTCCGCACGATGAAGTCTGCACCGGCATCGATCACCGGCCGTAGATCGCGCGGCCTTGCATAGTAGCGATCGGCCAGCACGATATCGCCGGGTGCGTAGGTAAGGCGCTGAAGGTTTTCGGCACCATGGATGTCGGTCAGCTCAAGCTGATCGACCTGAGCTGTTGCCAGATCGTAGCCGACATGCAACCGCCATGTCGTGCGGTCAGCGCCCGGATGGCAGATCGACGTTCCATCGAGCACACGCAAGCGATACCCCGCAAAGCGCCCCGCCGGCGCTTTGGCCTATTCGGCAATCAGCGCCGCCACGATGTCGCCAAGCCAAGGCGCCGCTTTGCACAGCCGCTCGAGCAGCGATGGGTCTGACAAACGGGCGATCCCGCCCGCTTCGGCCCATGCACAGGTCTCGCGTAGCGACATGCCAAGGCCGCCATAGGCAAGCGCCAGCCGCAACAGCGTCTCGGCATTCTTGATTTCCCGCACCCGTGTAAAAGCACCGCGCAACCGCGCCGTTGCTTCCAAGTCAAAACCCGCCGGAAGCCGCTCGCGCACTTCCGGCCAATGATCCAAAATCTCAGGACGAATCTTCATCCAAAGCTTGAATCACAACCAGATTCCTTATGTCCAGGGCTAAACCTAGCGCATATGAGGGTTAGGGTGAGGGGCCTGCCATTGGTGCGAAGAAAGTCGCAACCAGCTGCCACCGTTTCCCTATCTCTGGTTCCAGCGGCGGATGACCGGTTCGGTCAGATCGTGCTCGTAGCCGAGCACGCTGATGCTGGCCGTATCGAGTACGAAACGGGAGCCGTCTTCCGGCGGCAGGCCGAGCCAGCGGGCGGCGAGGACGCGCAGGAAATGCGAGCTCGAAAAGACCAGGATGGTGCCGGCCGTTTGACGAAGTCCGCCAATCACGGCGTCGGCGCGATCGCCGACATCGGCAGCGAATTCGCCCTTCGGGCAGCCGTCGCGAAAGAGCTGCCAGCCGGGGCGGTCGGCAAGGATCGCCTTGGTGGTGATGCCTTCATAAGCGCCGTAGTCCCATTCGGCGAGATTGTCCTTGATCACCGCGCCCGATCCGAACCCGGCGAGCGTGCAGGTCTTGCGGGCTCGCTCGGACGGGCTCGACCAGACGGCGGAGAAGCTAAGGCCCGCCAGCCGGTCGGCGAGTTTGCGGGCGGCGGCCTCGCCGTTCGCCGTCAAGGGAATATCGCTGCGTCCGGTATGGCGCCCGGACAGGCTCCATTCGGTTTCACCGTGGCGGACCAAGTAGATCTCGGGAAACGCACTGCTCATCGGCACAACCTTTCATGAGAATCGGTTCCTCGGCAAAATCGCCAGCGGAAGCGGCATTTCCGCGGATCAGAACGTCACTTTTTCGAGCGGAGCGCGCCTCGCCTCGAATTCCTTCAACTTCGCTTCGTTGCGCGCGATGTAATTGCGATTGTCCGGAACGGCGAACTGGTTCTTGGCAATCTGGATCTGCAGGATGAAGAGCTCGTCCCAGCGGAAACCCATTTCGGAACCAGCCAGATAGAATTCCCACATGCGGAAGAACTGCTCGTCGTAAAGCGCCACCGCTTCGGCCTTGCGCGCCACGAAACGCTCGCGCCAATGGCGCAGCGTATAGGCATAATGCATCGGCAGGATCTCGATATCCTTGACCAGCAGCCCGGCTTTTTCGAGCGGCGGCACGACCTCGCCGACGGAAGGGATGTAGCCGCCCGGGAAGATATATTTCTCGATGAAGGCATTGGTGCCGAAGCTCGGCTTCGGGCGGCCGATCGAATGCAGCACCATGACGCCGTTCTCGTCGAGCAGATCCGATACCTTGCGGAAGAAATTGCCGTAATGGCCGATGCCGACATGTTCGAACATGCCGACCGAGACGATGCGGTCGAACTTCCTGCCCGTCATGGTGCGGTAGTCCTGCAGTTCGAAACGCACCCGGTCGGCAAGGCCGCGCTTTTCGGCGCGCGTACGCGAGACCTTGAGCTGCTCTTCGCTCAGTGTGATGCCGGTGAACTCGGCACCTTCGGTCGCCTCCGTCAGGTACATGCCCATGCCGCCCCAGCCGGAGCCGATCTCCAGGATGCGCTGGTTCGGCTCGAGCAGAAGCTTTGCGGCGATATGGCGCTTCTTGGCGAGCTGCGCCTCGTCGAGACCAATGCCCGGCGGCTCGAAATAGGCGCAGGAATATTGCCAGTCATCGTCGAGGAAAAGATCGAAGAGCTTGGCCGACAGGTCGTAATGATGGGCGACATTGTGCTTGTTGCGATTGACCGGCACGCGGCTCTTCAGCTGCTGCCAGGCAATACGGCCAAGCAGCAATGCCGCCATCTTGAAATCGAAGATTTCATTGGTGGTGTTCTGTTTCACCAGCGACAGAAAATCGTAGATGTTGCCCTGTTCGAGAATGAACCGGCCTTGCATGTACATTTCGCCGAGCTTCATGGTCGGGTCACGCCGGATAGCGTCCTCGGCCTCCTGATCGGCAAGGCGGGCGACAACGGTTTCACCCGTGCCGTCGCCGATAATGTGGGTTTCGCCATTGGCAAGAGTAAGTTTCAACGAACCCTTGCGGACGATTTGCTGGACGATCGATAAGAATGCCGACGCCATGGACGCCTCGCAAATGTGACAGGATGGTCACATCAACTTAATAGCTCTCTTTCGCCTTACAAGCGCCGGATTTAGCACTCCGTTCAGAACGCTGCCAAACTGTTGCATTTTTGCCGAAATGCCCACTAAACCCTTATTTTCGCTTCATCGCTTCGGCCAGCGCCGCACCGAATGCGCCCTGGCTTTCCGGTTTCTGAGCTGCAGGCCGGCGCTCGTTCTGCGGCCGTGCCCCTTGGTTTGGACGAGAATCACCACGCGGCGGCGGCGCTGAGGAGCCGTCATCGCGTTTCATCGAGAGAGCGATGCGCTTACGCTTGGCATCGACTTCGACAACCCGCACCTTGACGACATCGCCCGCCTTGACGACCTCGTGGGGATCCTTGACGAAGCGATCGGCAAGCTGGGAGACGTGCACCAGACCATCCTGATGCACGCCGATATCGACGAAGGCGCCGAAGGCGGCGACGTTGGTCACCGTGCCTTCCAGCACCATGCCGGGCTTCAGGTCGGAGATTTCGTTGACGCCCTCGGCGAAGGTCGCGGTCTTGAAGCTCGGACGCGGGTCGCGGCCGGGCTTTTCCAGCTCTGCAATGATATCTTTGACCGTCGGCAAACCGAATTTCTCGTCGATAAACTGGCGCGGATCCACCGATTTCAGTACGGCGCTATCGCCCATTAGCGCACGCAGATCGCGGCCGCAGGCGGCGACGATCTTCTTGGCGACGCCATAGGCCTCCGGGTGCACCGAGGAGGAATCGAGCGGCTCCTTGCCGTTGGGGATGCGCAGGAAGCCGGCGCATTGCTCGAAGGTGCGCCCGCCGAGGCGGGCGACCTTCAGCAGATCCTTTCGCGTCTCGAAACGACCCTCGCTGTCGCGGTGGCGGACGATGGCATCGGCGATCGACGGGCCGAGGCCGGAGACGCGCGAGAGCAGCGGCGCTGACGCGGTGTTGAGATCGACACCGACGGCATTCACCGCATCTTCCACCACGGCATCGAGCGAACGCGACAGCTTCTGCTGGTCGACGTCATGCTGATACTGGCCGACGCCGATCGACTTCGGCTCGATCTTGACGAGTTCGGCCAGCGGATCCTGCAGGCGGCGGGCAATGGAGACGGCGCCGCGCAGCGACACGTCGAGATCGGGAAATTCTGCCGCTGCGGTCGCCGAGGCGGAATAGACCGAGGCGCCGGCTTCCGACACGATGACCTTGGTCGGCTTCGGCGCCGGCAACTCCGCCAGCATGTCGGCCACCAGCTTTTCGGTTTCGCGGCTGCCGGTTCCGTTGCCGATCGAGATCAGCTCGACATTGTGCTTGCGGATCAGCGATGCGAGTTCGACCTGGGCGCCGCGCACATCGTTCCTCGGCTGGAAGGGATAGACGGTCGAGGTCGCCACCACCTTGCCGGTGCCGTCGACGACGGCGACCTTGACGCCGGTGCGGATGCCGGGATCGAGACCCATCGTCGCGCGCGAGCCGGCAGGTGCTGCCAAAAGCAGGTCCTTGAGATTGCGGGCGAAGACATGGATCGCCTCCTCTTCGGCCCTCTCGCGCAGCTCCCGCATCAGGTCGAGCGAAAGCGACATGGAAAGCTTGACGCGCCAGGTCCAGCTTGCGACCTCCATCAGCCAGCGGTCGCCGGGACGGCTGGTGCCGATCTCGTAGGCGGCCACGATCATGCGTTCAACCGGCTTGTTCGGAGAGGCGGTTTCGGCGTCGGCCTCGATCGTCAGCGTCAGCACCTCCTCGTTCCAGCCGCGCAGCATGGCGAGCGCGCGGTGGCCAGGCGCAGTCGCCCAGCGTTCGGAATGGTCGAAATAATCGGAAAACTTCTCGCCGGTCGCCTGCTTGCCGTCGACGACTTTTGCCTTCAGCAGCGCGGCCTGACGCATATGGGCGCGCAACTTGCCGAGCAGGTCGGCGTTTTCGGCAATGCCTTCGGCGATGATGTCGCGCGCGCCTTCGAGCGCCGTCTTCACATCGGGCACATCCGCTGTGACGAAGCCTTCGGCCACCACCGCCGGCTCCCGGGCGCGGTCGGCGAGGATCGCTTCGGCGAGCGGGCCGAGGCCGCGTTCGCGAGCGATTTCGGCTCGCGTGCGGCGCTTCGGCTTGTAGGGCAGATAGAGATCTTCGAGCTCTGCCTTGGTGTCGGCGCCAGCCACCTTGGCCATCAGCTCGTCGGTCATCTTGCCCTGGCCGGTGATTGATTCGACGATCGAGTCGCGGCGGGCTTCGAGTTCGCGCAGATAGACCAGCCGCTCGGCGAGATTGCGCAGCTGCGTATCGTCAAGCCCGCCCGTCACTTCCTTGCGGTAGCGGGCGATGAAGGGCACGGTTGCGCCCTCGTCGAGCAGCTCGATGGCGGCTTTGGCCTGTTCGGGCCGGGCGCTGATTTCGGCGGAGATGCGGGCTGCGAGAAAACGGAGGTCTGCGGCCATGAGATTTCCTGTTTCGTCAGAGGTGGCGGGACCATAGCGGCGAAAAGCGGCAAGGCAATGCCCGACTGTGGTTTTCACAGGTTAATGGATTGGGGATCATCGGCGTGTTGCCGTGTGGCCCCCTCATCCGCCCTGCCGGGCACCTTCTCCCCGATGGGTAGAAGGGGACTTGCGGCAGCGATCCATTCTTGCCGCTGCCGTTTGTGATGGAGGAAAGCAGTGCGGCATATCCCTTCTCCCCTCGGGGGTCCGAAGGACGGGCGAGACCTGCGGCTCGCCCCGGTTGATGCCGGCAGGCAGATGAGGGGGCCACGCGGCCACACGCCTGCCGGTCGCCCCACCCCATCGCTCTCGTCCGTTTTTGCGGTTGTGCAGATGCGGCATTCTTTGATAGCAGAAGCAACGTTTTTGGATCGCCCTGCCCGCGGGCGCAAGGAAAAGATTGACATGCCAAACCTTCTTCTCGAACTCCGCTCCGAAGAGATTCCGGCCCGCATGCAGCGCAAGGCTGCCGGCGACCTGAAGAAGCTCGTCACCGATGCGCTTGTCGAAGCGGGTCTTTCCTACGAGGGGGCACGCGAATACTGGACGCCGCGGCGGCTTGCGCTCGACATCCATGGCCTGACGGCCCGCTCCGCCGATGTGCGCGAGGAGCGCAAGGGACCGCGCACCGACGCCAACGAGAAGGCGATCGAGGGTTTTCTGCGCGGCGCCGGCCTTTCCTCGGTCTCCGAGGCGCAGGTGGTGAGCGATCCGAAGAAGGGCGATTTCTACGTCGCGGTCATCTCCAAGCCCGGCCGCGCGACGGAAGAGATCGTCACCGATATCATGCCCGGCATCATCCGCGACTTTCCCTGGCCGAAATCGATGCGCTGGGGCAAGGCCTCGTCCAAGCCCGGCGCGCTGCGCTGGGTGCGGCCGCTGCAGTCGATCGTCTGCACCTTCGGCCCGGAGCATGAAGAGACCACCGTCATCCCCTTCGAGATCGACGGCATCACCGCCTCCAACATCACCTACGGCCACCGTTTCCACGCGCCCGAGGCGATCACGGTGCGGCGCTTCGACGATTATGCGGCGAACCTGGAAAAGGCGAAGGTCATCCTCGATGCCGAGCGGCGCAAGGACATCATCCTGCACGACGCCCGCGACATCGCCTTTGCCAACGGGCTGGAGCTGGTGGAAGACGAAGGCCTGCTTGAGGAAGTCTCCGGCCTCGTCGAATGGCCGCAGGTGCTGATAGGCAGTTTCGAGGAGGATTACCTCTCGATCCCCTCCGAAATCATCCGGCTGACGATCAAGACAAACCAGAAGTGTTTCGTGACGCGCGCGAGCGGCAGCGAGACGCTGTCGAACAGGTTCATCCTGGTTTCCAACATCCAGGCGAGTGACGGCGGCAAGGAAATCGTCCACGGCAACGGCAAGGTGGTGCGGGCTCGGCTTTCGGATGCGCTGCACTTCTGGAAGCGCGACCAGGGCAATCTGCCGGATCTCGAGACGCTGACGGCGTCGGCGGCAAAGTTCGGCCTCGACATCAAGAAGCCGCTCGACCAGCGCATGGCCAAGCTCGATGCACTTGACGTGACCTTCCACGCCAAGCTCGGTACACAGGGTGCGCGGGTCGCCCGCATCCGCGGACTGGCCAAGGAATTGGCCGACATCACCGGCGCCGATGCGGCTCTGGTCGATCGCGCCGCCGTGCTCGCCAAGGCCGATCTGCGCACCGAAGCCGTCGGCGAATTCCCGGAATTGCAGGGCTTGATGGGCCGCAAATATGCAGTGCTGCAGGGTGAGGATGCCTCCGTTGCCGCAGCGATCGAGGACCACTACAAGCCGCAGGGTCCGTCCGACCGCGTGCCGGAGGACAGAGTGGCGATCACCATCGCCCTTGCCGACAAGCTCGATACGCTGATCGGCTTCTGGGCGATCGACGAAAAGCCGACCGGGTCGAAGGATCCGTTCGCGCTGCGGCGGGCGGCACTCGGTGTCGTCAGGATCCTGCTGGAGCGAAGGATCCGCCTGCCGCTGCTGGCAGCGACCAGGGATGGAGACCTGCTCTCCTTCTTCCACGACCGTCTCAAGGTCTATCTGCGCGACCAGGGCGCCCGCCATGATCTGATCGACGCCGTGTTGACGCCCGATGCCGACGACCTGTTGATGGTGGCGCGCCGCGTCGAAGCGCTGACGGCCTTCATCAGCTCGGAAGACGGCAAGAACCTGCTTGCCGGCACCAAACGCGCGACGCAGCTGCTGGCCGCCGAGGAAAAGAAGGGCACCGTGATCGCCGATGGCGTTTCGCCAGCGCTTCTGAAGCTCGATGCCGAGAAGGAGCTCTTCACCGCAATCTCCAGCGCCTCGAAGGATGCCTCGGACGCAGTTGCCGGGGAAGATTTCCGCTCGGCGATGGAAGCGCTTTCCAAACTGCGCGGCCCGGTCGACCGCTTCTTCGAAGAGGTACTCGTCAACGACGAGGACGCCGCCATCCGCGCCAACCGTCTTGCCCTGCTGCGGCTGATCCGCGAGGCGACGGGAACAGTTGCGGATTTCTCGAAGATTTCGGGGTGATGTTCGTCCGCCATCGGCGGTTGTCGCCTGTCAGCACAAACGGAGTGTTTGCCGCGTGGATCCTCGGGTCGAGCTCACCTTTGTCCGCGCGGCGATGTGGCGCCGTCTCGAAAAACATCGGCCCCTCACCCTAACCCTCTCCCCGCTCGCGGGGCGAGGGGACGTGCCACGCGAGAGGCTGGCGGGGAACCGAGAGGGTGCGGCATATCCCCTTCGCCCCGTTTACGGGGAGAAGGTGCCGGCAGGCGGATGAGGGGCGGATGCGGTTCACTACCGCCTTAGATAAGCTCACTCAACACTGGCATTGCCCCGGTTACCGCGCTATCCAAGCACACATGCACAGCAAGATTCTCGTCAGCGCCTGTCTCATGGGCCACGCCGTCCGCTATGACGGGCGGGCAAAGCCGCTGCTTCATCCGGTGATCGAGACATGGCGGGCCGAGGGTCGGCTGGTGACGATCTGTCCGGAGATGTCGGCGGGCATGACGGTGCCGCGGCCGCCGGCGGAGATTGCGGAGGCGGCAACCGGCGAGGATGTGCTGGCCGGCAAGGCGCGGGTTGTCGAGCTGACGGGCGCCGATGTGACGGAAGAGTTCCTCCAGGCTGCCAAGAATGCCGTGACGCTCGCAAGGCAGGCCGGCTGCCATTATGCGCTGCTCATCGACGGCAGCCCGTCCTGCGGATCCGGTTTCATCTATGACGGCACGTTTACCGGCCGCAAGCAGGCCGGCAACGGCGTGACGGCGGCGGCGCTGAAGGCGGCCGGTGTCGAAGTGTTTTCCGATCGCGAGATCGAACAGTTGATCGAGCGTATCGCGCAATGAGCTTCAAACGGCACGGCCGCCGGAGAACCGACGGCCGCTAAGAATTTCGTGATGAAAAGGCTTGTCGCCTCCGCGCCGTTTAAGCAGCGCGGCGACCCTGATGCGTGGCCGGGGCAGCGCTTTCGCCACTGACGCGGAAGCCGCGGATGAGATCGATCAGCTCGTCGGTATCGGTGGCGAGCGTCTCGGCCGATGCCGTGGTCTCCTCGGCCATGGCGGCATTCTGCTGGGTGGCGGCATCGAGCTGGTTCATCGACGAGGAGATCGAGCGCAGCGTCGTATCCTGTTCGGAGGCGCTGTGGGCGATCTTGGCGACGATCTCATTGGCGGCCTTGATCTGGTCGGAGATGCGCTTCAGCGCCTCGCCTGCCTCGCCGACCAGACGGACACCATGGTCCACCTGACTGGAGGAGCGGGCGATCTGATCTTTGATCTCCTTGGCCGCAGCCGCCGAGCGCTGGGCAAGCTCGCGCACTTCCTGGGCGACGACCGCAAAACCCTTGCCGGATTCGCCGGCACGCGCTGCCTCAACGCCGGCATTCAGCGCCAAGAGGTTGGTCTGGAAAGCGATCTCGTCGATGACGCCGATGATCTTGGTGATCTCCGAGGACGACTTCTCGATGCCGCTCATCGCCTCGATCGCCTGGGTGACGATCGCATCGCTATGGGTGGCTTCGGTGCTGACCGAGTGAACACGCTTGCTCGCTTCATGGGCGCCATCGGCCGTCTGGCGGACGGCGACGGTCAGTTCATCGAGTGCCGCCGAAGTTTCTTCCAGGCTGGCGGCTTGGCGTTCGGTGCGTTGCGACAGTTCGTTCGAAGCGCGGCGGATCTCTTCCTTGCTGGTGCCGATATCGGTGCCTTTGGCGCTGACCTTGGCCATGGCCACTTCGAGATGCGACAGCGCATCGTTGAAGTTGTCGCGAAGGGCGGCGTATTTCTGGCCGAGATCGGCGCAGCGGACGGTGAGATCACCGCGGGCAATCATCTCCAGCGCCTGGCCGATCGTCGTCACCACGCGCGCCTGCAGCGTTGCCTCGTCCTGCTGCTGGCGCAAGTTGTTTTCGCGCTCGCTTTCCAGCGCCAGCTGCTGGGCCGCCTCGCGATCCGACATCTGATGGCGCTCCCTGATCTTTTCCTGCAGCGAGAGCGTCGCCTTGGCCATCATGCCGACTTCGTTGTTCATGCCGGTGTGCGGGATGGCGATCGAAACGTCCTCCTCCGAGA
Source organism: Rhizobium aouanii (assembly GCF_037002925.1). Lineage (NCBI taxonomy): Bacteria > Pseudomonadati > Pseudomonadota > Alphaproteobacteria > Hyphomicrobiales > Rhizobiaceae > Rhizobium > Rhizobium aouanii. The sequence goes on from NZ_JBAMYD010000015.1 coordinate 140,514, forward strand.
CCGCCTTCAGGGCGGCGTGCACGTTGTTGAGAGGTCCCGATATGCCGCGAATGACGATGTAGGCGGCCGTCATGGCAAGGAAGAACAGAACGATGCTGCCGGACAGTGCAGTCAGGATCGTACTGTTTATCTGAGCATCGAGATCGTCCATATAGACGCCGGTAACGACGACGACCTTCCAAGGTTCGAAGGCCTGTGCATAGGCCGTCTTGCGGAAATCGCCCGCCGGCTGGCCCGGTTTGCTGGTGGAGTAAAATTCGACGAGACCGCCGCCCTGCTGCCCGAGCTTGACCAGCTCTTCGCGATAGAGCTTGCCTTTGCTGTCCGGCTGACCCTTCAGGTTCTGCCCGACTTTCGCGGTATCATAATGGAACATCATCTGGACGTCGTAGCTATAACCGAAGAAATAGCCGTCCGGATCGTATTTCATCCCGTTGACGGTAGTGTAGGCCTGCTTCTGGGCATCCTCGAGCTTCATTTCGCCCGCGGTTACCTTGGCCTGGTAAAGCTTGAGAACCGAGACCGCCGACTGAACCTCGGCGCGGAGCATGTCGTAACGCTCCTTGTAGATCGCATCGACCGAGGAGCGGATCTGCAGGGAGGTGGCGATCGCAAAGGCGATCATCAGGCCGACGACCAGCAATATGAGCTGCTTCGATATCTTCAAATTTTTCATGACGCCTCGCAACGGGAATGGATGGCTGCATTCCGGTGCGGTTTTCTACCGCCTGTGCGAGCGCACCAAAAAGAGGACGCGTCTACCGCTGCTAAAACAAACATGCTGCGACCGGGTAAGGAACAATTGATGCTCACCCCATAAAAAAGCTTTAACTTTATTGTTCGCGGCGCGAGTTTCCCTAAAAATCGAAGGGTAATTTACAAGGCAAAACCGCCGGATCTCAGCATATGAAAACAAGAATGCACCCTCGCTGCTCATCGAGGGTGCATTCGGTCCACCGGTGGTGGAACCCCAAGCGATCGAAACCTTGATTACGCAGGGGCAGGGAACTTTGGTTTTAAAGCGCCGCGCACTTTTGCGCGACATGCTCCTAGAAACGCAGCTTGAATTCGGAAACGTTAAGGGCTGCCGGTTGTTCCGCCATGCCGGCCGCAACGGGCCTGGCGTCGCCGCCGATGACAGCCGCCGTCGTCGCATTCATGTCGATTCCGTCTGCAGGCGGGGCGGAAGGCGCCGCGGCAAGCATCGCTTCCGGGGTCGCCTTGCTGACGAAGACGACGGGCGAGCCGCCCATCCAGCCTTCGGTGCGATAGATCTTCTTTTCGCCGCCGACATCGCGGATTTCACTCGCCTGGAGGACGCCGGGCTTCAGCTCCGGCACCGTATAGTCCTTCTTGGTCAGCTCGGCCTGGAGCGGCGGGCAATGGGCGCAGGTTTCGGTGACGATGCTGCCTTCAGCGGACGGCGCGGTCTTGCCGACCACCTCGATCGAGGACGCCATCGCAGAACCTGCCATCAGCAGGATTGCCGCACCGAGGAAAATCTGACGCATCAAAGTTACTCCGTCTCATCTTCGGAGCAAATTAGCGCAGCTTTGTTTCCATCTCGTCAGGGGAAAGGGTAAAAATTTATAAAATGCGGCGGTTTATGCTCATTCCGAGCCGGTTTCGCGCTCGATCGCGCGCCAGCCGATGTCGCGCCGGCAGAAGCCGTTTTCCCATCTCACCCTGTCGAGCAGCGCGTAGGCGCGGTCCTTGGCCTCGGCGACCGTGCCGCCTGACGCGGTGACGCTCAGCACGCGGCCGCCGGTCGCAACCAATGCGCCATCCTTCAGACCCGTGCCGGCATGAAACACCTTCTCGCCCTCGCCTGCATCCGGCAGGGAGAGGATCGGTGTGTTCTTCTCGTGGGCGCCGGGATAACCCTTCGAGGCCATGACCACCGTCAGTGCCGGATCGTCGCTCCATTCGGCCTTGACCTGATCGAGCGTGCCGTTGGCGGTGGCGAGCAGCAGCGGCAGCAGATCGCTCTTCAAACGCATCATCAGCACCTGGCATTCTGGGTCGCCGAAGCGGACATTGTATTCGATGAGCTCCGGCCCCTTCCTGGTGATCATCAGCCCGGCGAAAAAGACGCCGGAGAAGGGATGGCCGCTCTCGGCCATGCCGCGCATCGTCGGTTCGATGATCTCCTTCATGGTGCGCTCGACCATTTCGGCGGTCATCACAGGCGCCGGCGAATAGGCGCCCATGCCGCCGGTATTGACGCCGGTATCACCCTCGCCCACCCGCTTGTGATCCTGCGCGGTTGCGAGCGGCAGCGCATGTTTGCCATCGCAGAGACAGAAGAAGCTCGCCTCCTCGCCATCGAGATAGGCTTCGACGACGACTTCAGCGCCGGCAGCGCCGAAGGCGCCCTCGAAGCAGTCGTCGACGGCAGCCAGGGCCTCGTCCAGCGTCATCGCAACCGTCACGCCCTTGCCGGCGGCAAGACCATCGGCCTTGACGACAATCGGCACGCCCTGGGCACGGATATAGGATTTCGCCTTCGGTCCATTGTTGAAGCGCTGGTAAGCGCCTGTCGGAATATCGTAGCGGGCGCAGATATCCTTGGTGAAGCCTTTGGAACCCTCGAGCTGGGCGGCGGCAGCGGAAGGACCGAAGACCGCCAGGCCATCGGCGCGCAGCCGGTCGGCGAGGCCGGCAACCAGCGGCGCCTCCGGGCCGACGACGACGAAATCGATCGCCTTGTCCTTGCAGAAGGCCGCGACCGCTTCGTGATCCTCGACATTCAAGGGCACGAGGATGGCATGTTCGGCAATGCCGGGATTGCCGGGCGCGGCATAGAATTCGCTCATCAACGGCGATTGCGCCAGCTTCCAGGCGAGCGCATGCTCGCGTCCGCCCGATCCGATCAACAGAACCTTCATGCGCCACCCTTTCCTTTTCTGTCTGGCGGTTAAGGGCCAGGGGCCGAAAGGTCAAGCAGGAAAGCTTACCAGCCCCCGCCTCCACCGCCTCCGCCACCGCCGCCGGACGAGCCGCCGCCGGAAAAACCGGAGGATGATCTCGACGGCGGCGGTGAAGGTATCGTCGACGCAATGGTCGAGGCCATCGACGAGGAAAAGCCGCCGATACGATCGGAGAAGTTGCCGCTGTTGAAATTGCCGGAATACCAGGCGGGCGCATAGGCAGCAGCCGCGCCGGCGGCAGCGGCCGCAAGCCAGGTCTCGAAGGTGCGCGACCAGGGCTTTTCGACGCCGAGCGCCACCGCATAGGGCAGCAGCGTCTCGAAATGCCGCGGCGACATTTCCGGGGCACCAGCCGTGTTCATCCGGTCTTTCTCGGCAAGCGTCAGATACTGGCGCAGGCCGTCTATGCCATCCATCATCTTGGCACCGAGTGGGGTCGGCGCACCCATGATGAAAAAATAGAGAATGTTCAAAAGCACGATGCCGCCGACAGCAAAGAGCATCGGCGTTTCGTGCAGTTCCACCAACGAGGAGGCAAGCGCCAACCCCATGGTCGCCAGGATGCTGATGCCGACGAAGACGCCGATCGCAGCGGAGATGATGGCGATGATCTTGCCGAACAGCGACTTGCCGCGATGCAGCGACCTGACGAGGCCGGCGACGAAGACCGAAACGAAGACCGAGATGACGATCGGGATCAGCATCACCGCGATGGTGTCGGGCTCCAGCGAACCGAAAACGAACAGGATCACCAGGGCCGCGGCACTGAGCGCGATGCCGCCTGCGGTATAGATCAGGTTGGAATTGTAATATTTGCCGCGATGCTCCTTCTCGATCGCCGAGCGGAATGCCTGGCCGACTGACTTCACCCGCTCGCCATTGGCCTTGTCGATCGTCAGCGTCGAGCCGGCGCCACCGGCGACCTTCAGCAATTCGATCTCGCCGGCCTGGAATTTCTCCTTGCCGAGCGGCTTGCCGGTTCCGCGGATGACGATCGAGTTCTTCAGGTCTTCCAGCTTGACGTAACCGCGGACGGCAAGATTGAGCGCGGTGGCGGACAGCGCCGTCCAGCCCTCTCCGGAGAAGCCCTTATTGTCGATATAGTTGACCAGCGCCGGCGAGATACCATCCGGCGCGTCCCAGCGTGGCACGACGACGCCACGGGCGGGATCGCGGCCGACCTTCAGCCAGGAGCGCGTGTAATAGGCGAAAACGAGGATCAGGCCGCCGAAGCCGATGAAATAATTGCGGTTGTCCTTCAGCCACCAAGTGCTTTCCATGTCCGCGCTCGGCGGATCGATCGACCCTTTCGGCATGCGGATTGCAAAGGTCAGCCCTTCGTTGGGGCCAAGGGGCGTGGTGGTGGAAAAGACCAGGCCAGCGCCGGTCTGGTTGACGCGGGCGTTCTTTCCCGTCGCGCCCTGCGGGCCGGTGAAGAAGGTCGTCTCCGTCGCGCCGACGCCGGGCGGCAGCGTCACGGTCGCCGTGGCCGAAAGCATCGGGAAGATCCAGCCATTGCCGGTGACGTTCCAATAGAGTTCGTCATGATCGTCGAAATAGCGGATCTGGCGATTGGTCCTGTAGGTGAAGACGTATCGATGACGGCCCGGCGTTACCGTCACATCTGCAGAACCGGCATAGATGCGGATACCGCCAGATATGGATTCGGTGTGCCAGGGCTCGTCCTCGCCATCGCGCTGGACCGAGACCATATCGAAATCAACGCTGCGACGACGGCCCGCGGCATCGGTGAAATAGAGCGGGAAGTCACGGAAGATGCCGTGGTTGATCTGATTGCCCTCGGCATTGACGGTGATCGTCTCCGTCACCGACATCGCGCCGCTCTTTTCCAGCGCGATATCGGAGGCGAAACTGTCGATCACCTCGGCGGCAAAGGCCGGTGGGGCGGTCAGCATCAAGAGCAGTGCAAAGCAAAATCCGAAAAACCGACGCCCCATCGCAGTCTCCCCGCCGGCAGCCTCGGCTGCGTGTTTCGTCAATCTTTGTCCTGATAGGTCACGCCGAGTGCCGCCAGCGTCCGCCAATAGGCGGGGAAGGTCTTGCCGACGCAATCGGGATCGAGAATGGTGATGCCGTCGATCTTCAGCCCGGCGAGTGCGAAACTCATGGCGATGCGGTGATCGGCGAAGCTGTCGATCTCAGCCGGCAGCGTCTGACCGGCGAGAGCAGGATCGGAATGGACGATCAGATCGTCGCCGTCCTCGACGGCCAGGCCTCCGCGGATATTATTGAGCCCCGTGGACAGGGCGCGGATGCGGTCGCATTCCTTGACGCGCAGGTTGGCGATGCCGACGAAGCGAACAGGCGTCTCGTTGAACGCGGCAAGCACGGCAAGGGTCGGAACGGCATCCTGCATCTGCGAGCCGTCGATTTCAGCCGGCAGATGCGGGAATTTGGCGATCGCCTCGTAGGCCTTGGCATCCGGCTGGGTGAAGGCAACGTTCGGCACGCCGAGATCGATCTTGCCACCACTCAGCACTTCGGCCGCCCAGAGATAGGTCGCGGCGGATGCATCCGGCTCGACGATGAAATCGGCGGCCCGGTAGCCGGTCGGCTCGACGCGCCAGGTGACGGGACTGGTCTTTTCGACCTTGGCGCCGAAGGCCTTCATCGCCGCCGTCGTGAGATCGATATAGCCAAGCGCGCCGATATCCTCACCGACGAGTTCGATATCGACAGGACGGTCGCCGCCGGCCGCCATCATCAGGAGCGCCGAAACATATTGGCTGGACAGGCCGCCATCGATCAGGATTCGGTCGGCCTCAAAGCGGCCGGTGCCCCTGACGGTGACCGGCGGGCAGCCGGTCTCGGCGGTGACGTCGATGCCGAGCGTGCGCATCGCCTCGACCAGCGGGCCGATCGGGCGCTTGCGCATATGTTCGTCGCCATCGACGATGACGGTGCCGTCGACCAAAGCCGCAGCCGCCGTCAGGAAGCGGGTCGCCGTGCCGGCATTGCCGAGGAAGAGCGGCGTTTTCGGCGGCAGCAGCCTGCCGCTGCCGGTAACGACGAAGGTGGTGTCGTCGGGCTCATCGATCGCGACCCCCATGGCGCGCAGCGCTTCGGCCATATAACGCGTATCATCGCTCTTCAGCGCCCCGGTCAGTCGGCTCGTGCCCTTCGCAAGGCCGGCGAGCAGAAGCGCGCGATTGGTGATCGACTTGGAGCCCGGCGGCATGGCGCGGCCCGAAAGCGGCCTGCCCGGCGGGATGATCGTGAGTTTGGCTGTGCGTGTCATGCTGTTCTTCCGTCCATAGGGCGACCCTAAAGCGCGTCGCGATCTGCCCTTGCTCTTAGTCGCTTTCTGGCAAAGGCAAAATGCCGGATCGTCAGAATTTCACGGTGGGGACGGCGCGGTCGGCCTCGTTGGTGATTTCGAAATATTCCCGCTTGGCAAAACCGAACTGGCCGGCAACGAGATTGGACGGGAAACTTTCGACCTTGACGTTCAGGTCGCGGGCGGCACCGTTGTAATAACGCCGGGCCATCTGCAGCTCGCCTTCCATGGTTTCCAGCGAGGCCTGCAGCTCGGCAAAGTTCTCGTTAGCCTTGAGATCGGGATAGGCCTCGGCGAGTGCGATGACCCGGCCCAGCGCCTGACCGAGCAGACCTTCCGCCTGCGCCCTGCCGGCAACATCGCCTGATGGCACGGCCTGCGCCTTATTGCGGAGCTCAACCAGCTCTTCGAGCGTGGTCTTTTCATGGGCGGCATAACCCTTGACCGTCTCGATCAGGTTCGGGATCAGGTCGGCGCGGCGCTTGAGCTGCACGTCGATGCCCGACCAGGCCTCTTCCGCCATCTGCCGCGCGCGAACCAGGCCGTTGTAGACGAAGACGAGATAGAGCGCGACCAGAACGATGACGCCAAGTGCAATATACATCGCGAATCCCCCGCAGCGAAGTAATGTCCGGGCGGACACTAAGCGGTTTTGGCGGCTGCGGTCAAACGTCGACATCTCCGAGGATTCGGGTGCCCGACCAGCCGCTTATATGGACGATACGGCCGGCGGGCTGTAGCGTCACGCCGCCTCTTTCGAGAGGTTGACACCGCCGGCGTCCGTCAGCAGGAAGGCTTCGCCGCAGGCCTTGGCGAGGGTGCGCACGCGCAGGATATAGCTCTGGCGCTCGGTGACCGATATGACGCCGCGGGCGTCGAGCAGGTTGAAGACGTGGCTGGCCTTGATGCACTGGTCGTAGGCCGGGAAGACGCATTTGTGCAGGCGCTGGTTGGCGTTGTCGCCGGGGGCGCCGGCATCGAGCAGCGCCCGGCATTCCTTCTCTGCATCGACGAAATGGCGGTGCAGCATCTCGGTATTGGCGAATTCGAAATTGTGGCGCGAATATTCCTGTTCGGCCTGCAGGAAGACGTCGCCATAGCTGATCTTCTCGTCGCCGTCGCGGCCGTTGAAGTTCAGATCGTAGACATTGTCGACGCCCTGGACATACATGGCGAGGCGTTCGAGTCCATAGGTCAGTTCGCCAGCGACCGGCGAGCATTCGATGCCGCAGACCTGCTGGAAATAGGTGAACTGCGAGACTTCCATGCCGTCGCACCAGCACTCCCAGCCGAGGCCCCAGGCGCCGAGTGTGGGGCTTTCCCAGTCATCTTCGACGAAGCGGATGTCGTGCAGCAGCGGATCGAGACCGATCGCCGCCAACGAGCCGAGATAGAGCTCCTGCAGGTTTGGCGGGTTCGGCTTCAGGATGACCTGGTACTGGTAATAATGCTGCAGGCGGTTGGGGTTTTCGCCATAGCGGCCGTCGGACGGGCGCCGCGACGGCTGGACGTAAGCCGCCTTCCAGGGCTTCGGACCGAGAGCGCGCAGAGTGGTGGCCGGATGGAAGGTGCCGGCGCCGACTTCCATGTCGTAGGGCTGCAGCACCGCGCAACCCTTGTCCGCCCAGTAGTTATGCAGGGTCAGGATCAGCGCCTGGAAGGAGCGCTTCGGGTTCATATGGTCTGGGATAGCTGACATCGAACGGCACCGATTGCTTGTGATTTATCGGCGCCACAGGTGCCATGGAGGGCGGCGGGGGTCAAGACTTTTGCGGCGGAGAAAAACCCCTCCCCAACCCCTCCCCACAAGGGGGAGGGACTAACCCGGAGCACCCGCCTCGCTCCTCCCGAAACGTCGAAGATCTGGAAAGCGGGTGCGACAAGTGAAGCCCCTCCCCCTTGTGGGGAGGGGTTGGGGAGGGGTCTAGGATGCCGGATGAGCGGCAGATGAGTGGCGACGCGTCTTATTCTCCCTCGCGCTTCAGCCGGTATTCCCCCGTCTCCGGGTCCTTGACCAGCGTGCCGATCGCACCGGTCTGGCGTTCCTTTTCGGCACGGCGCGATTTTTCGGCAAGCTTACGGGCATCGGAGACGAAGCGGCGGTAGAGCCACCAAGCGGAAAACACCAGGATCAGGATCGTGATAAGCTGTGCCATGCCCCTCTCTTGCTCCTCTCAAAGCCCGAAGCGGCTCCACAATGCTCTCTCTTCCGCCGCTTCGACAAGCCCCGTCGCGAGACCGGATGCAGCACCTTCGAGTGTCACAGGAGATACACCGGGAATCCGGCGGCCGAACAGGCCACGGCCGGCCGTGACGAGCTCCAGTTTGGTCTTCTGGCCGTAGCGCCGCTTCAATTCCTGGCGCATGTCGCCGAGGCCGTCGATCAGGCCAAGTTCGAGGCCGCGTGTGCCGCTCCAGAACAGGCCGGAAAACACCGCCGCATCGTCCCTCAGCTTGCCGGCGCGACGCTCGCGCACCATTGCGATGAAGACCTGATGGATTTCGAGCTGCAGGCTCTTCAGGTACTCGATATCCTTTTCCTTTTCCGGCTGAAAAGGATCGAGGATCACCTTGTTTTCGCCTGCCGTATAGACGCGGCGTTCGACGCCGATCTTCTTCAACAGCTCGGGAAAGCCGAAACCGCCGGAGACGACGCCGATCGAGCCGACGATGGAGGTGGCGTCGGCGATGATCTCGTCGCCGGCAAGCGCGATCATGTAACCGCCCGAGGCGGCGACATCCTCGACGAAGACCAGAACCTTCTTCTGCTTCTCGCGGGCGAGCTCGCGAATGCGGGTGAAAATCAGGCGCGACTGCACGGGCGAGCCGCCCGGCGAATTGATGGAGATGGCGACCGCCGGTGCGTCCTTCATGGCGAAGGCCTTTTCCAGAACCGGAGAGACATTGGCGAGGTTGAGGATCGGTCGGAACTGGCCGCCGCCACTGATGATCGCCCCCTGCAGGCGAACGACCGGAATGGTGATGCCGTCCTTGCGGAACCGTTTCGGCATCAGTTTTCTCAAGAATCCGGCCATTTCCCATCCTTCGCTTCGGGTCGCACGATCGTCACCCATGTATGCGCTGGAACGACAAACGCAATGGCTGCGTTCCTGAAAACATTGGGCCTGAAAACATTGGGTTTGAATTTGTTGTTGCGAATGACTTGCATTGTCATTCTAACTCGTCATAGTGCAGTGCACGATAAAACAGGTCGAAATCGCATGGACGTCCTCAATTCGAATACAAAGAGCGGCTGGCGGCATGAACGCGGAGAAGCATCGCTGTCGGATGTCTACCGCACCGTCGGAACCGGACGTCACAGCTCGATGTGGCGAAGGGCGGCAGCCTTCGCCGGGCCGGGCTACATGGTCGCCGTCGGCTACATGGACCCCGGCAACTGGGCGACATCGCTCGCCGGCGGCTCGAAATTCGGCTATGCGCTGCTCACCGTCGCGCTGCTTTCCAACCTGATGGCGATCGTGCTGCAATCGCTCTGCGCGCGCCTCGCGATCGCCTCCGGCCGCGACCTCGCGCAGGCCTGCCGCGACGCCTTTCCGAAATATGTCTCGCTGCCGCTCTGGGCCTTTGCGGAAATCGCCATCATCGCCACCGATATCGCCGAGGTGATCGGCACGGCGATCGGCCTCAACCTGTTGATGGGCATCCCGCTCGAACTCGGCGTGCTGATCACCGCGCTCGACGTCTTCGTGATCCTCTTCCTGCAGAAGCTCGGCTTCCGCTGGGTGGAAGCCTTCATCATCGCGCTGCTCGGCGTCATCGCGGTCTGCTTCGGCGTGCAGATCCTGCTGGCCGACCCGCAATGGGGCGCGGTTCTCACCGGCTTCTTCCCGACGACCGAGATCGTCACCAATCCCGAGATGCTCTACCTGGCGCTCGGCATTCTCGGCGCGACCGTCATGCCGCACAATCTCTACCTCCACTCCGGCATCGTGCAGACGCGGGCCTATGGCCATACGGTTGCAGAAAAGAGGGAGGCGCTGACCTTTGCGACGATCGACTCGACGGTCGCGCTCTGTTTCGCGCTGCTGATCAATGCCTCGATCCTGATCCTGGCGGCCGCCGCCTTCAATGCGCACGGCAAGACCGACGTCGTCGAACTCGGCGATGCCTATTCGCTGCTGTCGCCGCTACTCGGCCTCGCCATCGCGCCGACGCTGTTCGGCATAGCGCTTCTCTGCTGCGGTCTCAACTCGACGGTGACGGCGACGCTTGCCGGCCAGATCGTCATGGAAGGCTTCCTCAAGATCCGGCTGAGGCCGTGGGTGCGCCGGCTGATTACCCGTGCCATCGCCATCGTGCCGGCAGCGATCGTCACCATCTGGTATGGCGACCAGGGCACGGCGGAGCTGTTGATCCTCACCCAGGTGGTGCTCAGCCTGCAGCTTTCCTTCGCCGTCTTCCCGCTGGTGATGTTTACCGCCAACAAGGCCAAGATGGGCGAGCTCGTGGCGCCGCGCTGGCTGAGTGGGGTTGCCTATCTGATCGCGATCGTGATTGCCGGGCTGAACGTCAAGCTGCTCCTCGACTTCGTCACCGGCTGAAGCATTTTCAGGAAAAGTCTGAAGCCAGCCTAAAGCCTGGCATAGGCCGCCCGGCCATTGTTGAAATCATCGACGAGAGGGGAGAACTTGTGGCTCCCCTCTTCGTGCATGATGAGGGCCGCACGCAGCGATAGCCGCGCCCGCGATCCCTTGATCGCTGTCACCAGGATCCGCACGGCATTTTCGCCCGGACGCGGATGGATGGCGGTGATCTCGATGCCGCCGAAGCGCCGGCCGCAGGCGTCGATGATCTCGGCAATCGACTGGGGCCTGGCGATCAGCGACAACTGTCCGCCTGGGATCATGATGGCGCCGGCGGTACGGATCCAGCTTTCGAACAGGCCGTCAGTCATCGCATGGGCTTCGGCCTTCAGCGCATCCGGCGTGCGCCGGTCGCCGGCGTCGTTGAAGGGCGGGTTCATGATGACGTGGTGGAAGCTCTCATCGGTGAGCCCCGCATCGTTGCGCGCCTTGGCGGTCAGCGTCACATCGGCCTCGACGACGCTGACGCGGCCGGCGATATGGGCATTGTCGGGCAACAGGATGCTGCGGCGGGCATAACCGGCCATCTCGGCCGAGCGTTCGAAAAGCACCACTTCCGCATCGGCAAGACGGGAGGCGACGGCAAGGCCGGCAGCACCGGCGCCGGCGCCGAGATCGGCAACCCTGACCGGACGATCGTCGGCGACGAGCGCCGCAAGCAGCATCGCATCCATGCCGGAGCGATGGCCCCTGCCCTTAGGCTGCACCACATGGAAGCCGCCGCGATGAAAGGCATCGACAGTGTCAGTGGCGGTCATCGAAGCTCACTTCCGTTCGCGCAGCTCGCCGCCGAGACCGGCATCGGTGAGGATGCGGCGCGCCTGATCGGCCATCTCTTCATCCACCAGCAGGCGGCGCGACAGCATGCCGAGCGAGCCTTCCAGCACGCTCATGCCCTGATCGGCTATGAAGCAGTGAATCCCAGCATCCTTCATCAAACTCTCGGCATAAGAGAGAAGAACGGGGTCGTTGGCGCGGATAAGCTCATGCATTTGCCGTCGTTTTCCTTCCAATTTCGCTCAGCGCGACAATTCACCCCTTGCCGCGTCCATCGCCCCTTTCTATTGTCAGATGCAATGAATGAATAGGAGTCCGGGTCGTTGGGCGTGGTCATACCGCTTGAAGAAAGCAAAAACAAACTGGCATCCATAAAGCCGCTGGTCGATCTCACCAGGGCGGATATGGAGCGAGTAAACCAGCTCATTCTCTCCAAGGCCGGCTCCGATGTGCAGATGATCCCCGAAGTGGCGAACCATCTCATCTCGTCCGGCGGCAAGCGGCTGCGGCCGATGCTGACGCTGGCTTCCGCATCGCTGTTTGACTACAGGGGCGAAAACCACGTCAAGCTCGCCACATCGGTCGAGTTCATGCATACGGCAACGCTGCTCCATGACGACGTCGTCGACGAAAGCGATCTGCGCCGCGGCAAATCGACGGCGCGAATGATCTGGGGCAACCAGGCAAGCGTGCTGGTCGGCGATTTCCTGCTCGGCCAGGCCTTCCGCATGATGGTCGATGTCGGCTCGCTCGATGCGCTGGACGTCCTGTCTTCCGCCGCCTGCGTGATCGCCGAAGGCGAGGTGCTGCAGCTTTCCGTCGCCAAGAACATGGAGACGACGGAGGACGATTATCTCTCGGTCATCCGCGCCAAGACGGCGGCTCTCTTTGCCGCCGCCGCCGAAGTCGGGCCGATCGTCGCCGAGGCCGGCCGGTCCGGCCGCAATGCGCTGAAATCCTATGGCATGAATCTCGGGCTCGCCTTCCAGTTGGTCGACGATGCGCTCGACTACGGCGGCAAGGCGGCCGATCTCGGCAAGAATGTCGGAGACGATTTCCGCGAGGGCAAGATCACCCTGCCGGTGATTCTCGCCTATCGCCGCGGCACCGCGGATGAGCGCGCCTTCTGGCGCGATGCGATCGAGGCCGGCAACAGCACCGACGCCAACCTCGAAAAAGCGCTGGGGCTGATCACCAAATACGGCACGCTGAGCGACACGATCGGCCGCGCGATCCATTACGGCACGATCGCGCGCGATGCGCTTGCGCCCCTTCCCGATACGGTCTGGAAATCCGCCCTGATGGAAGTGATCGACTTCTGCATCGAGCGCGTCAATTGATCAAACGTCCTTGATCGTAGGCTGATTTTCTTGCAGCACCGCTTCAAAAAAGCCATCCTGTTATGAATCAGTGATCGCAACTGATTTTGCGGCCGGCACCATTTGTCGGGACGCTGTCGAAGAAAGGTTTCCTAATGCGGCAGAGAATTGCCATCCGTCTTCTTACGAGCGCAGCGCTGGCCGCTGTCCTTTCGCTCAGCGGTGTCGGCGGCGCGAACGCCGAGGATGCGGCCAAGACAGACGATGCCGGCACGGCCGTTCACTTCGATGCGGACAGCGTCACCACTTTCTCCGGCGCCTTTCTCGCCGCGCGCACGGCCGATGTCGATCATGACTATGAAACGGCGATCGAACTCTACAAGAAGGCGCTGCAGATCGAGCCCGGCAATCCGGAGATTCGCCAGCGGCTGATGATCTCGCTGCTGCTCAATGGCGATATCAAGGACGGCGTCAAATATGCCAACGACCTGAAGGGCGATCCTTCCGTCGAGCGCATCACCACGATCGTGCGCGGCATGGATGCCGTGCGCCGCGACGACTTCAAGTCCGCCGAGGCCATCCTGAAATATAAGGGGCCGAACGATCTCGACCGGATGATGAACGACCTGCTGCTCGCCTGGGCCCGCGTCGGCGCCGGCCGCGGCAAGGAAGCGCTCACGATGGTCGAGAAGATGAAGGGGCCGGACTGGTTCCGCATCTTCCAGAATTACAATGCCGGGGCGATCGCCATCGTCACCGGCGACGTGAAATCCGCCCGAAAGCATCTGAACGATGCCGTACTCGACAAGGAGGGGGGCGCAACGGCGCCCGACACCTTCATGCGCGCGGTGATGGCGCTTGCCCGTCTCGAAGCAACACAAGGCAACAAGCAGAAGGCGCTCGACGCCGTTTCCGTCGGCGACAACCTGTTGCCGAACTATGCGCCGCTGAACGCGCTGCGCGACAGTATCGAAAAGAACGAGAAGCAGGAACAGCAGGTCAAGACGGCTGAAGAAGGTGCCGCCGGCGTGCTCTTTTCGGTCGGCGGCGCGCTGAACCGCGACGGGGCCGAGGATATCGTCTCGCTTTACCTGCAGACGGCCAAGGCCCTCGATCCGAACAGCGCCGATACGCTGGTGCTGCTCGGCGGCATTGCCGAGAAGCAGAACCAGATGGACCGCGCCATCGCGCTCTACAAGAAGGTGCCGGAGAATTCGCCGATGCGGCGCATCTCCGAGCTGCAGCTCGGCCTTGCCCTTGCCCAGGGCGGCAAGGTGGATGAGGCGCGCAAGCATCTGCAGGCGCTGATCGCCTCCGACCCGAAGGACATTCGCAGTTACCTCGCCTATGGCAGCGTGCTCTCCGACGCCAGGGACTACCAGGCGATGGCCACGAATTACGACAAGGCCGTCGAAGTGATCGGCCCCATCCCCGGCCGCGCCAACTGGAGCGTCTTCTTCCAGCGCGGCATTGCCTATGAGCGGCTGAAGAAGTGGGACCAGGCGGAACCGAATTTCCGCAAGGCGCTGGAGCTCAATCCCGACCAGCCGCAGGTGCTGAACTACCTCGGCTATTCCTGGATCGACATGAACCGGAACCTCGACGAAGGTCTCGGCATGATCAAGAAGGCCGTCGATCTTCGCCCTGACGACGGCTACATCATCGATTCGCTCGGCTGGGCCTATTTCCGCCTCAACCGCTTCGACGAAGCCGTCGACGAGCTGGAGCGGGCCGCACAGATCAAGGCCGGCGACGCAACGATCAACGACCATCTCGGCGATGCCTACTGGCGCGTCGGGCGCAAGCTCGAGGCCGTCTACCAGTGGAATCGGGCGCTCGCCTCCGAGCCTGAAGCTGCCGAGATCCCGAAGATCAAGGACAAGGTCGCCAATGGCCTGCCTCCCATCAGTGACGATGCCAAGGCGGCCGATAAGAAGCAGCCGGATCCGGCGCCCGTCACCCCGCCGCCGGTCGACAAGAAATCCTGACGGGCCATGCTGGAAACCATGCCGGATGGGGCTTGGCTGGATTCAGATCAAAGAAATAGAGCATGATGTCGTCCGAAAACCGCTCACACTTTTCGGCATCATGCTCCAGCATCACCGAGGAAGCGCGCGCGAAAATCAACCTGGCCCTGCATGTGACGGGCCAGCGGCCGGATGGCTATCATCTGCTCGATATGCTGGTGACCTTCGCAGATCATGGCGACCGGCTGGGCTTCATGCGGGCGCCGGCCGACAGATTCACCCTGTCGGGCCGTTTCGGTGAGGTACTTGCCGGCGACGGCGGCACCAACCTGGTGCTGAAGGCCCGCGACCTCCTGCGCGCGGCAATCGGTCCCCTCGCCTTTCCCGTCCGCATCCATCTCGAAAAGAACCTGCCGATCGCCTCCGGCATCGGCGGTGGCTCGGCCGATGCGGCAGCAACGCTGCGCGGGCTGATGCGGCTCTGGGGCACGACATTATCGGCGGAGACGCTTGCCGCGCTGGCCCTGAGGCTCGGCGCCGACGTGCCGATGTGCCTGGAGAGCCGGCCGCTGATTGCCCGCGGCATCGGCGAAAAGATCGAACCCGTGCCTCAGCTTCCGACCTTTGCCATGGTGCTCGCCAATCCGCTGAAGGGCGTCTCGACGCCTGAGGTTTTCCGCCGGCTGGCGACAAAGAACAATCCGGCCCTGAGCCTGGCACAGAGCCCGTCTCAGACTGCCGACTGGCTCGCGGCGATTGCTGCGGCCCGCAACGACCTGGAGCCACCGGCGCGCGAACTCGTGCCCGAGATTTCGGAGATCTCGGCGATGCTGCACGCTCACGGTGCGCTGTTGACCCGCATGTCCGGTTCCGGCGCCACCTGCTTCGGCATCTTTGCGAGCATGACTGCTGCCGAAGATGCGGCGGCAGCTCTTCACGACAAGCGCCCTGGCTGGTATTTCCAGGCGACGGAAACGGTTTCGGGAGGCGCATGATGGCAGGTCTGGACGAAAAGCGGCCCTTCATCGCGGTCGGCATTGCGGTTCTCACGGTCTCGGATACCCGCACGCCGGAGACGGACAAGTCAGGCGACACGCTGGCGGCGCGGATCACGGAGGCGGGGCATAGGCTGGTCGACCGGGCGATCGTGCCCGATGATCGCGAAAAGATTGCCGCGCAGGTGACGGCCTGGACTGAGAGAGAAGACATAGACGTCGTCATCACCACAGGCGGCACCGGCTTTACCGGCCGCGATGTGACGCCCGAGGCGCTGGAGCCTTTGTTCGAAAAGCGGATGGACGGCTTTTCCGCCATCTTCCACCGGATCTCCTACGAGAAGATCGGCACGGCGACGATCCAGTCGCGCGCCACGGCAGGTGTTGCCAACGCCACCTTCATCTTCGTGCTGCCGGGTTCGCCCGGCGCCTGCCGGGATGCCTGGGACGGCATTCTGAAAGGACAGCTCGACTATCGCAGCGTGCCGTGCAATTTCGTCGAGATCATGCCGCGTCTGGACGAGCACCTGAAACGCGGTGCCACCAAATAGACCCATTTGCTTGCGCTATGTCGCAAGGCCCGGCAGGACGGGCATCGTGTCCCAGCTGTCACCCGACAGCAGGACGCAGCTTATGCCGTGAACATCCGTGATAATGAGTGTCCAGGTGCCGCTTTCGGCGGCATAGACCTCGAGAACGGCGTTCTGGTTGATCAGTCCGACCGCCGTGAGCTTTTCGGCGAAGTTCTTGTCTAGGAAATTGACGATTTCGGGTCGGCCTGCGCAACTGCGCATCATCTGCGATGCTGCCGAATGCGGATGCGCGATCACCAATGTCGGCAATATGACGGCCATGAGGCCGTAGATCATACCGCGTACGCCGTAGATCATACCGCGTGCCATGACGCACCTCCTTTCGCCGGGAACCCGGCAGAAGAGGAGATTTTCGCTGACCTGTTCTGCCGTTCACCGGCATTCCATGGCCATTCCGTTGCGAAGCGAGGCGCTTCGACGGCGCCATGCGCTAATTATAGCGCGAAATCCTATTGGGCGCCATCTTTTGCGCAGGCGATCGAGAGCCCTATCGCGCAGCGCGAGCGACCCAGGAGGGAATGAGTTCACTCGCCAGCCGACGCGGCTTCTGGCCCTTGACGAATTCGGTGAGCCGCATGCCGCTTTTGGCGGTGGCGAGTGCCAGCTTCTTCGGCATCAGCAAACCAAGCTCCAGCGGCGGCACGGCACGGCCGACACGCTGGAAGAACGGGCGCCTATAGCCACGCGAAGCGGTAAAGCGCGCCGGCAGCTTGTTCAGTGCGACATATTCGGCGATCTCATCGATCCAGCCGGCCTGGGGTCTGGCGCCCGGCTCGACGAAGAGCAGCCATTCGCCGCGCGCTGCGCGGACGATGTCCTTGATATCCCACTGCGAATGGAAGCGGCAGCCGGCGGCGTCGGCCACCCGCGAGGTGCCGTCGCGCGAGCCGTGATCGAGCACGACCACATCGCTCACCAGCCCCTCCACCGCGCCTGCCACCAATACCGATAAGGTCTGTGCCAGCTCAGATTCCTGATCCTGACATTCGAGAACAACCGTCAACATTGACTATTTATAATGCGCCGCACAAAATTTTGCCAGCAACGTTTTCCTTATTTTGTTCTTGCTTTGTTCTCGTTTTACGGATAGGAATTTAATCAGCAAAACGGGCGGAGGCGATGGCTTTCCGCCGCGGGAGAATCCGATGAGAGAGCAGTCCCTGGCAGGGCAGGCCGCATTCGCGCCTGCCAATACGGCAGATATTGCCGATGCGATGATCGTGTCCTCCGGCCTGAGAATCGAGGTCGACCGACGGCGTGGGCGTGGGGCGGGACTGAACCCGACAGGTCGGTTCGAGCCACTGCAGCGGGAGACCGTCGACGATGGCTGGCAGACTTGGGAAGAGCTGCCGCCTTTCAAGACGGAAGTGCAGGTCGAGAAGCCGCGCACGGCCATCACCCGCAACGAATCGCCGGACCTTTCCTTCGACCGCTCGATCAATCCCTATCGCGGCTGCGAGCACGGATGCATCTATTGTTTCGCCCGGCCGACACACGCCTATATGGGGCTTTCTGCGGGGCTCGATTTCGAGACGAAGCTCTTTGCCAAACCCGATGCGGCAAAACTGCTGGAGCGGGAGCTCGCCAAGCCGGGCTACAAGGTGCGGGTGATCGCGATCGGCACCAATACCGATCCCTATCAGCCGATCGAGAAGGAATGGCGCATCATGCGCGGCATTCTCGAGGTATTGAACAAGGCGAACCATCCGGTATCGATCGTCACCAAGTCGGCGATGATCCTGCGAGATCTCGACATCCTGCAGGAGATGGCGGCTAAGAACCTGGTGCGCGTCGGCATCTCGGTGACCACGCTGGATCGCAAGCTTGCCCGGACGATGGAGCCGCGTGCCGCCACGCCGCCGCGGCGGCTGGAGACGATCCGCACCCTTGCCGAAGCAGGCATCCAGACGGCTGTGATGGCCGCTCCGCTCATCCCGGCGCTGAACGACCACGAGCTGGAGCGCATCCTCGAATCGGCCAAGGCTGCCGGTGCTGCGGAGGCCAGCTATGTCATCCTCAGGCTGCCGCTCGAGGTCAGCCCGCTGTTTCGCGATTGGCTGCTGCAGCATTACCCCGATCGTTACCGGCATGTGATGTCGCTGGTGCGCTCGATGCGCGGCGGCAAGGATTACGATGCCGAATTCGGCAAGCGCATGAAGGGCGCCGGTCCCTATGCCTGGCAGATCGCCCGGCGCTTTGAAATGGCCGCCCGACGTTTCGAGCTGACGCGCCGCAGCGTGCCGCTGCGCGATGATCTGTTCGTGCCGCCGGATGGCAGCGGCGTACAGCTGTCGCTGCTCTGACATTTTATTTTTTACGCAATTCCGGACGGAAAACCGCTTCGCACTTTTCCTGGAATTGCTTCAAGCTTGCGCATCGGCATCTCGACAAAACCGCCCTGTTTTCGAGCCCGAGCGCAATTCCCGCGGATGGCCCTGACCGCCACCATCCGCCGGACCGGTCCCCGGCCGCCGCCCTGATCCGGGGACTTGCGGGAAATCGGGTTGGCGTGCGAGGTTCAGCCGCATGAAACCTCGCACGCCACCCGATTCTCCCCTGCTTTTCGACACGGCTCCGCTCGTGCCGGATTTCCGACTGGAACTCAAAGCCCGCAAGGCGGGCCACTGGCCGGTCGCCGGCGCCGACGAGGCTGGCCGCGGGCCGCTGGCGGGACCCGTCGTGGCGGCCGCCGTCATCCTTGATCCCCGGCGCATCCCTGAGGGTCTGAACGATTCCAAGCAGCTTTCGGCGCAACGGCGCGAGGAACTGTTCGTGCAGATTCTGGCGACCGCGACCGTCTCCATCGCCTCCTCGAGCTCGACGCGCATCGACGAGACGGATATCCGCAAGGCAAGTCTCGACGCCATGCGCCGGGCCATCTGCAGCCTCGCCATTCCGGCCAGCTACGTGCTGACCGACGGGCTCGACGTGCCGCCCGGCCTTGACTGCCCCGGACAGGCCGTGGTCAAGGGCGATGCCCGCTCGGTCTCGATCGCCGCCGCCTCGATCGTCGCCAAGGTGACGCGCGACCGGATGATGGCGCGGGCCCATAGCGTGTTTCCGGACTACGGCTTTGCGGCGCATGTGGGCTACGGCACGGCGCAGCACCGGGCCGGTATCGAGAGACACGGCCCCTGCTCGCTGCACCGGATGAGCTTCAGGCCGTTGCGCAAGACCGAGAACGGTCCTGAGACGGACGAGCTGCTTTCCGAATAGGTTATTCAAAAGATCGGGATTTGCGCGAGCTTGTCCCAATACTGTCCGGTTCACACCGAAGGCTGCCCCTCACCCTAACCCTCTCCCCGTAAACGGGGCGAGGGGACGTGCCCTGCGAGAGGTAGGCGGGGGACGGAGAGGCCCGCCGCATATCCCCTTCTCCCCGCCTGCGGGGAGAAGGTGGCGGCAGCCGGATGAGGGGCTGACGCTGGGTGAAGGCACCGGACCGCAGCGGGATTGACCGAACATATGCCGTCGATTGCAGAGGATCCTCGGCACGAGACCGAGTAATCAGCAAAAGAAAAGGCCGGGACATACCCGGCCTTTTCTCTCAATCTTTTGGAAGCAGTTCAGTTCAGCCGCGTCTTGACCTGGCCGACGGCATTGCCGAAGAGCTCGGACTGGATCTTGGTGTCGGCCCGCTTGGCAAGCACGGTTTCAGCAGCCGCGATGGCGAGATCGACGGCAGCGGAACGCACCGCCTTCATCGCCTCGACCTCGGCCTGCTTGATCTTCTGCTCGGACAGCGCCGTGCGGTTGGCGACGAATTCTTCCGTCTTCTTCTTCGCTTCGGCGGTCAGCATTTCGGCTTCGCGCTCGGCGGCGGCAACGATGTGGGCCGCTTCGGCTTCCGCTTCCTTGCGCTTGCGCTGGTATTCGGCGAGCAGGTGTTGGGCCTCCTCGCGCAGACGCTTGGCTTCGGCCAACTCGTTGCGGATCTGGTCGGCGCGGTCGTCGAGCGACCGTGCCATCATGCCCGGAACCTTCAGGTAAACGACCAGCGCCAGGAAGAGGACGAGGCCGACAAAGGCGAAGAAAGTCGCATCAAGAAATTCCATCGATCAAGCCTCCTTCTTGGCAGCCGCGACGGCGGCGGCGACATCGGCCTTGGCGACGGTGCCGCCGATCAGCTGATCGACAACGGCAGCCGCCGTTTCCTCGGCAATGGTGCCGACGTCGGCGAAGGCCTTGGCCTTGATCTCGCCGATACGCAGCTCGGCAGCCTTAATCTTTTCCGAAAGGCTCGCCTCGACAGAGCGGCGTTCCTCTTCGGCCTTGGCCTTGGCGGCGTCGCGTGCGGCGGAGCCGATCGCGTTGGATTTGGCGCGGGCAGCGGCCAGTTCACCTTCATAGGTCTGGACGGCGGCGTCGGCTTCGCCCTTCAGGCGGCCTGCCTCTTCCAGATCCTGGGAAATGCGCGTGTGACGCTGATCGAGGATGGTCCCGATGCGCGGCGCGATGACCTTTTGCATGAGCAAATAGAAGACGCCGAACGTGATCACCAGCCAGAGCAGCTGGGACGCGTAGGTCGTCGAATCGAAAGGCGGAAAAGGGCCGCGGGCGTGTTCGCCTTCGGCAACACCAGTCTCGGTATGGACCTCGCCTGCGGCCGGAGCGGCGTGCGCATCCGTACCCGTCGCTGCCGCCGGTGCTTCCTCAGCGTAAGCCGGGGTCACAAAAAACATGCTCACCTCCAGGTGGACTGCAAATGCAAAGGATCACGGCTTGCGGTCGCAGGCCGTGATCCATCTATTCGCCGATATCAGACGGCGAAGAGGAGGAGGAGAGCGACGAGCAGCGAGAAGATGCCCAGAGCTTCCGTAACGGCGAAGCCGAATACCAGACGGCCGAACTGGCTGTCAGCGGCAGACGGATTGCGCAGTGCGCCGGAGAGGTAGCTGCCGAAAATATTGCCGAGGCCGAGAGCCGTACCGGCCATACCAAAGCAAGCCAGGCCTGCACCGATGTACTTTGCTGCTTCCGCTTCCATGTTGAACTCCTTTGAAATGGTTGTTGCGGCGAATGACTGACGCCCATTGACGTCGATGTCGTTATCCTTAGTGCCCGCCCGGATGGATTGCATCGTTGAGGTACATGCAAGTCAGCACCGCAAAGACGTAAGCCTGGAGGAAGGCGACGAGGAACTCGAGACCGGTCAGGGCGACGGTCATGATGAGGGGAAGAACGGCGCCGCCGATACCGAGAGCACCCATGGTTCCGAGCGAGGCGACGAAGCCTGCGAACACTTTGAGCGTGATGTGACCGGCGAGCATGTTGGCGAAAAGACGAACCGACAGCGAAATCGGTCGCGACAGGAAGGAGATGATTTCGATCGTGACGACCAGCGGCAGCAGAATGCCCGGCACGCCCGAGGGCACGAAGACATTCAGGAAGTGGAAGCCGTGCTTATAGAAACCGTAGACGAGAACCGTACCGATAACCAAAATTGCGAGCGCGAAGGTGACGATGATCTGGCTCGTCACCGTGAAGAAATACGGGAACATGCCGAGCAGGTTGGCCGTCAGGACGAACATGAAGAGCGAGAAGACCAGCGGGAAGAATTTCATTCCCTGCTTGCCAGCGCCTTCCTTCAGCATGTTGGCGATGAATTCGTAGGACATTTCGGCGACCGACTGCGAACGGCCCGGCACGATGGCGCGGTTCGAGGTCGAGAAATAGAGGAAGCCTGCAGCAGCGGCAGCTGAAACGGCCATGAAGAGCGATGCATTGGTGAACGAAAAATCAATTCCGCCGATTTCGATCGGCACAATCTTCTGGATCAGGAACTGATGAGTCGGATCGTTAGACACCGCTTGTTCTCTCTCTTTGGCCCGCAGGACGCGGGGTCATTGCACTGGACCGGAACCGGTCCTTATTTCTTGTCGTCATCCAGGGGATGGGCCACCACCCCCGCAGAACGCAGGACGTTCAGAACGCCGGCACAAAATCCGAGAAGCAGAAGAACAATCAAACCCCAAGGCGCCGTGCCAACAAAACGGTCGAGGACATAGCCAAGGACGGCACCGACGACGATTGCGGAAATGAACTCGCTGGAGAGCTTCATCGCCTGGGCATAACCTTTGCGGCTTACCTCGGCGCGGGCTTCCCTAGCCTCGTCCTGTCCCGTCTCGACGCGCTTGGTCGCGAGTTTCGCTTCCAATTGCGCACGGCGCTTCTCAAGACTTTCCTCGCGGTCATCCGCCATGGATCCCTCCTCGCCTGCCCGTCGCCCGCACTCCCGCTACCCCGGTCATTCGGACCCCGGACGCGAAGGTTGAGACCCTTCCGGCCCGTTCTGAAGTCGCGCGCAACATAGTTTTAGGGATTAGCATAGTCAAGGCGTAGACAGCTTCTGTCCAGCGAGAAAATAATTCCATCAAATCAAAGAGATAAATCGACTCCGGGTCGATCGCGCAAATTCGACGGAAAGAATCCGCTTTTCCGGGCCGGAAATCGGCTTGCCCTGGCGATTTATCTCAGCTCCAGCCGCCGCCATAGGTGCGATAGAACACATGAAGACCGATGCGGCCGACCTTTTCCATGGTCTTTGCCCATTTCGGTCTGACATAGACGGCATGATAGTGCGTCGCCGAACCCACCTGCGGCAGCCAGATCTTGCCTGATGTCACCGCCATCGCAACGTCGCGGGCGACTCGCCAGTGATATTCCGAGTTCACCCTGTCCTTGATGCTGTCGCAGGCGAAGGAAAACTGGCAGCGGTTGCGCCAATCCTCGTTCTGATAGACGACGCCGCAGATGGTCTTCGGATAGGAAGGGTTGCGGACGCGGTTGAGGATGACCTGGGCGACGGCCGCCTGGCCCTTCACCGATTCTCCCCGCGCCTCGAAATAGATGCCGGAGGCAAGGCACTGCTGTTCGCGGGCGGAAAAGACGCTCGGCGCCAGCACGCTTGCGGCCCAGGCATGATCGCGCGGGCCGATCTCCGGAACGAAGCGGCCGCTGTCCTGTTCGGTCAGGATAGAATCGAAGGGCGACTGGCGGGCATAGTCGGGTGTGGCCGGTGCATAGGCGGTGGCCAGAACATCGGCCTTGTTGCTGGTGACCAGGCTTGCGAGCATTGCCGGCACGCCATTATCGGTCACCGCAGGCTGCGTCTTATAGAAAGATGTGGCGATCTCGATTTCCTTGCCCTGGATCTTCGGCTTGACGAAAGCCGACCGGTCCTTGAGATCGAAGCTCGGGGTGAAGAGCATCTTGGTGCGCTCGAGGATGGAGCCGGCTGAAAAGTCCTTCGGCGGCTGCATCTTCTCGACGGCGACGACGCGGCCCTTCTTGGTGCCGCGGTTGACGCGATCCTCGTCCGGCGTGTCCTCGTGGCCTTTGTTCTTGGCAGTGAAGGCGACCTTGCGGCCGTCGGGCAGCACCATGCCGGCACCGGCGGAGATCGAACCGGTCACCGTCGGCTCGGGAAAGGCGAGTTCAGCCTGGTGGATGGAGCCGGCCGGCGAATTGGTCAGCACCATGCGCCAGTTCTCCCCCTCATGATCGAGGCCGGCGAGCATGGCGGCGAGATCGGCATGAGATGCGGCGCTCGGGAAAAACAGCCAGCCGGCGAGACCGAAGATTACGGGCGACACCCAATTCTCGGGAATAAGACGCAGCTTGCTACGGGAAGGGCTCTTTCGACGCAACACGGACTCCGGGCATGGAACGCGGGAACATTCCATTAAAAATCCCGCATTAACCTTGATGTCCGGTTAACAGGCCGTACCGAAATGTGACCGTGAGAAGTTTTGGATGTTCTAATGTGAGGGATAATTTCGTGGGATGAGGTGTGTCGCAGCTTTGTGAAAAGCCCCTCCCCAACCCCTCCCCACAAGGGGAGGGACTAATGTGCGGCGCTCGACGCAACAAACATCAGCCGTTCTGCGGATGAAGCGATGAAGTGGGAAGCGTCGGAGCGGCAAGTTAAGCCCCTCCCCCTTGTGGGGAGGGGTTTGGGGCGGGGTCTTTATCGCGAAGGCCGAAGTTCCCGAAACATCGCTGAGCTAGGGCCGAAGCAAGCGCCCCTCTTTCAACGCATCAAATTATAACGTGCGAGCCCAGTTCCACCACCCGGTTCGCCGGCAGGCGGAAGTAATCCGAGGGGTTGGCGGCGGCGTTGGCGAGCGCGATGTACAGCCGATCCTGCCAGTAGGGCATGCCAGATTTGGCGTCCGGCACCAGCTTGCGGCGGCCGAGATAGAAGGAGGTCGACATGATGTCGAACTTCAGTCCTGTCTTGCGCAATGTCGCCAAGGCCTGCGAGACGTTCTGCGATTCCATGAAGCCGAAGAGCAGCTCGACGCGGGAGAAGCGCTCGGAAATCTGCTCGACCCTGTAGCGGTCGTGGCTCGGCACGCGCGGTTTGTTGATCGTGCGGATCGTCAGTATGACGTTGCGGTCGTGAAGCACGTGGTTGTGCTTGAGATTGTGCAGCAAGGCAGCGGGCGCGGATTCCGGATCGCTGGTCAGGAAGATCGCGGTGCCCGGAACCTGGGCCGGCGAATGTTCGCTCTTGCGCTCGATCGAGCTGACGAAGGAGGCGAGCGGAATATCGGTGTGGCGGGTCTTTTCCATCAGGATCGCGGTGCCGCGACGCCAGGTCCACATGACGACGGTAAAGGCCGTGGCGATCAGGATCGGGATATAGCCGCCGTCGTGGATCTTCAAAAGATTGGCGCCGAGGAAGATCATTTCGAGCACGACCAGCGGCGCGAGCGCGATCACCGCAACCGGCAGCGACCAGTTCCAGCGGGCGCGGACGAATTCGAAAGCCATGATCGAGGTGACGACCATGGCGCCGGTGACGGAGATGCCGTAGGCGGTCGCCAGCGCGTCCGATGTCTTGAAACTCAGCACCAGGAAAATGACGCCGATGAACAGCACGGCGTTGACCGAAGGCACGAAGATCTGCCCGGTATTGGTTTCCGAGGTGAAGAGGATTTCCATGCGCGGCAGAAAGCCGAGGTTGATGCCCTGGCGCACCATCGAGAAGGCGCCGGTGATGACCGCCTGGCTGGCGATGATCGTCGCGGCGGTCGCGAGGATGACGACCGGCAGCAGCGCCCATTTCGGAAACATCAGATAGAAGGGATCGGACATCGTCATCGGATTGCCGAGAACGAGCGCCCCCTGCCCGAGATAGTTCAGCGTCAACGCCGGGAAAACCAGCAGGAACCAGGCCCACTGGATCGGGCGGCGGCCGAAATGGCCGAGATCGGCATAAAGCGCCTCGGCGCCCGTCACCGTCAGGAAGACGGCGCCAAGCACGACAATGCCGTAGAAGCCCTCATGCAGCAGGAAGGCGACGGCATAATAGGGATTGAAGGCGGCAAGGATGCCGTAATCATCCGAGATATGGGAAATGCCGGCGGCAGCCATGACGAGGAACCAGACGGCGGTGATCGGGCCGAAGAACTTCGCGACGGCGCCGGTGCCGCGCGATTGCACGACGAAGAGCAGCGCCAGGATCACCACCGAGATCGGCACGATATATTCAGAGAGCCTGGGTGTGACGAGCTTCAGACCCTCGACGGCCGACAGCACGGATAGAGCCGGCGTGATCATCGCGTCGCCGAGGAAGAGGGCCGCACCCATCAGGCCGAGCAACATCAGGATGGCGGTGTGGCCGTTGGCGGTCTTCATCAGCAAGGCAAGCAGCGACAGCGTGCCGCCCTCGCCGTCATTGTCGGCGCGCAACAGGAAGAGCACATATTTGATGGTGACGATGATCGTCAGAGCCCAGATCATCAGCGAAATCAGGCTGATGATCTCGAAACGGGTAACGCCGTCGTGGGCCACAGGCTTCAGCGCCTCGCGAAAGGCATAGAGCGGGCTGGTGCCGATATCGCCGTAGACGACACCGACGGAACCCAGCCCGAGATAGAACAGCTTTTTCGGCGTCATATGACGTTCGTTCGGATGGCTATCTTCGGACATGAAGTTTCAACAGGCTCCTCAGAGCCAGCCTTTCCAGCGGAAAAAGAAAAAGGGGATGACGGCGGATAACACCATCAGGGCCAGCGAATAGGGATAACCCGCTGCCCAGTTCAGCTCCGGCATGACCTGAAAGTTCATACCATAGATGGAGGCGACCAATGTCGGCGGCAAGAATACCACCGAGGCGATCGAGAAAATCTTGATGATCGAGTTCTGCTCGATGTTGATCAGGCCGAGCGAAGCGTCGAGCAGGAAGGTGATATTGCCTGCGACGAAGGAAGCATGTTCCGACAGCGACTGGATATCGCGCGAGACGGTGCGGCAGAGCTCCTTCGCCTCGCGGTCCTGCTGGATCGCCGGGACGGTGTGGAAGAAGGTCAGCAGGCGGGACAGCGAACCGAGACTGTCGCGCACCTTGCTGATCATTCGGTGATGGCCGGCGATATCGCGCAACTTCTCCTCGAGATAGTTCGAGGGCTTGCGCACCTTCCTTGCCCGGTCGCCGAAGACATGCATCGACAGGATGTCGAGGCGCGAGACGGAGATTTCGAGGATCTCGGCGGTGCGGTCGACGATCGTCTCCAAGAGCTTGGCAAGAAGGGCAGCGCCGCTGCGCCAGTTTTCCGGCAGCCGGTGGAGGGCGGCGATAAACAGCGCAAAGGATTTGGGATGGGCGTAGCGAATGGTGACCAGGCGATTTCCAGTCAGGATGAAGGCGACATCGGTCAGCGTCGGTACGTCGGTGTCAGCCTTCCAGAGCAGCGAGGCGGTCATGAAGACGGCCTCGTTTTCGACATAGAGACGGGCGGAAGGCTCGATATCCTTGAGGTCGTCGCGGGTCGGGACCTCGATGCCGAGAACCCTCTCGACATAGAGTTCCTCGTCGCGGGTCGGCTCGATCATGTCGATCCAGACGACATCCTCGGGAAAGGAGGCGGCATGCGACAGATCGCGGATCTCGACCGACCTGCAATTGGAACAGTAAGCGGTAATCACCGGTCGTCTCTCCGGCTGCATCCAACCTTAAAGGCCGGCATGCGCGTTGTGCTCAACCGCATCGCAGTTCCCAATCCTTCGATCGACAAGATAACTCCGAACTTGCAGGCGGGCCGGCCTCTTCGAAACGAAGACAGCCGTCACTGAGCATCTGCAGCAAAACGCCATCATGGCGCCGCGGCATATGAAGCAAAGCCGTGAAATAATCAAGACATCTTCCGTGAAGCGCGGCTTTTCACCACGTTTCCCCCACAATTTGGGGTATCCGCCGCGGTGATTCGGCGCCGTCTAAAGCGCAGCGCATCGCAGGTGATCCATGCGATGCGCTTCAGCTCTTTGTTTGTGTGCATGCCGTTATCCCGGAACCGCTTCACACTTCCGGGCGGCATGCATTTGTTGTGATGCATGCCTTTATCCCGGAACCGCTTCACACTTCCGGGCGGCATGCATTATTCGAAGACGATCGCCGGCGCCGGGCGCTGGGACTGGCCGGCGACCTGTTCCCAGACCTTGGCGGCGATGCCGCGATAGATGCCGGCGACGACGCCGTTCGGCTCGGAGGCGACGAGCGGCGTGCCGGCGTCGGAGGTTTCGCGGATGTTCATCGTCAGCGGCACTTCGCCGAGGAAGGGCACGCCGATGCGCTCGGCCTCCTTGCGGGCGCCGCCATGGCCGAAGATGTCGTAGCGGGTGCCGGTATCCGGGGCGATGAAATAGCTCATATTCTCGACGATGCCGAGCACCGGCACCTCGACCTTGCGGAACATGTTGAGGCCCTTGCGGGCATCGATCAGCGCCAGATCCTGCGGCGTCGAGACGATGACGGCGCCGGCAAGCGGCACCTGCTGGGCCATGGTCAATTGGGCGTCGCCGGTGCCGGGCGGCATGTCGACGACGAGAACGTCGAGTTCACCCCAGGCGACTTCGCGCAGCATCTGCAGCAGCGCCGACTGGACCATCGGCCCGCGCCAGATCATCGCCGTCTCCTCGTCGACAAGGAAACCCATCGACATGACCTTGAGGCCATAATTCTCCATCGGATTGATGATGCGGCCGTCGATCTGCGTCGGGCGGCCGGATATCTTCAAGAGCCGCGGCATCGAGGGACCATAAATATCAGCATCGAGAATGCCGACACGAAGGCCGTTGGCGAGCAGGCCGAGTGCGAGATTGACGGCGGTGGTCGACTTGCCGACCCCACCCTTGCCCGAGGCGACGGCGATGATGGCGCCGATGCCGGGCACACCGATCTTGCCGGCGCGCGGCGGCTGTTGAGGAGCGTGAGCGTGGCCCGCATGATCATGTTGGTGATCATGGCCGGCATGGCCGTGAGGCGGGTTCGGCCGGGCAGCCGGAGCGGCGGCGGCCTTCTTGTCGGCGGTCAGTGTGACGAGGGCACCCTTGACGCCCGGCATTTCCTTGATGACGCGCTCGGCGGCGAGCCGCATCGGCTCCAGCTCCCTGGCGCGGTCGGCCGGGACGGTGATGGAGAAATAAACCTTGCCGTCGGAGATGAAGACGTCGGAGACCATACCGAGCTCGACGATATCGTGCTCGAGATCGGGTCCACGCACGGTCTTCAGCGTTTCGAGAACCTGTTCCTTGGTGACGTCGGTCATTCCACCCTCACTGCTTCTTTTCAGACTACAGCGCCGCGCGTCTTTCAAGATGCGCAAAGGACGTTGTAGCACTTTGAATTGCTGCATGATTTCAGCCCCGATCGACTCCGATCGGGGCTGAAATCATGCAGTAGAGATAGTGGAGACGGAAGCCTTCGCCAAACAAAATCATCGGGAGGAAAGTCCGGCGCACCAAAAGAGCGCCGGGGAGAATTGGCAATCCGTTGCGGCCATCAAGTCCGCCGGGCTTTCGCCCTGATGGCCGCAACGGGTTCCCCGAGAACCGGCGCAATCCGGGGCGAACTAGAGCAAGCCGAAAAAAAGACCAGCGAAAAGTGAACGGGGAGACGAAATCGCAGGCAGCCGGGAAAGAAGCGGTGCCAAAACGCAACAACCGCCGCCGACACCGAAGAGCCGGGAGAAAAGCGGCAACGGCGTCGGACAGCGGTGTGTCGGCCGCGCCATTTCCTGGCGCTGGCCTCAAAGTCCCCTCTGGACCTCTCGCACAAGAGATGCAGAAAGCGTGCCAGATGGGAAATCAAGGAAAAGACTGCAAAAGCGCTTGCGACAGCCCCTCAACGGGAAAGACATGCCTATGCGCTGGGCGGCTTCGAAAGCAGTCGGTTGTTTTTTGCAACTTATTTGATCAGGCCGATGCGCAGCGCCTTGGCGACCGCCTGGGTGCGGTTGACCGTATCGAGCTTCTTGGTGGCGCGGTTGAGGTAGTGATTGACCGTATGCTCGGACAGGGTCAGGATTTCAGCGATTTCGGCACTGGTCTTACCGGCCGCCGTCCAGTTGAGGCAATCGATCTCGCGGTCGGTCAGTGTATCCGTCATGCGCGTATCGAGGTTGCGGATCTCGGCGAGCCTGTCGAAGACATGGATGGCGATGTAGCAGAGCTCGCGCATCTCGGCCGGGCTGAAGGGTTCGCGGTCGCCGGCGAAAGAGACGGCGCCGCGCAGGCCGGAGGGCTCATGCGTCGGGAAATAGGCGCAGCGCATCATCTTGAAACGTTCAAACAGGGAGGCGACGAGAATGGACTTGCCGTCGTCCCGCGACCAATTCTGCCGCGACATATCGTAGAAGAAGGGCCGCGCGGATGTTCTCAGCCGCCTGAGGACCGGACTGTTCACCATCAGGCCCTCCTGGTCGTAGAGGGCCAGAAGCTCGGCCGGCCAGCTGGTGATGACGGTGCTGCCCTGAAGATCGAGGGAAGTGATCGGTGGCAGGTTGAGAACCATGAAGGCACGGCTGCGATAGGCTTCCGTCACCCGTTTCATGAAACGGAAAATATCGAACTGGGTCTTCAGGCCCGCTATTTCCTGAACATAATCGTCTTCTTCCGTGGATGTTTGCGACAAGGGTGCCATCACATTTCTTCATCTTCGGCACAGCGGCCGGCAAACCGTTTGCGAAACCTGCCCGCCGCGGCCGGCTCGATTGCATCGGGAAAAGACGATCGCTGGTTGGAATCGGCTGCGGCGTTGAGCGTTCGGCCGGTGAATGGTTGTAGATTTCGCGGACCGTTCTAGTTGTGGTGATTCGCCGGAAAATCTCAATATCGCGCTTATCATAAGCATGCTCTGCGATTACGTCCAGCAGTGGCCGACGGCGATCTTCCGTCAGCGGCGCGGACCGAGACGGACGCGCATGCCTTCCATGATGCTCGCAGCCGCCAGTTGCACCGGAACGGACCATTGGTGCAGAAGTTCCATCGACAAGCGATAGGCCGGGCCGGTAATCGAAATGCCACCCATAAAGGTCCGATCCTCCGACCAGATGGGTGCGGCAACGCAGCGGATGCCGGCCTCATGCTCTTCGCGGTCGAAGGCATAGCCCTGATCGGCAATCTCGCGGATTTCGGCAAGCAGCGTTTTGGCAGAGACATGGGTCGAGGCGGTAAAGCTGGTGAAGCTCAGGCCGGCAAGCAGATCGACGAGGCTTTCGGCCGGCAGCAGCGAAAGGGCGGCCTTGCCGACGCCGGTGCAATAACAGGGCGAGGCATTGCCGATCTGCGAATACATGCGCACCGGCTGACGGCCTTCGACCTTATCGAGATAGATGATCGACTGCCCTCTCAGAACGCCGAGATGCACCGTCTCGCCGGTCGCCTGCTGCAGATCTCTAAGGTGCGGTTCGGCAATCAGGCGGAACTCGTTGCGCGCCCAGCTGCGCGCGGCGAAATCGAGCAGGCGCAGGCCGGGTGCATAACGGCCGTCGCCATCGAGCTCGAGCAGCCCCTCCTCGACCAGATGGGTGAGCTGGCGATGCAGCGTGCCGCGCGGCTGGCCGGCAAGGGCCAGGATATCGGTGAAACGCAGCGGCGCATCGGCATGGGTGACGAGATCGAGCAGAACCATCAGTTTGCCGAGCGTGCCGGTCTCGCGTGTCTGTGCCGTGCTTTCGCCGTTTGAATTCATCACCTTGTCCGCCCTTGACAGAAAGGGCAGTGTAATTCGATAATTCCATATAGTCAAATTAAGTTCCAAGTAATGGAACAACAGAGGTGGGGAGGCGACGGTGACCATGATGGCAGCACAATTTCCCGAATTCAAAGACCGACCCGTGCTGGTGACTGGCGGCGGATCGGGCATCGGTGCTGCGATCGTCGAAGGCTTCGCGCGCCAGGGCGCCAAGGTCTCGTTCATCGATATCGCCGAGATCGCGGGCCGCGAGCTTGCCGAAAGGCTGTCGCGGGACACGGCACATCCGGTCTCCTTTCACCATGCCGACCTGCGGGACATCGAGGCGATCCGGCGCACGGTCGATAACGTCATTGCCAATTCAGGACCGATCCGCGTGCTCGTCAACAATGCCGCCTGGGATGACCGCCATGAATTCGACGAGGTGACCGAGGCCTATTGGGACAACAACCAGGCGGTCAACCTCAAGCATGTGTTCTTCACCTCGCAGGCAGTCGTGCCGTCGATGCGGACGGCCGGCGGCGGAGCGATCATCAATATGTCGTCGATCGCCTTCAAGCTGAACATGGGCGGCTTTCCCGCCTATGCGGCAGCCAAGGCGGCGGTCGTCGGGCTGACGAAGAGCCTGGCGGGCAGGCTCGGGCCGGAGAACATCCGGGTCAACTGCATCCTGCCCGGCATGGTGGTCACCGAGCGGCAGATGCAGCACTGGCTCACCGAGGAGAGCATTGCGCGCTCGGTCGAGGACCAGTGCCTGAAGGTCGCGCTCAAGCCCGATGCGATCGTCGGTCCCTGCCTGTTTCTTGCATCCGACTGTGCGGCGGCGATGACCGCCCAGTCCCTGATTGTCGATGGAGGCGTTCTGTAATGACAAATCCCGCTTATGTCGCGGTGGACTGGGGCACCAGCAGTTTTCGGCTCTGGCTGATCGGCAGGGACGGCACCGTCCTTGCCGAACGCCGAAGCGGCGAAGGCATGACGAGCGCGGCAAAGACCGGCTTTTCTGCGGTGCTTGCCGGCCATCTCGCCGCCATCGAGGCGCCGGAAAACCTGCCAGCGATCGTCTGCGGCATGGCCGGCGCCAGGCAGGGCTGGGTCGAGGCCGGTTACATCGACGTGCCGGCGCCGCTCGCCTCGATCCTGACCGGGGCGGTCTCCGTGCCCGGCGAAAGCCGCGACATCCGCATCCTGCCGGGCCTTGCCCAGCGGGACATGGCGAGGCCCGACGTCATGCGCGGCGAGGAAACCCAGCTTCTCGGCGCGCTCGGCCGCGCAAGCTCAGGCGCGCAGGCGGTCTGCATGCCCGGCACGCATTCGAAATGGGTGCATGTGACGGACAGCAAGGTGACCGGCTTTTCGACCTTCATGACCGGCGAGCTTTTCGACGTCATCAGCAAACACACGATCCTTTCGCATGCCGTGGCCGGTGTGGAAGAGCAGCCGGCGGATGCGGCGGCCTTCGAGGCCGCGGTCTCGGCCGCTTTCGCAAGCCCGGCCCTTGCCTCCAACCTGCTCTTTGCCGCCCGTTCCGGCCAGCTCCTGCACGGGATTTCTGCCGCTGCCGCGCAAGCCCGGCTTTCCGGTACGCTGATCGGCCTCGAAATCGCCGGGGCGCTGCAGGATGCGGCAAACGGCACCACCATCACCCTCGTCGCCTCCGGGCGCCTGCAGGCGCTCTACGAACAGGCCTTTAGAACCCTCTCCCTTGCCTTCACCGCCATCGACGCCGACGCCGCCGTGCGCCGCGGGCTTTCGGCCGCCGCCGAAGCCATCTGGCCGAATTGAGAAAGCTGACACGATGAACCGTATTCCCTTCCCCGACATGAAGCGTCCGCTGATCGCCATCCTTCGCGGCATCCGGCCCGACGAGACCGAAAGCGTCGTCGGTGCTCTGATCGAAAACGGCCTGACGGCGATCGAGATCCCGCTCAACTCGCCGGAACCGTTCAAATCCATCGAAATCGCCGCGAAGATGGCGCCGGCCGAGGTGCTGATCGGCGCCGGTACAGTGCTGACCATCGAGGCGGTCGACAGCCTGCATGCAGCTGGCGGCAAGCTGCTGGTCACGCCGAATGTCGAGCCCGAGGTGATCATCCGGGCGCGCGAATACGGCATGGTGACGATGCCGGGCGTCTTTACGCCGACCGAGGCGCTGGCGGCTGCGCGCGCCGGCGCCACCGGTCTCAAATTCTTTCCGGCCAGTGTGCTCGGTCCTTCCGGCATCACGGCGATCCGGGCAATCCTGCCGCCGGAGCTGACGATTGCCGCCGTCGGCGGTGTGTCGGACAAGAATTTCGGCGATTACACCAAGGCCGGCATCTTCGCCTTCGGCCTCGGCACCAGCATCTACAAGCCGGGAATGACCGCATCAGAGGTTGCCGAGCGCGCCAAGGCGACCATTTACGCTTATGATGCAGCCATTGGGAGCGTGAACGTATGACCGATATTTATGAGTTCGAGGGCAAAACACTTTGCAATACCAATTCCGTCCTCGGCGAAGGCCCGACCTATGATCCGGACAGCAACACCGTCTGGTGGTTCAACATTCTCGGCAAGGAACTGCACGAGCTCAATCTTTCGACGAGCGAGAAAAAGGTGCACCCGCTGCCTGTAATGGCGAGCGTATTGGCCCGCATCGACGCCGGGCGGCAGCTGATCGCGACGGAGGAAGGGCTCTTCGTACGTGACGTGGCGAGCGGCAACCTCACCTTCTACGCAGCGCTTGAAAACGACAGGCCGGAAAACCGTTCGAACGACGGCCGCACCCACCCTTCCGGTGCGCTCTGGATCGGCACGATGAGCAAACGGGCGGAAAATCAGGCCGGCGCCATCTATCATGTCGCGGGCGGCAAGGTGACGAAGATCTTCAACGGCATCAGCATTCCGAATTCGATCTGCTTCTCGCCTGATGGCACGATCGGCTATTATACGGATTCCCGCATCAACCGGCTGATGCGCGTCATGGTCGATCCGTTGACCGGCCTGCCCTCGGGCGAGCCGATCGTGCTGGTCGATAGCATGAACGAGCCCGGCGACATCGACGGTTCGGTGGTCGATGCCGACGGTTATATCTGGAATGCACGCTGGGGTGCGGGTGTCGTCGACCGCTATAATCCCGATGGCCTGCGCATCTCGCGCTACACGGTTCCCGCCGTTCAGCCCTCCTGCCCCGCCTTCATCGGCGTCAATGCCGACCGCCTGGCTGTGACGACCGCCTGGGAAGGGCTCGACGAAGACGCCCGTTCGGCGCAGCCGAGCGCCGGCGCGCTTCTGGAACTCGGCATCGACGTCAAAGGCGTGTTCGATCCCGTCTATGTGATCTGACACGGCGGGATCTGAGTCCATCAGAGGCGCTCCCGACCCGGGCGCCTTTTTCTCGTTTCAGCAGCGGTTCTTCGATAAATGTTCCGTGAAAATCGAGAAATTTTCCGTGTCTTCAACCGGAACCAATCGGCCCACCAGTCATTTTCCTTTCGAACCGGCGCGGCAATCACACAGACGTTGCCGGGTCAGCGATTACTCCAGGGAAGTGAAGGTAGGTTCGAAATGACACGCAAACTCTTGACGACCGTTGCCGCTGGCGCACTGTTTGCCACGGCTTTCGCACCGGCGGCATTCTCGCAGACGGCGCCGCAGCCGGCGGATCCCGCCGCTCCGACCCAGACGGCTCCCGCCGATCCGGCAGCACCGAAGCCGATGACGCCTGATGTCACCAAGCCCGCCGGCGATGCCGCACAGGCTCCTGCCCCGGCACCGACGGCAGATACGGCTGATGCCAGCTATCTGACGGAACAGTCTCCGGACCAGGTGAGCGCCAACACCTATATCGGCCAGTCGGTCTATAACGCCAACAATGAAAGCATCGGCAGCGTCAACGACTTGATTCTCAAGAAGGACGGCGGCATGGTTGCCGCAATCGTTGGCGTCGGCGGCTTCCTCGGGATCGGCGAAAAGAACGTCGCCGTGCCGATGGAAAAGATCACCGTCGCGCAGAATACCCAGGACGGCAGCGTCAAGCTGACGACCAGCGAAACGGCTGAATCGCTGAAGGCCGCACCTGAGTTCAAGACGCTGGCAATGCTGGCGGCCGAAAAGGCTCCGGCTGCGACCGGTACCGATACCACGGCGACTGGCTCGACCACGCCCAAGTAATCCGTGCGCGGTAGTATAGCGTAGGCGATGGCGCTCCCAGGGGCGCCATCGTTTTATGCGCTGACACGCTCCGCCATGGTTGGATCGTAGTAGTTTTCGTGCAGGAAGCGCAGCGTGGCGATACCGTCGGCCGGACGGCCGAAGTGATAGCCCTGGCCCATGCCGCAGCCGAGTGCGCGCAATTTCACCGCCTCGGCATAATCCTCGATGCCTTCCGCTACGACTTCCAGCTCCAAGCCCTCGCACATGGTGAGGATCGCCTTGATGATGTGTTCGGAGGCGCGATCGGAATTGATGCGCGAGACGAAGGCGCGGTCGATCTTGATCTTGTCGAAGATGAAGTCGCGCAGGCGCCCGAGGCTCGATTGGCCGGTGCCGAAATCGTCGAGCGAGATGCGTACACCGGCGGCGCGCAGATCGGCGATGATGCGGTGAGCGGTATCGGCCGAACTCATCACCGCCGTCTCGGTGATCTCCAGCTCCAGGCGATGCGGATCGAAGCCGACGCGCCCGAGGATCGACAGGACGCTGCTGCTCGTGCCCGGATCCATCAGCTGGGCCGAGGAAAGATTGAATGACAGGAAGAGTTCGCGCGGCCAAGAGAGCGCTGCCTCGGCGGCTTTGCGCAGCAGCGCCTCCGACAGTGCGTCGATGAAGCCGCGCTCCTCGGCCAGCGGCACGAAGACGCCGGGCGACACGAAGCCGAGATCGGGATCGTTCCAGCGGGCGAGCGCCTCGAAGCCGACGACCTGATTGTTGGACAGCGAGACGATCGGCTGGAAATGCACGTCGATCGCATCGGAGATGATGGCGTTTCTGAGCGCCTGCTCCAGCTGGGTCGCGCGCTTCATTTCCTGGGCGATCTCGCGCGAATAGACGGTGATCTGGCCGCGGCCGCGGCGCTTGGAACGGTAGAGGGCGGTTTCGGCGCTCTTCAGCAACTCCTCACAATCCTCTCCGGCGAAGGGATAGATGGAAAAGCCGAGGGAGGCGGAAAGACGGACATTGCGGTCGCCGAGGTCATAAGGCGCCGACAGCACCTCGCGGATCATCTGGCCGAATTTCTCGGCACTCGCCCGCTCGAAGATCAACGGCAGCACGAAGGCGAATTCGTCGCCATCGTGGCGGGTGACCAGCGCGCCGTCAGGAATGCAGGCTCTGAGACGATGGGCGACCTGACAGAGGATTTCATCGCCGGCTGTCGAGCCGAACAGATCGTTGATCGGCTTGAAACTGTCGAGGTTGACGATGCCGATGGTGAAGGGGGCCGGATCGCTGGCGCGCTCAGCGGAGATCTGCAAGACCTTGTCCCGCATGCGATTGCGGTTGCCCAATCCGGTCAGCGGATCGGTATAGGCCATCGCCTGAAGCTCATTCTGACCGACGGTCAAGAAAGCTATGTCTGCCGATTTCATCATCCAAACCCGAGCTTTCCTCCGGAGCCATGCAGAAGAATGACCGGCAGGTCTTAACAATTCGATAGTAAATCAGCGGCATAGCCGCCTGAACCTCCCTAAAATCTGGGGAGTTGACGGGTATTTTGGCGCCTGCACACTTTTGCGCGACATGCTTCAGTTTTGGGCCCGCATGGCCTCGTTCATTAGATATTTCTGAAATACAGTCTCCAGCATGTCAGGGCTGACGGGTTTCATGATGACGTCGTCCATGCCTGATTTGACGCATTCGGCGCGGTCACGCTCGAATGCCTGGGTGAGCACGCCGATGATCGGGGTACGGGTGCCGCCGCCGGTTTCCTCCATCTGCCGGATGAGGCGCGCGGCCTCGAAGCCGTTGAAGCCCGGCAGGGAAATATCCATCAGCACGATCTGCGGCCGGTGCTCGGCCCAGAGGCGCACGGCCTCGTCGCCGGTCGCCGCAAGCATGTGGCGATAACCGAGACCTTCGAGGATCTGCGAAAAGACGATCTGATTGATATCATTGTCTTCGGCGACGAGAACCTGCAGGCCGACCGGATCGTCGGAAATGCTGATTTCCCAATCGGCATCCGAACCGGCGGCGCTGCGGCTGTTGCGATTGAAATGGCGGGCGATCTGGAAGGTGAGCTCGTTGGCGATCTGGAAACCGTCCATGACGAGCGCCGGGATGCCGTATTGCTCGGCAAGCTCGAGGCAGCGCATGCCCATCTGGTTGTCGATGATCAAAAGATCGAGGGAGATGCCGGAGGAGGTGGCGATTTCCAGGAACCGCTCCTCTTCATCCTCGCCGCGGACCGAGCAGGATTCGAAGCCGTATTTCGTCAGCGTCCGCAGCGCGGCGGTCTCGGCTGCAAGGTCGGCAGTGACGACGAGGATCTTGCGACCGGAGAAATTCTCCGGAACGATCGCTTCCATCGCCGCCGGTTCGCGCCGTGCGATGCCGGTTGGTACCGGCACATAGGCCCGTCGATAGCTTTGATTGCTGGAGGCGGTAATCGCGGACGCTTGGCCGAACTCGTCGAGATCGGCGCCGTCGCGCGGCAGGTCCTGCATGGTCGACACCAGGAAATAGCGGCCAGGCTTGCCGATGCGGTGCTTGCGGCTGACGATATCGCGCTCGATGCCGTCGCGGGAGATCTGCCGCTGGCGGGAGACGGACATCTCGCCGGTCTCCAGCACATGGCGGTCGCTTTCTTCGAAGCGCTTGGCGATCTCTTCTGAAAAAAGATCGCCGCTCTTGCGCCCGAGCACCTCGTCGGCGCTTGTCTGATATTTCTCGCAGAAGGCGAGGTTGACCGCGACATAGGTGAGGTTGCGATCCTTGACGAACAGCGGGAACGGCAGGTTGTCGAGAATGTCCTCGGTGAGTTGCACCCGCTCCAGATCGGAGCGCCACTGTTCTTCGCGCTTCTTGCTCTCGGAAATGTCGGAAATGATGGTCACGCCGTAACCGCCGGGCAGCCTGCGCTTGACAAAGCGGACCCAGCTATCGGCACCGTGGCGCTCGACGGCGTCGAAGCGCTCGCGCCAATGCGAGGCGATTTTTTGCGACAGCCAGTCTTCGCGGCTCAGCGAGCCACCCTGCTTGACATCATACTGCTGGCGAATGCCGGTGTCGTACATCGCGCCGAGGAAATCGCGAAGCCGCGTGCCCGGCTTCAGCATCTCGGCCGGCAGCGGAAAGAAATCGAGAGTCTGGCGGCTTGCAAAGATCAGATGATCGTTCTTGTCGTAGATAATGAAGGCTGCGGAAAGGCTGTCGCACACCACATCGAAAAGCGCCGTCTGCAGATCGGCCTCGGCGGGAGCCCCATCGATTTCTGATGATGTGTCCGCCTTTTCGAAGCCGGCACTCATTCTGTTGCGTCCCACATCTGTTCGA
This sequence comes from Rhizobium aouanii, assembly GCF_037002925.1. Taxonomy (NCBI): domain Bacteria; kingdom Pseudomonadati; phylum Pseudomonadota; class Alphaproteobacteria; order Hyphomicrobiales; family Rhizobiaceae; genus Rhizobium; species Rhizobium aouanii. The sequence continues at coordinate 179,447 of NZ_JBAMYD010000015.1, forward strand.
TTTCGCAGCTTCCGGAGGTATGTGATTAGAAATGCCATTTTTATGTTAAAACCGGCTTAACATTACCTATTCCCAAATTTGGTGGAGGACCGGATCACGTTTCGGGAAAGCGCTTGGAAAGCCCTTCCCTCCGGCCCGCGAATCCCCGAAAATAGCCCATGGCCATCAGACAGCTTTCCGAAACGCTAATCAACCAGATCGCCGCCGGCGAAGTCATCGAACGGCCGGCGAGCGCTGCCAAGGAACTGATCGAAAACGCGCTCGACGCGGGCGCGACGCGCATCGAAATCGCCACGTCAGGCGGCGGCAAGGCGCTGCTGCGTGTCAGCGACAACGGCTCGGGAATGGACGCGGCCGATCTGGAACTGGCGGTCAGGCGCCACTGCACCTCGAAGATCTCAGAGACGCTCGAAGATATCCGCACGCTCGGCTTCCGCGGCGAGGCGCTGCCCTCGATCGGCTCGGTCGCGAGGCTCAGCATCGCAAGCCGCAGACGCGACAGCGCCGGCGGCCACGAGATCGCCGTAGCCGGCGGCAAGATCGCGCATCTGCGCCCAGCCGCCGCCAATCCCGGGACGATCGTCGAAGTGCGCGACCTGTTCTTCGCCACACCCGCCCGGCTCAAATTCCTGAAGACGGAAAAGGCCGAGGCCGGCGCCATCACCGAGATCGTCAAGCGCATGGCGATCGCCTTTCCCGCCGTCCGCTTCGTGCTGTCGGGCTCGGACCGCACGACACTGGAATTTCCAGCGACCGGTGACGATCATCTGGGGCGCATGGCGCAGGTGCTCGGCAAGGAGTTCCGCGACAACGCCATTGCGCTCGACGCGGTGCGCGAAGAGATCGCGCTCACCGGCTTTGCCGGCGTGCCGACCTTCAATCGCGGCAACTCCGCCCATCAATATGCCTTCGTCAACGGCCGGCCGGTGCAGGACAAGCTGATCCTCTCGGCGATCCGTGGCGCCTATGCCGAGACGATCCCTTCCGGACGCCATCCGGTGGCGGTGCTGTCGATCACGCTTGATCCGGCCCTCGTCGACGTCAACGTGCATCCGGCAAAATCCGACGTGCGGTTCCGCGACCCGGGCCTGGTGCGCGGCCTGATCGTCGGCGCCATCCGCGAGGCCTTAGCGCGCGACGGCAGCCGGGCGGCAACGACCGGCGCGAGCGACATGTTGCGTTCCTTCCGCCCCGGCTTCCAGCCGAATAGCCAGCGACCGCAAACGGCATGGTCGGCCGAAACCTCGCCCTCCCGGCCCTATCAGCCAACAACGGGTTTCGGCGAGCGGCCCCAGGCATCCTTCGACGGACTTTCGATGCCGACGGCGCGGGCCGAGCCGCAGTTTTCGCCGCAGCCGGCAGCGCCCGAACCACACGCGCGGTATCCGCTCGGCGCGGCACGGGCGCAGATCCACGCAAACTACATCGTCGCCCAGACCGAGGACGGGCTCGTCATCGTCGACCAGCATGCCGCACATGAGCGGCTGGTCTTCGAAGCGATGCGCAAGGCGCTGCATTCGAAGCGGCTGGCCTCGCAGGTGCTGCTCATCCCCGAGATCATCGACATTCCGGAAGAGGATTGCGACCGGCTGATGCAGCATGCGGCCGAGCTTTCCGAACTCGGCCTGGCGATCGAGCGTTTCGGCGCCGGGGCGATTGCCGTGCGCGAAACGCCGGCGATGCTCGGCGAGGTCGATGCGCATGGGCTGATCCGCCAGCTTGCCGACGAGATCGCCGAATGGGACACGGCGTCCGGCCTGTCGGCCAAGCTCGAATATGTGGCGGCGACCATGGCCTGCCACGGGTCGGTGCGCTCCGGACGGCGGCTGCGGCCGGAGGAAATGAACGCTCTGCTCCGGGAGATGGAAGTGACGCCCGGCTCCGGCCAGTGCAATCACGGCCGGCCGACCTATATCGAATTGAAGCTTAGCGATATCGAGCGGCTTTTCGGAAGAAGCTAAAAAAGCTGGAAAAGCAAGTCTTGCGGGAGTATGGCAGACTAAAGCGTGTCGCGATCTTTCAGATTTGCTTGGCCCACGCTTTAGGTCTTTGGTGTTCCGCATGTCGTGATCGCAAAACCGCGACACAGTTTTGCGCGACATGCTTTAATGACAGACGGCAGGGAACGGAGCGCATGAATTTGTTCGAAGGGCACGGAAACCGCGAGGCGAAGATCCGGTATCTCGATGGCGATTTCCAGATTCTCTCGCCCGGCTCCTATGTCGTCTGCGCGATGACAGGGAAACAGATCCCGCTCGACGAATTGCGCTACTGGAGCGTCGCCCGGCAGGAACCCTATGCCGACGTGATCTCGGCCATCGATGCCGACAAACGCGCCGGCGTGCTGCCGAACCAGCGGCGTTAACTCTTCGCCTTCATCTCCCGCAGCCGCCGCTCGCGGCAGGCGACGATCGCCCGGTCGATGATGAGGCTGGGGGCGAGGTGATCGTCGAACACCATGTCGACCTCGATCACCCGGCTCTTTTCGACGAGCCGCGCCGCCTTGCCGTGATGGCCGGAGAGGCGGACGAAATCCTTGGAGGTGGTGACGATCAGGAGACCCTGACGCTCGGCAGTCGTCAGGATGTCGTCGATCTCCTCCTCGGTCAGGTGCTCGTGATCGCCGAAGGATTTGGCGACGACGATCTCGGCGCCACGGGATTCAACCGTGCGAAAGAATTTGGCTGGATCGGCAATGCCGGCAAAGGCGAGCACCTTCATGCCGGCCAGCGTATTGTCGCCGCGCACCTTCAGCGATGCGGTGAAATAAGGCTTTGCCGCGCGCGCCGCCATGCGGACGATCCTGTCGGCGGCGTTGCCGCCACCGACCTTCAGCAAAGCGGTCGCAGAACGCAGCTGCTGGCGGATCGGCGCACGGACCGGGCCACCCGGCACGATATGGCCGTTGCCGAGGCCGCGCGTCGCGTCGATGACGAGCAGGGCATAGTCGATCGCCAGCCGGGCACTCTGGAAACCATCGTCCATGATGATGAGATCGGCACCTTCCGCCACCAGGCGCTGAGCTCCTTCGACGCGCCGGCGGGAAATCACCGTCAGCGCTTCCTGGGCAAGCAGCAAGGGCTCGTCGCCGACGGCAATCGCCCGGTGATGATCGGGGTCGACCACGGTGGTCACATCGAGCGAGCCGCCGTAACCCCTGCTGAGAAAGCCGGGCTTCAGCCCCTTCGCCTTGGCGGCACGGGCGATCGTCAGCGCCGTCGGCGTCTTGCCGGCACCGCCGACGGTGAAATTGCCGACGCAGATGACGGGAATGGGAACGGCGGCGCGGCGCGCATGGGCCATGCGGTGGCCGGCGATACGGCCATAGAGAAAAGAAAGCGGCAGCAGCAGCCAGGCCCGCCAATCGGCTTTCCTCCACCAGAACGGCGGCGCTTCAGATATCATCTTGCCGTCCCGCTCCCCTGCCCGGCCACAGAATTCTCGTTTTCCCGGCCGGATTGAGAAGCCAAAACCTGAAAAAATGCAAGCCCTTACCGGTCAGGCGGGCTGCAGATCCGGCAACAGGGCCTCGATGGCGGTGATATCGTCGAGCATGTGATCGGCCGCGGCGGCAAGCGTCTCCCGCGAACCGGTGCCGGTCAGCACCGCGATCCTCAGGCCGGTGCCGGCATTCAGACCCATGTGCAGATCGTGATTATTGTCGCCAACCATCGCGACTTCGGCGGGCAAAAGACCGGTCGCGGCACAGAAGCCGAGCACCATGCCCGGCTCCGGCTTGACGCCGAAACCGCTGTCGTATCCGGCGATGTAATCGATATAGCGGGCGAAACAGAAACGTTCCGCCGTCTGGCGGATCGACCGTTCATTGTCGCTGGAAGCGATACCGAGCTTGAAGCCGCGCCGATGCAGCCGGGCGAAGAAGCCGGCGAGGTCGGTCACCGGCACGGAAAATTCGGCGGCGCTGGAAAAGAGGTCGTCGAGGCGGACCGTCAGCTCGCCGACATCGACCATCGAGCCCGCGGCAACGAGACCCTCGGCGATCTGGCGGGTATTCCCGGCGGCAAGCAGGCTGTCGGGAACGATATGACCGGTCACCGGATCCATGCCGCAAGCCGACAGCAGCCGGTTGGCGAGAAGCTCATCCCCTTTTGCGGCGATGCGGGCAAGCTCGCGGTTCACCGGCAGCCAGCTCTCGTCATAGTCGAGCAGCGTGCCGTCCTTGTCGAAGAGAATGCCTTTGATAGGGGACGCTGCCGACATCTTCGCTCCTCAGACCTGGGCCACGGCCTTGGGCAGCAGCCGCGCCTTCACCGTCAGCGGATTGATATAGGGTTCCAGCCCCTTTACCGTCGCTGTCAGCGCGCCGCGCATCTCGTGCACGGCGGTGATGCCGGCCTCGATCATGTTGCGGCGGGCGTCGTCGTTGATCAGCAGATAATGCACGCCCTTGGCCAGCATTTCAGTATCGCGCACCATGCGGGCGCTGCCGCTGCGGGCAAGCTTCTGATAGGCATCGCGGAAATTCTGCACATGGCCGCCGGAGAGAATGGCGCAGCCGAGCATGGCGGGCTCCAGCGGGTTCTGGCCACCTTCGGCAAAGAGCGAACGGCCGACGAAGGCGATTTCCGTCAGGCGGAGATAGAGGCCCATTTCGCCGATCGTGTCGCCGAGGAAGATATCGACATCGGCGGACAAGACATCGTCGCGGGTGCGGCGGGCGACCTTCAGCCCCTGCTTGACGAGCGCTGCCTCGATCTCGTCGCTGCGCTCGGGATGGCGCGGCACGATGATGGTCAATTGATGGTCGCGTTCCCTCAGCGCCCGGTGAACGATGGCAGCGGCATTCTCCTCGCCGTCGAAGGTCGAGATCGCCGCCCAGGTCTTGCGCTCGCCGATCTGCTTCTTGTAGCGGGCAAGGACAGCGCTGTCATAAGGCGGCGCGTCGGTATCAACCTTCAGATTGCCCGAAGTGATGACGGGGACGGCGCCGAGATCGCGGAATCGTTCGGCATCGACATCCGACTGGGCGATGACGAGGGCAAGATTCTCGAACAAGGCTTCGGCGATCGCCGGCCGGCGGCGCCAGCGGGCAAAGGAGCGGTCCGACATGCGGGCATTGATCAGGATCTGCGGAATGCGGCGGCGGCCGAGCTCCAGCACCGTTGCCGGCCAGATCTCGGATTCGGCGATGATGGCGCAATCGGGCTGCCAGTAATCGAGGAAGCGGCTAACGGAGGGCTTCAGGTCGAGCGGCACATATTGATGGATCGCTTCCTGGCCGAGGCGCTCGGCGGCGAGCTTGGCCGAGGTAATGGTGCCGGTCGTCAAGATGACATGAATGTCGCGGCGGCGGATTTCGCGGATCAGCGGGATGACGGCGTTGGTTTCACCGACGCTTGCAGCGTGAAACCAGATGAGCGGCCCCTGCGGCCGGTTGGCGCTCGGATAGCCGAAGCGTTCCAGGCGGCGAGCCCGGTCTTCCTTGCCCTTGGCCGTGCGGTAGGTGATATAGAGGCCGACGACTGGAGAGGCCACGGTTCCCGCCAGACGGTATGCGCTCAGACCGAACCGCGCCATCCGGGAACTCATCGCGCCAGCCTCCGATCAAAACCGATCGACATCAAACCCATTCCCTAATTATCGTTGCGGCCGCAATGGCCGATTAATTTGTTCAGAATGCGTCAAACAATCCGGATCGACGGGCGCGCGCCATGCAGCAAAGCCCGCTCGACGAGCGGCCGGCCGGCGGCACTTGCCAAGCTCAGCCCTTGGGCTTTTCCTGCGGATCGAGCAAACGATGCATGTGGACGATGAAGTAGCGCATATGCGCATTGTCGACCGTCTGCTGCGCCTTCGACTTCCAGGCCGTCAGCGCCGTGGCATAATCCGGGAAAATGCCGACGATATCGAGACCCTGCAGGTCACGGAACTGGACGTCATCGAGGCTTTCCAGTTCGCCGCCAAAAACGAGATGCAGAAGCTGCTTCTTGTCACCGGAGTCAGTCATTTTTTCTTCTCTTTCTGCCTATTCTCCTCCGCCACCCATCTGCGGGATTTTGACGGAAACGTCAACTGTCTCGTCGCCCCGCAAAGGCGGTGAGGAATTCCTCGAGGCGGGGCGTTGGCGCCGCACAGAGAACCTTGTGGGTGACTTCGGCGCGATTGTAGACGATCGGCCGGCCTTCGATGTCGACGAGGTGGCCACCGGCGCAGACAAGGATCAGATCGGCAGCGGCAAGGTCCCAATCATGTGAATTGCCCTTGACGAAGGTGCCTTCGAGACGACCGTCGGCCACCATGGCGATGCGATAGGCGAGCGAGGGAATGTATTTCTCGCGTGTCACCCGGTCGCGGAATTCCGGTGGAAAGTTCTTCAGCAGGTCGTCGCCGATCGCAAGGCGGCTCATCTCTTCCGGCCCGGCCGCCGAGACGGTGAAGGGGACGCCGTTCTTCAGCGCCACGCCGCCCTCGACCGCCTCATAGAGCTCCTCGAGCGCCGGGGCATAGAGCACGCCGGCGACCGGTCGGCCGCGATGAACCACCGCGACGCTGACGCACCAGACCTTCTGCCCGCCGAGGAAGGCGCGCGTGCCGTCGATCGGATCGATGATGAACAGCGTCTCGCGCGAGAGACGGTCGGCATCGTCGTCGGTTTCTTCCGACAGCCAGCCATAATCCGGCCGGGCTTTGCGCAGGATGGTCTCGAGCGTCTTGTTGGCGGCGAAATCGGCGGCGCTGACGGGAGACCGGTCCTCGTTCTTCCACCAGACCTCGGGCGACTGGTTGAAGAAGCCGAAAGCGACGGCGCCCGCCTCTCTCGCAGCATCGGCGATCAGCGTCAGATCGCTCTGCCAGCGGGCTTTCTCCATGTCGCTCATCAGATCAATCCATTTCTCAACGTCCGGCGAGCGTCATGCCTTCGATGGCGAAGGTGGGGGCCGCGACGCCGAACTTGCGGTCGATGTCGTTTGCCGGCGTCAGGCGCATGAACATCTCCTTGAGGTTCGAGGCGATCGTCACCTCGGAGACCGGGAAAGTGAGTTCGCCGTTCTCGATCCAGAAGCCGGTGGCGCCGCGGCTGTATTCGCCGGTGATCATGTTGACGCCGTGGCCGATCAATTCGGTGACATAAAAACCATTGCCGACGCTGCGGATCAGATCCTCCGGCGAGATGTCGCCGGGTTCCAGGGCAAGGTTGGTGGAGGACGGCGAGACGGCGCTGCCGCCGCGCACACCGCGGCCGTTGGTTTCGAGGCCGAGCTCGCGCGCCGTCGAGGTCGAAAGGAACCAGTGCTTCAAAACACCATCCTCGATCATCAGCAGCCGCTCGCCGGACACGCCCTCGCCGTCGAAGGGCCGCGATGAGGATCCCCGCACGATCAGCGGATCGTCGGTGATCGACAGGCCTGATTTCAGCACCTGCTGACCCATCCTGTCGCGCAGGAAGCTGGATTTGCGGGCGACGGCTGCACCATTGATCGCACCGGCGATATGGCCGACGAAGCCGCGGGCGACACGCGGGTCGAAAATGACCGTGACGTCCTTGCCGGTCGGTACCTGGCGCGGATTGACGCGCTTGACCGCCCGTTCGCCGGCGCGACGGCCGACTTCAGAGGGATCGTCGAGCTCGGCATAATAGAGGCGGCTGTCGAAATCATAATCGCGCTCCATGCCGGTGCCTTCACCTGATATGACGCTGACGGAATGGCCGAAACGCGAGGCCATGTAACTGCCTTCGAAACCGTGCGAGGTGGCAAGAACGAGGCCGCCCATGCCGGCGGAGGCGCCGGCGCCGGAAGAATTGGTGACACCCTTGACCGCAAGCGCGGCTGCTTCAGCAGCAAGACCCGCCTCGCGCAGCATCTCGGAGGAGACCTCGGTGGTATCGAGCAATTGCAGGTCGGGATAGGCTCTCGAAAGGCTCGCCTCATCCGCCAGGCAGGCGAAGGGGTCTTCCGGGGAAACCTTGGCCATGGCGACGGCGCGTTCGGCAAGCGCCTGAAGATCGAAGCCCGGATTGGCCGAAACGCTGGCGACGCGCTGGCCGATGAAGACACGCAGCGAGAAATCGTCGCTTTCGGAGGATTCCGTTCCCTCGACCTTGCCGAGGCGCACGCTGACCGATTGCGAGCGCGATCGGACGACGACGGCGTCGGCGGCATCGGCCCCTGCCTTCCTTGCCAGATCGATCAATTGACTTGCGCGGGAAAGAAGTGTCGAGGAATCAATTTCAGAGGACATGATTTGGCCTTTCCTTCGGCTTCCATTTATTGTGCACTCTCCCAAGCATCAAGGCCGCCGCCACCGATTCTTTATCGGGGCTGCCTGCTTGCTCCCCGCCGTCGAAAGAAATTGTCAGCATGTCAGCGCCTAATGCCTTCTTTTCCGAAACGATCCTGCTGCTTGGCGGGGCGGTGGTCGCCGCTCCGATCTTCAAGAAACTCGGGCTCGGCACGGTGCTCGGCTATCTCGCCGCCGGCATCGTCATCGGCCCGGTCTTCCACGGCATCACCGATGGTGAACAGATTCTCGCCGTCGCCGAACTCGGCGTCGTCTTCCTGCTGTTCATCATCGGACTGGAGTTGAAACCCACCCGGCTCTGGCAGATGCGGCGCGACATCTTCGGACTCGGCACGGCGCAGGTGGTGCTGACGGGCCTGGCGCTGACCGCGCTTGCCTGGTTTTCCCAGGTGCTCGACTGGCGCGGCAGCATCGTTGCCGGATTTGGCCTGGCGCTGTCTTCGACCGCCTTCGCCATGCAGATCCTCGAGGGCGACGGAGACGTCAATACGCGATACGGGCAGCGCTCCTTTTCGATGCTGCTGTTCCAGGACCTGGCGATCGTGCCGCTGCTGGCGTTGATCACCATCCTCGACGGCGGCGACAAGGGCAGCAACGCGCCGCTGTTGGATTTCGCCATCGCCGTCGGCGCGGTTGCGGCGATGATCGTCATGGGACGGTATCTGCTGACGCCGCTTTTCCAGATCATCGCCCGGACCGGGGCGCGCGAAGCAATGATCGCGGCGGCCCTCTTCGTCGTCATGGGGTCGGCGAGCCTGATGCAGTTGGCCGGGCTTTCGATGGCGATGGGCGCCTTCCTATCCGGTGTGATGCTTGCCGAATCCTCCTACCGGCACGAGCTGGAGGCGGATATCGAGCCGTTCCGCGGCGTGCTGCTCGCTATCTTCTTCATCGCCGTCGGCCTGTCGCTGGAGCTCGACGTTCTTGCCGACAACGCGCTCTTCGTCATCGTCGCCGTGCCGATCGTCATGGCCGTCAAGGCGATCGTCATCTACGGGATCTGCCGGATCTCCGGCTCCCCGCACGACGATGCGATCCGCATCGCCTTCCTGCTTCCGCAGGGCGGCGAATTCGGCTTCGTGCTGTTCACCACGGCGGGTGCGGCCGGATTGATGTCGACGAGCACGGCCTCGCTGCTGGTCGCGATCGTCACGCTGTCCATGGCGCTGACGCCGATCGGGTCGGCCCTTTCGAAGCGGCTGCTCAACGGCGATGAGCAGGAGGAACTGGACGAGGATTTCGAGGGAGCCGGCGCCGACGTGCTGATGGTCGGCTTCTCCCGTTTCGGCCAGATCGCCGCCCAGATCCTGCTTGCCGGCGGGCGCAGCGTCACCGTCATCGATTTTTCGGCCGACCGCATCCGCCAGGCCTCCTCCTTCGGCTTCCGCATCTATTTCGGCGACGGCGCCCGCAAGGATGTGCTGCGCTCGGCCGGCATTGACCGGGCAAAGATCGTGCTCGTCTGCACGCAGAAGAAGGAAATCACCGACAAGGTGGTGGAGCTGGTGCAGGCCGACTATCCGAACACCCGGCTCTACGTGCGCTCCTACGACCGCGTCCATTCGATCGAACTGCGCAACAAGGGCGTCGACTACGAGCTGCGCGAAACGCTGGAATCGGGCCTGCTCTTCGGACGGCGAACGCTGGAGGCGCTCGGCGTTTCCGAGGTCGACGCCTACGAAATCGGCGAGGATATCCGCAAGCGCGACGAGGCGCGCCTGGTGCTGCAGGTGTCCGAAGGGCTGCAGGCCGGGCGCGACATGCTGTTTTCCCATCCTGTCCGCCCCGAACCACTGGTCAAGCCGAAACGCGCCGCCGATCCTTTCGAGGACGATCCGCTGGCCGGGACCGCGGATGCGACAGCGGATGCCTAATCGCCCCTGACCGGCTTGCGAAATTGACGCATTGAATATCAAGGGAGCGGCGTTTATCAAACGTCCAATCGGAGCGATTCAAGAGGGTATCTTGATCAGACGGACGAGACAGATCGAACAATGGGCGCTGCGCATCCTATGCGCGGTCGCACTGGTGTTCGTCGGCTTCGCCCATCAGGTGCCTGCCGCATCTGCCGGCGAATTCGATCCGGCTGAACTCGCCCAATATGTGCTTCCGGATGGGACGCTGCCGACGCTTTGCGTCACCACGACGGACACATCCGGTCAGAACCAGCACGACAAGGCGCATTCGCATGGTTGCGAAGCCTGCCGGATCAGCGCCTCCATCCTCCTGCCGCCGCCGACCGACATCGCCGGTGCTGCCATACCCTTTGCGGCTGCGGTTGAACTGCCGATCCGGACCGAGGCCTTCCGTCGCCAGCTTTTCCCGCCCAATACCGGCCCCCGGGCTCCTCCTTCCGATCCGATCCCTGCCTGAACTTCGCGTTGCGGCAGGCGCCGTGACGCGCCTTTCAACGCCGGCCGATCTGCATGCGTGCTGTCGGCCGTGGATACGGATCCATTCTCATGTCGACTATTACTGCTGCCGAACCGGCGGAGGACGCTGCAAACGGCGTTTCGCTCTACCGTGCCATCTGGCGCTGGCATTTCTTTGCCGGGCTTCTCGTCATACCCTTCCTGCTCAATCTGGCCGTTACCGGATCGCTCTATCTCTTCAAGGACGAGATCAACAGCACCTTCTTCGGCTACCGCTACAATGTCCAACCGGCTGGCGAAGCACTGTCGCCGGAGCGGATCGCAGAGATCGCCGCCTCCGCCGTGCCGGGCTCAACCGCGACATCCTACAAGGACCCGGTCCTGCCCGAGCGATCGGCCATCGTCACCCTCTCCAGCGATGCCGGCTCGATGCTGGTCTTCGTCAACCCCTATGACGGCAAGGTGCTCGATGTGGTCGGATCGACCGACGAGTTCAATTATGTCGTCAAGCGCATCCACAGCCTCGCCTATTTCGGCACCATAACGAACCGGCTGATCGAAATTACCGGCGGCTTTGCCATGGTGCTCGTCGTCACCGGCATCTATCTCTGGTGGCCGCGACGCCAGACGGGCGGCGTTGTCAGCGTGCGGGGAACACCTGGCCGCCGCGTTTTCTGGCGCGACCTGCATGCTGTGACCGGTGCCTTCGCCGGTGTCCTGATCTTCTTCCTTGCGATGTCAGGCATGCCATGGTCGGCCTATTGGGGGGCGAACGCCAATGCGTGGCTGACCGAAAACGGCTTCGGCTATCCGGTCCAGCTCTGGGACGACGTGCCGAAGTCGCGGAAAGTCACCGAGGATATCCTTCCGAACAGCGGCTGGATCGTCGAGAAGGCGCCCGTTCCGCTTTCCGATATCGCCGCCGCGCAATCAGCCAAGCCAATCGGCCTCGACAAAGCCGTGGAGATGGCCGGGCGGCTCGGCATGAGGCCGGGCTTCGATATGGCGATCCCCTCCGACGAGACGGGCGTCTATACGGCCTCGCTCTTTCCCGACGATCTTACAGACGAACGCACGCTCCATATCGACCAGTATTCCGGCAAACCACTGATCGACATCGGCTTCGATCAATATCCTTTTCTCGGCAAAGCAATCGAGTGGGGCATCAATGTCCACCAGGGACAGGAATGGGGGCGTTTCAACCAGTTGCTGATGCTCGCGACATGCCTCGCAATTGTGCTCAGCTGCGTGACCGCCGTCGTCATGTGGTGGAAACGGCGCCCGGCCGGCCGCCTCGGCGTGCCACCCATGCCGCCGAAGCGCTCGGTCTATTACGGCCTGTGGGTGATCGTCGTGATCTTCGCCATCGCCTTTCCGATGAGCGGGCTCGCCACTGTCGCCATGATCGCCTTCGATCAGATCGTCGTGCGGTTCGTACCGTTGCTGAAACGCGTTCTCGCCTGAGGGAGGCCATCAGATGAAGAAGATCATCGCTATTCTTACCGGCGTGATGCTTGCATCCATGGCGTCTGCGACTGACGACCCGCAACAGGCGATCCCGGCGAGGCTGAAGGTGATGTTCGAAAGGCCGGACAAGCCGCTCGACATCGCGCCGGTCGTCGTTCAGGCCGATTGGGCGATCGTCGGCTGGCGGCAGGACGGACGCGGCGGACGAGCCCTGATGAAGAAGACGCATCACGGCTGGAGCATCTATCTCTGCAGCGGCGACAGCCTGAAGGATACCGGGACGCTGGAGACGATCGGGCTCTCCGCAGGTGACGCCGCCGGGCTGGCTGCGAAACTGAAGGATGCCGAGACCGGCCTCGATTCTTCCGCGCTTGCGCTCTTCTCAAGTTTCGAGGGCACGGTGATGATGAATGAGGCTTCAAACGGCGCGGGTCATGCAGGCCATGAGGGCCATGCCCAATGAAGCAGCTAGCGCTTCAGCCGAGCCTCAATTTCCCGGTCAAGGGCGAATTTCAGGTCGTCCTTGACGCCCACGGACATGGCAAGGACTTCGCGGGCCTTGAGGAAATCCATGACGCCGGTGCGGCCGACGGTCGGGCGCAGGAAGATATGCGGCGGGCGAAGCTTCAGCTTCAGCGAGATCGCCGTCTGCATCATCAGCTGACCGGAACCGAAGATGCTCTCCATGCGGTTCGGAATATGGGTGCCGTCACCTTCCGGCGCGCCGACGACATCGATGCCGACGACGATGTCGGCAAGGTCCATCAGGCATTCATAGGGCACCGGATTGCTGATGCCGCCGTCGATCATCACGCGGTCGCGCAGCCGCACCGGCATGAAGACGGCGGGAATGGCGGACGAGGCGGCGAGTGCGGGAAACAGTTCGCCGTGTTCGATGATGACTTCGCACTGCCCGTAATAATCCGTGGTGATCACCTTCATCGGGACCAGCAGATCCTCGAAGCGGGCCGGCAGCTCGGAGGGCAGGAAGGCTTTCAGGATCCGCTCCAGATTGAACTGGCCGATGCGGATACCCTTGGCCACCGCATCGCGCACCGTCGCCGGCCTCAGGCCCCAGATGCGGGCGACGACCGCCGTCTTGTTGCCGACGGTCGTCAGCGCATGTTCGCGAATTTCGGCGCCTGACATGCCGGCCGCCATGCCGGCCGCCATGATCGCGCCGATCGACGAGCCTGATACCGCCACCGGGCGGATGCCGAGTTCATCGAGCGTCTCGATGACATGTATATGGGCAAGTCCGCGCGCGCCGCCGCCGCCAAAAGCGACGGCGACCGTCGGCACATCGCTGATCGCAGGCAATTTCGGGCTGATGATCTCTGCCTGCTGCACGCCCGGCCCCCGCTTATTGCGGCTGATATCGGAAGAAATGCACCCTGGTATCGCCAAAGATGCGGCTTTCGAGGAAGACATAGGAAGGATGGACGGAAACGACAATATCGGCGCGTTCTTCGAGCACCGCGATTGCGCCAAGCCGCAACCAGCCGCCCTCGACCGCTGCCGCCATCGCCTTTTCGCCGAGACCCTTGCCATAGGGCGGGTCGGCAAAGAGCACATCGAAGGGTTCGAGATTGCCGACGCTGCCGAGATCGGTCGCATCCCGGCGCAGGATGCGCGTACGGCCATGCAGGCCGAGCGCATCGATGTTCTCCCAGAGCAGCGCCCTGCCCTCGACGCTGTTTTCGACGAAGAGCGCATGGCGACAGCCGCGTGAAACCGCTTCGAGGCCGACGGCGCCGGTGCCGGCAAAGAGGTCGAGAATCCGGGTGCCATCGACGCATTCCGGATAGGCATGGCTCAATATATTGAACAGGCTCTCGCGCGTCCGGTCGGCAGTCGGCCGGATCTCGTTGGATTTTGGCACGGCGAGAGGCCGTCCGCGAAACTCACCGCCGACGATCCGCACCGCGCGTCATTCCTTTTCCTTTAGTTCCACCTCTGGACGGCCCGCCCGCAGGCCTATCGCCGCCCGGCCCATCACCGCCCGGTTTGGCACCGCCCGGCTTGGCGCCTTTCGGCTTGCCGGAAAAACTCTTGGCCCCACCGGGCTTAGCCGCAAAGCCCTTGCCGCGCGGCCTGTCACCAGAAGGCCTGTCACCCGAAGGCTTGTCGCCGAACGACCGTTCGCCGCGCGGACGCTCGGAGCGGCCCTCGCCGGCAAAGCTTCTGGCTGCCCGCGGGCGTTCATCACCATCCTCGCGCGGCTTGCGGTCACCACGCGGCTTGTCGCCGAAGGGCCGGTCTCCACGCGGGGGACGATCACCGAACGGCCGGTCGCCGCGCGGACGCTCCGAACGGCCCTCACCGGCAGAGCTTCTCGCGGCACGAGGACGCTCGTCGCCATCCGCACGCGGCTTGCGATCACCGCGCGGCTTGTCGCCGAAAGGCCGATCCCCACGCGGGGGACGATCGCCGAACGGCCGGTCGCCGCGCGGACGCTCCGAACGGCCCTCACCGGCAGAGCTTCTCGCGGCACGAGGACGCTCATCGCCATCCGCACGCGGCTTGCGATCACCGCGCGGCTTGTCGCCGAAAGGTCGATCCCCACGCGGGGGACGATCGCCGAACGGCCGGTCGCCGCGCGCCGGGCGGTCGCCAGAACCGCGGTCTTCGCGCGGACGATCACCAAAGCCGCGCTTGCGGCCGAAGCCCTCGCCCTCATCCTTGCCACGGGGCTGCTCGCTCGAGCGGATCCATTCGCCATCCTCCTCGCGCACACGGTTCACCTGGGTCCGCGGGCGATCTTCGATACGATCATTCTTTGCCGGCACCTGCTCGCCGCGCCGACGCGCTGTCTGCGCATTCTTGGCGGCTTTCGCCGCTGCCTTTTCGCCGAGCGGCCGGGCGCCCGGCGCCATCCAGACATTGGCGCTGCGGCGCTGGCCGAGCGGTTGGGGACGCTTCGGCTTCTCGTCGTCTCTGCGGCCGCCGTCACGGCGATCGTCTTCTCTGCGCGCCCCACCGTGGCGGTCGTCGCGCTTGGTGTCGAGGCGGCTCAGCGCCCGTTCGCGCTTGTCCTCGTCGCGGCGCGGACGCTCGCGCTTTTCGGGTGCTGCGGGCTCTGCCTCCTCCTCGGCAGCGACCGTCGTCGCATTATAGATCGGTGCGTCGAAATTCGCCTTGGCTTCCTCGATGAGGCGCGGGCCGAGCTGGTCGCGCAGTGTGCGGCCGCGCACTTCGACGACATGGCCTTCCGGCAGGTCGCCGAGCTGGAACGGGCCATAGGAAATGCGGATCAGGCGATTGACCTCGAGGCCGAGCGCGCCGAGCACGTTCTTGATTTCGCGGTTCTTGCCTTCGCGAAGACCCATGGTGATCCAGACGTTCGAGCCTTGCGTGCGGTCGAGCGTCGCCTCGATCGAGCCATAGAGCACGCCGTCGACGGCGATGCCGTCCTTCAGCTTGTCGAGCGCGTCCTGATCGATCTCGCCATGGGCGCGGACGCGGTAGCGCCGCAGCCAGCCGGTCGCCGGCAGCTCAAGCGCGCGGGCGAGACCGCCGTCATTGGTCAAGAGCAGCAGGCCTTCGGTATTGATGTCGAGGCGGCCGATCGACATGACGCGCGGCAGTTCTTCCGGCAGGTTGTCGAAGACGGTCGATCGGCCTTCCGGATCGGCATTGGTGGTCACGAGGCCGGCCGGCTTGTGATAGAGCCACAGTCTGGTGCGCTCGATGCCGCGGATCGGCACGCCGTCGACCTCGATGCGGTCGGCGAGGGTGACGTTGACGACGGGGGTGTCGAGAACCCTGCCATTCAGCGTCACACGGCCTTCCATGATCATGCGTTCGATGTCGCGGCGGGAGGCGACGCCGGCGCGCGCCATCACCTTGGAAATGCGTTCGGCCTTGGCCTCGCCGTCAGTTTCGGCGGCGATCGAACGCGCGGTTGCAGCCTTTGTCGGCTTCGCATCGCCCGGCTTCGGCCCGGTGTCCCGTGAAAAGGGCTTTGCGCCCGGGCGTTTTGGCTTGTCTTTGGGTGTCATTTGTTGTTTGCCTGCCTTTTGGGCCTGTCTATCAGGTCACGCATCTGCGGTTAAGTGGAAATTCTTGCGATCGTGAAGACAAATCGTTTCATGGAGATGGCGCTCGAAGAAGCGCGTGCCGCCGGAGAACGCGGCGAGGTGCCGATCGGCGCCGTCATCGTTGTCGACGATATTGCCGTGGCACGCTCGGGAAACCGTACGCGCGAACTCAAAGACGTGACCGCGCACGCCGAAATCGCCGCGATCCGGCTCGCCTGCGAAACGCTCGGGCAGGAACGGCTTGCCGGCGCCGATCTCTATGTGACGCTGGAGCCTTGCACCATGTGCGCGGCAGCCATCTCGTTTTCGCGTATCCGCAGGCTCTATTACGGCGCCGAAGATCCAAAGGGCGGCGCCGTCGACAATGGCGTGCGATTCTATGCGCAGCCGACCTGCCACCACGCCCCGGAGGTCTATTCCGGCTTCAACGAGGTCCAGTCAGCCGATCTGCTGCGGACATTCTTTTCGCAAAGGAGAGAGGCGCCGTAATCCCGGCGCCTGGGCTCGGCGCCGTCATTTTGCCGGCGCGCGGACAGCGCTGCTATTGCAGGAAGTTCCACCACTGCTTGCCGCTGTTGGCGACCGCCGCTTCCTTCTTGCGCTTCTTCTGCTTCTTGAGCTCGGGCTCACCGAGATCGTCGAGCTTTGCCGGATCGTCGACGGTGCGGTAACCGGGCGGCGGGTCGGAGATATAGCGGCGCTGATCGATATAGGAGCCCTTCTGCAAAGCGCGGGCTTCACGATAGGCCTTGGTCTGGGCTTCCGTCGTGCGCCGGCCGCCTTCAATTGCCGAACTGGCGAGCGGCGAGCGGTAATTCGGATTGTCCGAGTTGGCGTCGGCCTCCGAAACGAGGCGGGCGCGGGTTTCCTCCGGCGATTCAAGCCACTGCGGATTGTCCTTGTTGGCGACCGTCGGCTGCGGCGCAACCAGGGTCTCCTTCTGCGCCTGGGCCGGCAGCACCAGCGTCGGGCGCGGCGTGTACTTGACGCCCTTGTTCTTCGGGTCCGGTCCGGTCAACGACACGGACTGGCCGAGATCGTCGGTCAGTTGCTCCATGGCAGTCTTGTCGGTGCCGTAGGTCGGGCTGCTGGCGCAGCTGGACACCAGGGAGCATCCCGCCATGACAACAGACAGGCAGGCGCCCATACGGAACCAATGCGTTGCGAACATGAAAACCCTTCCAGCCACCGGTGCAATCGTTGCCCAACCGGACAACCGTCCCCCTGACGCAAAAATCCGGCCATTTTCAGGCAGCTTTTACCGGATGAACCGCGAAAGCGCAATTCATCCGACAATATTCTTCACTTGAGCGCGGCAAGTTCGCGAAGGGCAGCAGCGTCGCGGGCCGAAACATCGGGATATTCGGGGTCGGAACCGACATCCCTGGTGATGCGCCAGGAGCGGGCGCATTTTTCACCCTCTGCAAGCTTCGGCACGACGCTGACCTCAGGCACTTCGGCCAGGCGGAAGGCCTCCGCCGGGCCTTCGCCCGCCTTGATCTCGATTGCCGAGGTGATGCAGACTTCGGTGAAATCCTGGCCCTCCAGCGCCTTCAGCAGCGCCGGATCGGCGATATGAACGACAGGAGCCGCCTCCAGCGACGAGCCGATGCGCTTGTCCTTGCGCTCGATTTCCAGGGCACCGGTCACGACGGAGCGCACGGCGCGGATCTTCTTCCACTTCTCGGCCAGGGCATCGTTGCGCCATTCCTTTGCAACCGGGGCAAACTGCTCCAGATGCACGGAAACGGCGGAGGGATTGCGCGACAGCCAAGCCTCCTCGGTGGTGAAGGGCAGCATCGGGGCGAGCCACGTGACCACGCAATCGAAGATCTGGCGAATGACGTGCAGGCTGGCGCGCCGGCGCAGACTCGACGGCGCGTCGCAATAGAGCGCATCCTTGCGAACATCGAAATAGAAGGCCGAAAGCTCGACATTGGCGAAATCGATCAGCGCGCGGGCGATCTTCTTGAAGTCGAAGGCGTCGTAGTTCTCGCGCACCAGCTCGTCGAGTTCGGCCAGCCGGTGCAGCATCAGCTGCTCCAGCTCCGGCAGGTCGGCAAGCGCGATCTCCTCGCCCTTGTCGTGGGCGAGCGTGCCGAGCATCCAGCGGATGGTGTTGCGCAGCTTGCGATAGGCATCGACATTGGTCTGGATGATCGTCTTGCCGACGCGGAGATCATCGGCATAATCCGAGGTCATCACCCAGAGGCGCAGGATATCGGCGCCGGCATCCTTCATCACTTCCTGAGGTGCTGTGACGTTGCCCTTCGACTTCGACATCTTCTCGCCCTTCTCGTCCATGGTGAAACCATGGGTGAGGACGGCGTTGTAAGGCGCACGGCCACGGGTAGCCGCCGATTCCAGCAGTGACGAATGGAACCAGCCGCGATGCTGGTCGGAACCTTCGAGATAAAGGTCCGCCGGCCACTTCAGGTCCGGGCGGTCTTCGAGCGTGAAGGTGTGGGTCGAGCCAGAATCGAACCAGACGTCGAGGATGTCCATGACCTGCTTCCAGCGGGAATGGTCGTGGTCATTGCCGAGGAAACGCTCCTTGGCGCCTTCGGCAAACCAGGCGTCGGCGCCCTCATGTTCGAAGGCTTCGAGGATGCGGGCGTTGACGGCTTCGTCGACCAGGACCTCGCCCTCATCGTCCGCAAAGACGGCAATCGGCACGCCCCAGGCGCGCTGGCGCGAGAGCACCCAGTCCGGACGGCCCTCGATCATGGCGCGCAGGCGGTTCTGGCCGGCGGCGGGCACAAAGCGGGTATCATCGATCGCACCCAGCGCGCGCGAACGCAGCGTCGTGCCGTCGGCAAGGGTCTTGTCCATGTAGACGAACCATTGCGGCGTGTTGCGGAAGATGACCGGCTTCTTCGAGCGCCAGGAATGCGGATACTGGTGCTTCAGACGGCCGCGGGCAAAGAGCGCGCCGCGGGCGATCAGCTCCCTGATGACACGGTCGTTGGCATCGCCCTTCTTGCCGTTGTCGTCGATGACGCGGGCGCCCTCGAAGCCGGGAGCGTCAGCGGTATAGAAGCCGCCGTCGTCGACGGGGAACGGGATCTTGGTGTCGATGCCGCGGGCCTCAAGCGTGCGGACAGCCGACATCCAGGCATCGAAGTCTTCGCGACCGTGGCTGGGTGCGGTGTGGACGAAGCCGGTGCCGGCGTCATCGGTGACGTGGTCGCCATCCAGCAGCGGCACGCGGAAATCATAGCCGCCGTCGAGACCCTTGAAGGGATGCGCGCAGGTCATCGCTGCGAAGTCGGCCGCAGAGACATCGCTCAAGCGCTTGTACTGCAGCTTGGCCTTGGCGAAGGATTCTTCGGCCAGCTTATCGGCAAAGATCAGCTTTTCGCCGGGACGCGGTCCGAAATCGTTCTCGGCGGCCGTCACCTCGTAGAGGCCGTAGGAGACACGCGCGGAAAAGGAGACCGCGCGGTTGCCGGGGATCGTCCAGGGCGTGGTCGTCCAGATGACCACGAAGGCATCCTTGAGCGCGACTGAACCTTCGACGACCGGGAATTTCACCCAGATCGTGTCGCTCTCATAATCCTGGTATTCGACCTCGGCCTCGGCCAGCGCCGTGCGCTCGACGACCGACCACATGATCGGCTTGGAGCCGCGATAAAGCTGACCGCTCGCGGCGATCTTCAGGAGTTCACCGGCGATGCGCGATTCCGCGTGAAAATTCATCGTCGTATAGGGATTGTCGAAGTCACCCTCGATGCCAAGGCGCTTGAACTCTTCCGCCTGGACCTTGATCCAGCCGGCGGCGAATTCACGGCATTCCTTGCGGAATTCGTTGACCGGGACCTCGTCCTTGTTCTTGCCCTTTTCGCGGTACTTTTCTTCGATCTTCCATTCGATCGGCAGGCCGTGGCAATCCCAGCCGGGCACATAATTGGCGTCGTAGCCGCGCATCTGGAACGAACGGTTGATGACGTCCTTGAGGATCTTGTTCAGCGCGTGGCCGATATGGATGTTGCCGTTGGCATAGGGCGGACCGTCGTGGAGGACGAATTTCTCGCGGCCGGCGGCGGAAGCGCGCAGTTTCTTGTAGAGACCCATCTCCTGCCAGCGCTTGACGAGTTCCGGTTCCTTCTGCGGCAGGCCGGCGCGCATGGGGAAATCGGTCTCAGGCAAATAGAGGGTCTTCGAATAGTCGATCTTTTCGGCTGTGTCGGTCATGTCTGACAATCGTTTTCTGGCGGCCCAGGAAGGGGCGCAACGGGCGTGAAATAGCTGGTGACGGAAGCGCTCGTATCCAAGCGCCAAAAACCCGGACCTTCCGGCCGCTTAGCGCGCGCGGAAAGCCGGGCCGATAATTCGCATCATCATTGCCAGCCGATATTTCTTCATCGCGCCGGTTCATAGGCGTTTTTGCCGGGAAAAGGAAGAGAAGAATTCGCTGCCTGCAATCGGCATTAGCGGCTGAAATTGTCGGTGCCGCATCGTTCCGGAAAGCCTAAGGCTGGAAACTTTATGCGGTTTGCGGTATATATCTGACTATCTGACCAGATTAGATCGAGAGCCAGAAGTATGAAAAAAATCACGAAGCAAAGCTGGAAGCTTGAGGAGGCGAAAGCGCGCTTCAGCGAGGTGGTTCGCCGCGCACACAGCGAAGGACCACAGCGCGTGACCGTTCGCGGCCGGGACAGCGTCGTCGTCATCAGCGCCGAAGAGCTCGACCAACTGACCAAAGCCGAACCGAAAAAGCCTTTCGTCGCCTTCATGGAAAGCCTCGATCTCAAAGAGCTCGACCTCGAGCGAGAGGCGGACTACGGGCGGGATGCCGAGCTGTGATCGGCTGGCTGCTCGATACCAACGTCATTGCCGCGCTGATCAATCCGAACGGTGCACCCTCCGTCAAATCCTGGGCTGCGGCTCAAGACGAGAAGAAGATGTTCATCAGCATCCTCACACTGGCGGAATATGACAAGGGCATCGAAACCCTGCCGGATGACGATCAAAACCGCTATCGTTATGCTGCCTCCCGCGATGCGCTGGAGGAAAGGTTTTCGCAACGCGTCCTTTCGCTGAGCGACGCAGCCGTCAGGCACTGGGGCGTCATTTCGGGGCGGGTGAAGCTCAAGGCCGGACATGCGCCGCCGGTTGTCGACACGATGCTCGCCGCCACCGCAATCGAGCACAATCTCTATCTGGTGACGCGAAACGTCAGGGATACGCGCTTCTCCGGCGCGGCGATCTTCGATCCATGGACGAACAATCCCGGTCAATTTCCGCTGAGCCGGAGATGACCCGCCCGCACTCGAAACTACTCGGGGAAAGCACACTCTCCCGTCAAGAGCGCTGGTCGGCGCAACACCCGCAAGCAGCGCTTTCGCTCTTCCTCATCGCGCTTGATCTAGCGACGAGCGCGTCGAGACCGGCTCACCACAGCGAAAGCAATTGAAGATTGTGCCAAATGCGCATATATTCTGGGCAAATGGCAGAAAGGTCATTCAATGCTCGGTTTTCTTCAAACACCAGAATCGATGACCATACGCGAGCGCCTCGAGATCGCTTCGCACGGCTCCGTCCAGGTTTATAACGGAGCGATGGCATTGAAATTGACCGAGCTCGGCTTTTCCGTGGAGGAAATATATCGTTTCGTCGCACCGCGCCGAACTCTGGCGAGACGCAATGCGAACGGCGAGCCGCTGACAGTCGAGGAAAACGACGGCGCATTGCGTATCGTGCGGATTGCGGAGATGGCTAAGCGCATTTTCGGCGACGGAGCCGTTGCGTTCGATTGGCTGCGCAAGCCCAATCGCGGCATGGACGGCATTACGCCGATCGATCTGCTAGAGTCGGAAACCGGCGCCCGCCTCGTCGAGCAGGCCCTGCACCAGATCGACCACGGGATCTACGTCTAGAGCGGTTCAACTTTTCATGGAAACGCAGAACTGCTCTAACCTTCTGTTTTTACGCAATTCCGGACGGAAAACCGCTTCGCACTTTTCCTGGAATTGCTTTAAGCGATGATCTTATGGCGTATCTCGAATTATGCCGATCTTTCCGGACGCGGCGGGCTGCTTGCACCGGGACGATGGCATCATCAGGGAATTCCCGTCGTCTATTGCTGTGATCACCCGTCGACTGCTCTCCTCGAAATTCTAGTACAGGTCGATCTGCATCAAATTCCGAGAGATTTTCAGCTCCTGAAAATCCATTGCCCGGACAACATCGAAGTCTTCGATATCGGGATCGATCCTGCTGCGACCAACCAAACCAGCCTGACGCGCGACCGTGGCAGCAAATTGCTGGAAGACGATGATTTCTGTCTCCTGCGCGTCCCATCGGCAATCATGCCAGAGGCGGCGAATATTCTTATCAATCCGCGTCATCCTGACGCGTCGCGCCTGACAATCGAAAAAACGATCCGCTATCCTTTCGACAGCCGGCTATTGCGCTGAGGAAAAGCAGAGTTTCCGATCAAGAGCTCCGAGCGGCTTAACACCCGCAAGCAGCGCCCTCGCCTCTTCCTCATCGCGCTTGATCTGGGCGACCAGTGGACCGAGGCCGTCGAATTTGAGCTCAGGGCGGAGATAGCCGAAGAACGAGACGGAGCAGAGCTGGCCATAGAGATCGCCGCTGAAATCGAAAAGATAGGTTTCGAGCAGCGGTGCGCCGTTTTCCGTCACCGTCGGGCGGCGGCCATAGCTTGCGACGGCATCGTGGAGCGTGCCGTCCTGGCGGCGGAAGCGGACGGCGTAGATGCCGGCGGCAAGATCGACCTCCGGCGGCAGGCGCATATTGGCCGTCGGGAAACCAAGCTGTCGGCCGAGCTTTTCGCCATCGATCACCTCGGCTTCCACCGTATAGCGGTAGCCGAGCATGCCGGCGACTTCGCTGACATTGCCCTCCTTCAGCAGCGCGCGGATATGGCTAGAAGAGACGACATCGGCGTTTTCGTCGCGAAAGGCATCGATCAGGGTGACGCCGAAGCCGTAGGTCTGGCCGGCATTCATCAGAAAAGCTGGACCGCCCTCGCGGCCGCGGCCAAAATGGAAATCGAAGCCGGTGACGACTTCGGAGGCGCCGAGCCAATCCTTCAGGATCGAATGGATGAAATCATCGGCCGAGCGCTGCGAGAACTCGTAGTCGAAGGGATATTCGATGACGGCGCTGAAACCCAGCGTTTCCAGGATGCGGGCCTTCAGCGGCGCCGGCGTCAGCCGGAAGACCGGTGCCTGCGGCCGGAAGACCGTTCGCGGATGCGGCTCGAAGGTCAGCACCAAAGCGGGGATACCGCGCGCCTTGGAGATCTCTAGCGCCCGGCTCAACACCGATTGATGGCCGCGGTGCACGCCATCGAAATTGCCGATGGCAATGACGCCGCCCTTCAGATGGGCGGGTAGGGGTTCGCGGGTTTCATTGCGGTGGAAGATGGTCATCGGCTGGCTTCTCTTCATGCAAGGCGGGGCATCCACCACTTCGGCGCGGCGTTTTCCCGTTCGAGATAGGCGTTGAGGATCGCCTCGTCGGTCTCGCCGTTGAGAGTATATTCCTTGGCGTGGATACCACCGCTGATGTAGAGGAGGTCGAGGCCGTAATTCAAGGCGCCCCGCACATCGGTCGGCATGCCGTCGCCGATCGCCAGCACGCGCTCGACCGGGAAATCGCTGCGAAGCTCGCGGGCAGCCGCTAGCGTCGCCTCGTAGATCGGCCGGTGCGGCTTGCCGGCGATGCGGGTTTTTCCGCCAAGCTGCTCGTAATAGGCGGCCATGGCGCCGGCGCAGGGGATGATGCGATGGCCTCGCTCGACAATGAGGTCGGGATTGGCGCAGATCATCGGCACGTCGCGGGCTTTGAAATCGAGAAGCATGTCGGTGTAATCTTCCGGCTTCTCCGTCTCGTCGTCGAAAAAGCCGGTGCAGACCAGCGATTGCGCTTCGCCCGCCGGCCGGCGCTCGACGCCAATGCCTTCGAGCAGCGCCTTGTCGCGCTCGGGGCCGAGCAGAAAGACGGTTTTCGGCCCTTCGGCGATCAACCCGCGCGTGACGTCGCCAGAGGTGACGATCCTGTCATAGGCGCTGTCGGGAACGCCGATCTGGCGCAGCTGCTCGACCACCTGCCAGGAAAGGCGCGGCGAATTGGTGATGAGGACGACGGCGAGGCCGGCCTCGCGTGCCGCTTCAAGGGCAGCAGCCGCCTTCGGGAACGGATCGACGCCGTTGTGAACGACGCCCCAGACATCGCAGAGCACCACATCATAGTGATCTGATATCTCCGAAAAGGTTTCTATCCGCTTGGCCATTCCGATTTCCCGATTTGCTTCCGTCACCGGTGACATTGCAAAGGCGCAAGGCGATGGCAAGGCATTTTCTTTGCTGCCGGGCCAATGCGAGGAGCTCGAACGGCGATCCGGCGAAGCGGATGGGCAAAGGGTTTTGACGACTACCGCAAAGCGCCAGATCGCCGGCGGCGGACGAGTTCGGCAAAGTTCGGCAGCACCTGGGTTTCGACCGCAATCTCCGACTATTCTCCGGCCTCTTCACAATTCCGGCACAAAAATTCGTGATTGCTCTCATTGACTCCTCTCGGAGCCATCCCTAAATGCTCGTCGCTAGCACTCACCGCAAGGGAGTGCTAACATTTATCCATGTGGGCCACTCCGGTCCGCGAATGTCATTCGATCGAGGGATTAGACAATGGCAAGCACCAACTTCCGCCCCCTTCACGACCGCGTCGTCGTTCGCCGCGTTGAGTCCGAAGCCAAGACCAAGGGCGGCATCATCATTCCCGATACCGCCAAGGAAAAGCCGCAGGAAGGCGAAATCGTCGCCGTCGGCTCCGGCGCGCGCGATGAGTCCGGCAAGGTTGTCGCACTCGACGTCAAGGCTGGCGACCGCATCCTGTTCGGCAAGTGGTCCGGCACCGAAGTCAAGATTGACGGCGAAGACCTTCTGATCATGAAGGAAGCCGACATCATGGGCATCATCGGCTGATCGGCCGACTTGCTTTCCCGAAATGGCTGACGGGCCTTTTGCCCGAACAACTCGAATTCAGGAGTTAAGAATATGGCATCTAAAGAAATCAAGTTTGGCCGCACCGCGCGCGAAAAGATGCTGCGCGGCGTCGACATTCTCGCCGATGCGGTGAAGGTCACGCTCGGCCCGAAGGGCCGTAACGTCATCATCGACAAGTCCTTCGGCGCGCCGCGCATCACCAAGGACGGCGTTTCCGTCGCCAAGGAAATCGAACTCGAAGACAAGTTCGAAAACATGGGCGCCCAGATGGTCCGCGAAGTTGCTTCGAAGACCAACGACATCGCCGGCGACGGCACCACGACGGCTACCGTTCTTGCCCAGGCGATCGTTCGCGAAGGCAACAAGGCCGTTGCCGCCGGCATGAACCCGATGGACCTGAAGCGCGGCATCGACCTCGCTGTCGCCGACGTCGTGAAGGATCTCCAGGCCAAGGCCAAGAAGATCTCGACTTCGGAAGAAGTTGCACAGGTCGGCACGATTTCGGCCAATGGCGACAAGCAGGTCGGTCTCGACATTGCTGAAGCCATGCAGAAGGTCGGCAACGAAGGCGTCATCACGGTTGAAGAAGCCAAGACCGCCGAAACCGAACTCGAAGTCGTCGAAGGCATGCAGTTCGACCGTGGCTACCTCAGCCCCTACTTCGTGACCAACCCGGAAAAGATGATCGCCGACCTCGAAGACGTCTTCATTCTCCTTCACGAGAAGAAGCTTTCGAACCTGCAGTCGATGCTCCCGGTTCTTGAAGCCGTCGTTCAGACCGGCAAGCCGCTCCTCATCGTCGCTGAAGACGTCGAAGGCGAAGCCCTCGCAACGCTCGTCGTCAACAAGCTGCGCGGCGGCCTGAAGATCGCTGCCGTCAAGGCTCCCGGCTTCGGCGACCGCCGCAAGGCCATGCTCGAAGACATCGCCATCCTGACGGGCGGCACTGTCATCTCCGAAGATCTCGGCATCAAGCTCGAATCCGTCACGCTCGACATGCTCGGCCGTGCCAAGAAGGTTTCGATCTCCAAGGAAAACACCACGATCGTCGACGGTTCGGGCGCCAAGACCGACATCGAAGGCCGTGTTGCCCAGATCAAGGCGCAGATCGAAGAAACCACTTCGGACTACGACCGCGAGAAGCTGCAGGAACGTCTTGCCAAGCTCGCTGGCGGCGTTGCCGTCATCCGCGTCGGCGGCTCGACGGAAGTCGAAGTGAAGGAGAAGAAGGACCGCATCGACGACGCGCTCAACGCGACCCGCGCTGCCGTTCAGGAAGGCATCGTCCCCGGCGGTGGTATCGCTCTGCTCCGCTCCTCCACGAAGATCACCGTCAAGGGTGCAAACGACGACCAGGAAGCCGGCATCAACATCGTTCGCCGCGCCCTGCAGTCGCTCGTTCGTCAGATCGCTGAAAACGCAGGCGACGAAGCCTCGATCGTTGTCGGCAAGGTCCTCGACAAGAACGAAGACAACTTCGGCTACAACGCCCAGACGTCCGAATATGGCGACATGATCGCCATGGGTATCGTCGACCCGCTCAAGGTCGTTCGCACGGCGCTGCAAAACGCTGCTTCTGTCGCATCGCTGCTGATCACCACCGAAGCCATGATCGCCGAACTGCCGAAGAAAGAATCGGCTGGCGGCGGCATGCCGGGCGGCATGGGCGGAATGGGCGGAATGGACATGATGTGATCGGCGAAAGCCATCACTGAACACCATTCCGGCATCCGGAACAGGAAGGGCGGCTCTCGGGTCGCCCTTTTCTTTTGCCCAAAGCGATTCGATGTACGGCACAGTGATTTGCATAGCCGACGAACGCCTGCCCGGCTCCCTCTTACAGGCCCCGGGCACGAAACTTGCGCCAGGCTTGCGCTGCCTGCGTATTTCTCAGCCTGCCGACATGCGAGAGATCGCAATGCTGCTGCAACATTTCCGGCCTGACGTTGAGTGAAAACGTTTGCAAAGCTCTCAAAGATGGATCTTCCCATGCCAATTCTCGAGAAATAGGCCGAAGATGCCGGCATCCCCCGAAATGAGGCCGATCCGAATACCCCTTAAAAAGCCGTTGCCGTTTGTCCAAAAGCCCCTATAAATCCGCGCTGCAATTAAAGCGCGTCCGGCGATAATTTTTCGCCAATAGCCGAGGCCGGAGCGCGGAAGGCGATGCATGAACGTCCGGTTCGAGGGGCTCCGGTTACGGAGGCCAGATGGCCGTGGCAATATCGCCGGATGAAGCGCGGGCATCATGCCCGCTGCTGCGTGATCCTGTTTCTTTGTGTTTGCCGAGCGTGCGGCGGGAGCCGCATCCGAACGGGAGAACGCCTTGTTTAAGATCGCCAGAGCCAATGCAGCCGTACCTTTGACGCCCGGCTCGCTTGATGACGCCAATCAAAATCATAAGATGTTGGCGCAGTTTTCCGTTTCCGAAGCCTGGACTGGAGATTTTTCGAGCGGCATGCTCCGTCTCGGCGAGTGGAGCGCGATGCTGCACGGCCTCGCCGCACGGGAATGCGGACTTTTAAGCTTGATCCGCTGCTATGATGCCAAGGACCGCAGCCACATATTGGAGCTGTTCGAGCAGGCGGCGACGCTCTGCTCCTCCTTCTGTTTTTCGACGACGATCATCATGCCGAACGGCTTTCGCCAGCCGCTCTTCTGCATGGGCGAGTCCAATGATCTCGAGCAGAAATACAGCGGCAGCATGGCCGGCGTTTTCGTCTTTCCGCGCTTCAAGCTGGAAGGCGCAAAGCAGATCACAAGCCGACGATAGGCCGGAATGGCTGCCCCTCACCCTAACCTTACCAGGGTCGAGCCACTCGTCTCGACCCGTCCTTCGGACCCCCGCTCGCGGGGCGAGGGGACGTGCCCTGCGGTAGGTAGGCGGGGAACGGAAAGGTCGCGGCTTGTCCCTTCGCCCCGTTTACGGGGAGAAGGTGGCGGCAGCCGGATGAGGGGCGGGATCGGCGATCTCTTGGGTCGTTCGTTACTCCGGCTTGACCGGAATGTTGAGGCCTCTGGCACTTGCCGGACGAGCGATGCAGCGCTCCAGCCAATTAGAGACGGCGGGGAATTTCGCGTATTCGAGAACCTCGCGGCCGCCATAGAAGATATCGGCACCGCGAACCCAGGTGAAGGTGGTGATGTCGGCGATCGTGTACTGATCGCCCATGATCCACTCACGACCGTTCAGCCGGTCATCGAGCACGCCGAGCAGGCGCTTGGATTCGTCGCGATAGCGCTCGACCGGATAGGAATTGTTGGCGACCTTGTCGGCGGCAAACTTGTAGAAATGGCCGAACTGGCCGAACATCGGGCCGATGCCCGCCATCTGGAAAAACACCCATTGGATGGCTTCATAGCGACCGGCGGCATCGGCAGGGATGAGCTT
Organism: Rhizobium aouanii; assembly: GCF_037002925.1. NCBI lineage: Bacteria > Pseudomonadati > Pseudomonadota > Alphaproteobacteria > Hyphomicrobiales > Rhizobiaceae > Rhizobium > Rhizobium aouanii. Next base: position 207,957 of record NZ_JBAMYD010000015.1, read on the forward strand.
GCCGGTTTTTTCCGCGAGATAAAGCAGAATGGCGCCGGATTCGAAAAGGCCGATCGGCTTCCCATCCGGCCCGTTCGGATCGATGATCGCCGGAATGCGGCCGTTCGGGTTGAGAGATTCGAATTCCGGCGACTTCTGCTCGTTGGCGGCGAAGGAAATATAATGCGGCTCGTAGGCAAGGCCGAGCTCCTCGAGGGCGACTGAGACCTTCACCCCATTCGGCGTCTGCAGGGAATAGAGCTGGATGATGTCGGGGTTTTTCGCCGGCCAGCGCGTCGTGATCGGAAATGCGGAAAGATCTGCCATCGGAATCTCCATGTTGGGCGCCGACCATAAAAGACCGGGCTCGGCAAAGGCAAGCGGCGGCGGAGGCAAAGGCATCGTTCGATATTAGTGAACGAAGTGTCCGCTTCCGTTTACCTTTCCACAACAAGAGAAAAGAGCGACATAGAGGCATCCGAGGTCGAACCGGTGCCGGGGCACCAAGATCTCCAGAGCCCTTGAAACGGAGACAACGTCCATGTCGAACAACGTCATCATCCTGATTGCCCGTATCCTGCTTTCCTTCATGTTCATCTTTGCCGGCTTCGGCAAGGTGACCGATCCGGCCTCGACCGCAGGCATGATCGCCGGTGCCGGTCTTCCGGCCTCCACCGCGCTCGCCTATCTCGCCGGCCTCTTCGAACTCGCAACCGGCATTGCCGTGCTCGTCGGCTTCCAGGTCCGCATCGTCGGCTGGCTGCTTGCCGTCTTCTGTGTTTTCACCGGCCTCGTCTTCCATCTTGCGCCGGTCAATGTTCCGGATTTCCCGGCTGCCGCCAACGGCTGGATCAACAGCCTGAACTTCGTCAACCTCATGAAGAACATCACGCTCGCCGGCGCCTATATCATGCTCGCCACCAATGGCGCAGGCGCCTACTCGCTCGACGCCCGCCGCGGCGCTTACGCAGCTGCCTGACACCAGCAGACATCCTCCCAGACATAAAGAACCCGCCGTCATCCGACGGCGGGTTTTCTTTTGCCTTTATGACTGAGATCAGAGGGCGGCGCGCACTGCCTCGATGATCGCCTGCACGACGGGCTCGCCGGCGTGGCTTTCCTTGCGGGCGCGCACGAGGCAGGCCTGCGAATGCAGGATGACGCCGTCCTGGAGCACCTTCAGGTGGTTGGCGCGCAGCGTCGAGCCGGTGGAGGTGATATCGACGATGATATCGGCCGAGCCGGAGGCGGGAGCGCCTTCGGTGGCGCCCAGGCTTTCGACGATGCGATAAAGCTGGATGCCGTGCTGGCTCGAAAAGAACTGCTGGGTCAGCCGCCAGTATTTGGTGGCGATGGCAAGGCGCCTGGAGTGGCGGGCGCGGAAATCGGCGGCGACATCGACGAGATCAGCCATGGTGTCGACATCGAGCCAGATCTCCGGCACGGCAACGACGACATCGGCGTGGCCGAAGCCGAGGCGGGCGCAGAATTCGACGCGCTTGTCGACCTCGGCAAAACCCTCCCGCATCAGATCCTCGCCTGTGACGCCGAAATCGACGGTGCCGTTGCCGATTTCGCGGGAGATTTCGGAGGCCGAGAGGAAGGCGATTTCCACATCGTCCCAGCCTTCGACGCGGCCGCGATAGGAGCGATCGTTGCCGACCGCAGAAATCGTCATACCGGCACGTTCGAAGATCGCCGAAGCGTCTTCCTTCATCCGGCCCTTGGAGGGAAGCGCGATGGTGATGGTCATGCGGCTGCCCTTTCGGTTTCGATGCGGTCGAGCCAGAAAGAGAAGCCTACGGCCGGGATGCGGTCCGTCGCACCGAGGAAGGTCAGGAGCCGGTCGAAGCGGCCGCCGCCGGCCAGAACCGCGGTCGAACCTTCGACCGTCACCTCGAAGACGAGGCCGGTGTAATAGTCGAGCGGCCGTCCGAAGGCGGCGCGGTAGTCGAGGCAGGAAAGATCAACGCCGGCATTGGAAAGTGCTGCGACGCGGCCGTTGAAGCGCGAGAGCGCGTTGCCGAGTTTCAGGCCGGCAGCATCAGCGAAACCGGAAAGGGCCGCGGACGCATTGACGAGCGGCACGTCGAGCGACAGGAACTCTTCCAGCACATGGAAGGCGGCATCGTCGAGGCGCGTTTCGGACAGGATGAGCTTTTCCTTGAGCCGTCGGGCGATCTCGAGAGGCGAGCGGCCGGCATTCGTCGAATAGCCGGTCTTCTGCATCTCGCGCTCGAGATGGGCGACCAGCGCCTGCTCGTCGCCCGATGCGACCAGCCTGGCGATATCGTCGTCCAGCCCGGTGACGAATTGCGGGCTGACGAGACTGGCAAGCAGCGCCTCCAGCTGCGTCATATTGCCGAAGGCGTGGATCAGACGCTTCTGCCAGCCAAGCGGCAGGCCGAGCGCCTGGACGACCGCCTCGAATACCGCCTGGTCGCCTAATGTCACGGCTAAGCGCCGGCCTGGCAGCAGGCGGGCAAGAATGCCGGTGGCGTCGCCGATGGCGCGGGCGTCGGCGCTTGACAGGTTGATGTCGCCCAGATCCTCGATGCCGGCCTGATAGAATTCGTTGGCGCCGTCGCGGCGCTGGCGGAAAACCTCGCCGAGATAGGCGTAACGCTTCGGCGTGCCGGTCGCCGTTTCGATGTGGCGCAGACAGACGGGAATGGTGAATTCGGGACGCAGGCAAAGGCTGGCGCCGGTTTCGCTCTCCGTCATGAAGATGCGGCGGCGCAGATCCTCACCCGCGATATCAAGGAAAGGTTCGGCCGGCTGAATGACAGGCGTGTCGATGCGCTCGGCATTGCGTTCGACGAATTCGGCGATGAGGTCGTTGGCGAAGTCCGGGAGGTTGATTAGGGGCATGGTGTCGCTCCTGGGGAAAGTCCCCTCCCCAACCCCTCCCCACAAGGGGGAGGGACTAACCCGCGGCGATCGCCGAAATAAATTGAGAGCGCTCTCGATGAAGCAACCGCCGAGTTGGGCACAGCGTTGCGACTTAAAGCCCCTCCCCCTTGTGGGGAGGGGTTGGGGAGGGGTTTACTGCGCATCAGCAGCCCTTTTCCGATCCTCGGCCTGCGCAGCAAGGATTTCCTTCACCTTGGCCACGAGGTCGGCTTCCGGCGCCGTCTCCTGCGCTACGCGCGCTTCGCGCCAGCTGGCATTGTCCTCGATCTCGCCGGAGAGCCGCTTGCCTTCGATCAGATCCTTGATCTGCACGACGCTTGTCGCGCGCTCGTCGCCGCCCTGGATGATGGCAACGGGGCAGCCGCGGCGATCGGCATATTTCAACTGGTTGCCGAACTTCTTCCAGTTGCCCTGGAACATCTCGGCGCGGATGCCAGCGGCGCGCAGTTCCTGCGTCATCCTCTGATAGCGGCCCATCGCCGCGACATCGCCGTCCATAACGGTCACCAGCACCGGCTCGATGATCTCGCTGGCGCCGAGCTTGCCGAGGTTTTTCAGCGCCGTCATCAGCCGGGAGACGCCGATCGAAAAGCCGGTCGCCGGAACCGGCTGGCCCATGAAGCGGGAGACGAGGCCATCATAACGGCCGCCGCCGCCGACCGCACCGAAGACGACTTTTTCGCCCTTTTCATTGGTGACGTCGAAGGTGAGCTCTGCCTCATAGACCGGGCCTGTATAATATTCGAGGCCGCGCACGACAGAGGGGTCGATTTTGATGCGGTCAGGGCCATAGCCGGCGCTGGTGACGAGTGCACCGATGAAATTCAGCTCGTCGACGCCTTCGCCACCTTTGGAGGTTCCCGCAACCAGCTCGGCGAGGCGCGCAGCGCTTTCGGCATAGTCCTTGATGCCGACGAAGAACAGCACCTTGTCGATCTGCTCCTTGTCGAGACCGGCGCCCTTGGTGAAGTCGCCGGACTCATCCTTGCGGCCCGGCCCGAGCAGCAAGGCCACGCCCTCCGGGCCAAACTTGTCGAGCTTGTCGATGGCGCGTAGCACGTTGAGCCGCTGGCCGGCCTTGTCGTCGCCGCCGAGACCGATCGCCTCGAGCACGCCATCCAGAACCTTGCGGTTATTGACGCGGATGACATAGTCGCCGCGCTTGATGCCGAGCGCTTCCAGCGTATCGGCCATCATCATGCACATTTCGGCATCGGCCTGAACACCAGGCGCGCCGACGGTATCGGCATCGAACTGCATGAACTGGCGGAAGCGGCCGGGGCCCGGCTTCTCGTTGCGGAAGACATAGCCGGCGCGATAGGTGCGATAGGGCAGCTGGATCTCGTTGAAATTCTCGGCGACATGACGGGCGAGCGGCGCCGTCAGGTCGTAGCGCAGCGACATCCATTGCTCGTCATCGTCCTGCAGCGAGAACACGCCCTCGTTCGGCCGGTCGCTATCGGGCAGAAACTTGCCAAGCGCATCGGTGTATTCGAACAGCGGCGTTTCGAGCGGATCGAAACCATAATGCTCATAGACTTCCCGGATCTTTGCCGTCATCTCGTTGACGGCGCGGATATCGCCGGCCGTCCGGTCGACGAAGCCGCGCGGCAGGCGGGCCTTGAGCTTTTGCGGTTTCTTCTGCTTGTCGTTCATTTCCGGGGATTCCACTGACTGTGACAGTGGCGGTTTCCTAGCGGATTGGGCGGGGAGCGGCAAGGGCGAAGGGACTTGATGTCAAGAGCATTTCCGTTTTTCTCCGAGTCACGGAAATGCTCTATCTCTCTGTTTTCACGCAATTCCGATCGCAAAACCGCTGCACACTTTTGCTGGAATTGCTC
>NZ_JBAMYD010000016.1:0-202091 GCF_037002925.1 Rhizobium aouanii
TAGACAGCAGAGGGTCCGACGTGCGAATGATGACGGATTGCGCCTCCAGAGTCGCCCGGCTACCTGGGTATCTTCGTAACATCATGATGCCGCTGTTGGGGCCGCTGAGCTACAAAGGTACCTATGCGTACTCATAAGCAGCAGCCGGTCGTGATCCGGTTTATGCCGTCGAAGATGGGCGCTATTGCCTTCGCAGTGCTTGTTGCATCCGGTCATCGTTCAAGCTGCTCTTATCGCCCGTGTTAAACAAAACTGGGTGGTCGTGGTCGCAATAGCCTCGGCTCTTGTGGAGCGGGGAAAGTTATTCACGAGCACGTTTATCGGTTAGTCAGAGACAATGGACTTCATTCACCGGTAGCGAGCGTTGAGAGTAAGTTCCATAAATCTGCTTACGCCCCCAAAAGCTAACTTTTACAGCAGTTTAGGACGCCACTAGAATAGGAAGAATGCTAGGGTCGCCGGTTCGGTTCGGTCCAAGGCGCGCGACTTGCTCAATGAGCTACCTGAGTATGAAATGCTGACAACCTTGCTGCACTCCTAAACCGAGGAATTCTTGGAGGCGCGATGACTTGACCCCTCTGATTTTTGCAATCGGGTCCCGAGAGGCCAGAATGTGAGCGGAGCGAACTTATAAACGCAGACAGTAATTAGAAGCGTTTCAACTGATTCACTATATTAGATTTGCGAAAACAATATAGAGAGGCCTTTGGATAGTGACAAGTGGTAGATTGAGCATATCCCTCCCTTGGCCGGGAACCCGGTATTCGTGTCGTGAAGGTGGGGGCAGTCCCCCAGGGTAGTACCGACTATCGCTTGCCCAAAGACAGCGCCTATACTAGATTTGTGAAAACAATATAGAGGCCGCCGTGATCAAGCAGATTGATCTCATGTTCCGGACCATGGTCGCGGAACTTCAGCAACGGGCATTCGATGACGATTGGGCGGAAGACTCCCCCCGTCGGGTAGATTTGTGCCGGTGGCAGTCGATGGTCGGCGCTATTGGTATTTCGACCAACCGACGGTGAGGGCGGGCAGAAGCGCCGGTATTTCGGACCTGCCGACGATCCCGTGATTTCGGAACGGGTCGAAACCTTCAAGGGCGAGAAGTCGGACTATAAGGCACGCCGCAAGTTCGTTTCCACGCTGACGCGGGAAGCCGGTCTGATTGCTCCTGATCGCTTTACCGGAGATGTCGTACAAGCGCTTGCCAACGCCGGTCTCTTCCGGCTGCACGGTGTTCTCATCGGCACTGTGGCTTTTCAATGCTACTCAGCATATCTCGGCATCCGTCTGCCCTCGGCGGCGATCCTAACAGGTGATGCAGACCTAGCCCACGATTTCGCGATCTCTGCCGAAGTAGCGGGTTCACTGCCGCCGATCCTCGATCTCCTGAAAGGGCTTGATCCAACGTTCCGGGCCGTGCCACACATCAGTGGTAGCCCTCGATCTCATGCCTTCCGGAATCAAACCGGCTACCGGGTCCAATTCATGACGACGAACAGAGGAGCTGAAGAATATTCTGACAAACCCGCCAACATGCCCGCTCTCGGCGGCGCGTCGGCCGAACTGCTAAGGTTCATGGATTTCTTGATCCGTGATCCCGTTCGTTCGATCCTGCTACATGGTGCCGGTATCTCGGTGGTCATCCCTGATCCTTGCAGGTATGCAGTGCATAAGCTTATCGTTGCCGGTCGCCGCCAAAATGACGCTGGCGGCCAAGCCAAACGGGATAAAGACCTGAGACAGGCAGGAATGCTATTCGACGCCCTGCCGATCACCGGCCACGGGCCTTCACTGGCTGATGCCGTGGAAGAAGCATGGAATCGCGGACCTGCCTGGAAGCTGGCAATCTCGGAGGCAGCCGAAACCATGCACAAGGAATATTGGGGCGGCGTCAATCGAATGGTTGGCACTCTCACGAGATAAAGATAGGCCCGCTTGGGTGCTGATTTGCGCTGAGGTTGACCCGGGATTTGCACTGAGAGGTGACCCGCCTCTTAGGTATTGTTCGGGTCCGTTGTGGTGGTCAAGGTCCTACGTTTCTCCTTTGTCGATTTTGGCTCATGCGCTGAACTGTTCTTGAAGCGGAAGCTGTCGTTGCCGGTTTCCAGGATGTGGCAATGATGTGTGAGCCGGTCAAGCAGCGCGGTGGTCATTTTTGCATCGCCGAAGACACTCGCCCACTCGCTGAAGCTGAGGTTGGTCGTGATGATGACACTGGTGCGTTCGTAGAGTTTGCTCAGCAGGTTGAAGAGCAATGCGCCGCCTGAAGCGCTGAACGGCAGGTAACCAAGCTCGTCAAGGATGACCAGGTCGGAATGTACGAGGCGATTGGCAATCTCGACATGACGTTACGGGAGACGGTGCTGGAAGGCGGGTCGGATGACCGGCCGTGGCTCGAGATATATGCTGACAAATCCGGGACATCGCTCAGAATCTGGCCCATCGAAAGCGCTGCGTAGGCCCGAAATACAAGGGAGGCGCCGGTGCCCAACCCTAACGGCGAGCCTGTCGAGAAACTTTAGCGACTGGCAGCCGTCGTGAACCCGGCTTTAGGATCGAGTTCGCTATTGCCGGGAACAAGCAAGATCCGACCGTCTCGCACGATGAGATCATCGATATCGCACCTGCATGGGGTCACCGGGCCTTGCTCGATTTCAGCTCTGCGGCCACGGACTTTTTCAACGCGTCCACGATGTTCACGACGTTCGAGGCCGGAGCGGCGTCCGGCTTGCCCTTCGCGGCCTTGAGAGGCTTCTTCTTTTCCGCAATGAACTTCAGCAGACTTTCTTGGATGGGGTCGCCTACCATGTCCGGGGACCACCGGGAGGTCTCTGCTTGATCAACTGCTGGACTAGCGGGATCAGCTTGGGGTCAGCCTCTTCATCGATTCCTTCGAAGTAGGATTCCTTAGGGCGCACTTCGTCGCCGAACCGCAGCGTCCAGGAATGACCATCCAGAGCGGCAACGTTCGCTCCTCATGAGCCCACTGGAGCCTTTTGTCGTCTCAGCTCCCGTGGCTGTGGTGTCGCCAGGAGTGGACCGCCGGCGCAATAGTCGTTATTTGCACGCCATGTTGCGATGGTTAAAACGTCGCTGAAACATCACCGCAGATACCCAAGGCTTATTTAAAGTGAAAAAAGTGCAGCGCAGCTTTGCCGTCGAGTACAAATCAGGTCGGCGAAAACTCAACTCTAAACCGAGCTCGATCTGGGCAGACACGGATCTCAAGTCCGTTGCGCAAGATATGAAAGACGAGGCAATGCCATTTATGTCATTAGCTCCTCAGGCAAGAAGCAGCGAGATGCTTGTATCCGGAGAAGAACGGGCCGCGCCGTTATTGACACTGCCGATCGAGCAAGAGACAAATGCATCGGCTTTACAGGAGACCATAATGGCCGACGAAAAAGATACGACAACCAATGCTGACACGCCGGCCGCCGCGGCGCCCGATGTAGCGAAGAAGGTGCGCAAACCTCGCGCCAAAAAGGTGGTCCCTGCAACGGCCTCAGTCGCCGTTTCGGCGGAACCGGCAGTTGCTTCGGGTAGCGCAGTTGAAAAGCAGAAGAGAAGACGCAAAGCGAAGCCTGCCGAAGGGACGACGAGTGCCAAGCGTGCGCCTGTCAAACGTGCTCCGAAGGCTGTGTCGATTGCGGCTGCACCTTTGGTGGCGGCCGTTGATGAGATCGCGGATCTTCTGCAGCTCGAAGAGGAAAACCAGAGGCTGCGCAAGCTGCTGGCGGAGAAGCTCCGAGCTGAAAATGCCGATCTGCGAAAGCGACTGAACCTCGGTTGATCGGCAGCAGACGGCCAAGCGCCGGCCGCATTCTCATGCTTATTGAAGTGAATATTTTGGCGGCGGTTCGTTCTGCCGCCAACGCTTTTGCTCGCAGTTTGCATACTGAGTAGAATCGAGGTCGAATAAAATGGCGTCTCCATGGAAACTTCTTGCTGGGCTGGTGTCACGGCGACGCCAGCGGACGCAAGGACACGGCTCGACCGATGACGTGAAGCCGGACGCAGCAGCCTTCGCGGAGCCGGCTGAAAAGGCGGGCGACAACCGGTCGAAAGCCGCAGACCGTGCGACCAACGAAAAGCCGGTCACTCACGAACAACACGAGGCGGTGTCGGTAGACCCCCATCATGCCGAAGAAGCGGTAAGCAGTGTTGATGACACGACAGATGTCGAAAGCGCCACGCTTGAGAAAGCGGTTGATCCGGCCTTATCCAATGAGGCCGACGTAGCCGGGCACCCCTCGCCAAAGGCATTGCCAGTAGGCGAAGGTCCAACGCGAAAGCGCAGCAGGCGGAGCAAGAAAGCGAAAACGATTGCTGTCGTTCTTCCACCGTCTCCAGGCGCTAGCGCCGTTTCTGACGACGCAGTGAGCCTGGATGGAGAAATCAGGCTGCTTCGGGATCAGCTGGCGACGAAGCTTAGGCTGCAAAACGCACAACTGAAGAGGATGCTGGATCGGTTCGAGCGCTGAAATTGTCATTTCCTATCGTACCCAATCGCGGCCATTTTGCCTTGGCTCGGAAGGGGTATGAGCTGCGTTGCTCGCGAACTGGATAAGGTCTGGTTGCTCTGCCGCCCGAATGAGAGAGAGCGAGCAGCGGGGCTTTCATACGGCTGTGCTCAATTCCGATTCCGCCTGCCTTTACTGACCATCAGCCCGGCTGATCGGTTTGGCAGTGACGTGAAGTCATCCCCGGCGAGTTTGCCCGACCACAGTCCCACGAACAGTCCGCCATGTGGCGACAATTGCAAAGCCCAACTCGCGCTCTTCGAGGGACATCGCTGAGAGAGTTTGAAGCCTCCGGCTACTTGCCTCGCCGAACAAGAGCGCGATCGATCGTTGCCAGCCGGCTGTTGAACCCATTCTCGCACCATGCCTCGATGTTCATCGCTCAGGATGACGATCTTGATTGGCGCGTGACGTTGTATCGCACTCGGCTCATTTGCGATGTGGGCGACGGAATGCCGGTTCGCGGATTTGCCACGTCTGCCTCCGTCTAAACCTCCCACTTGAATTGCGGCCATCGCGTCCTGCTCCGGCTTTTGGTCCTGCCAGGCTCGCGCCGTCGGCAACGGCTTGCCGTCCTCCACTGCGTTTCGGCCCTGCGGGTGCAGGCAGCGCTTGCAGCCCGGCTTTCGGACCGCCGTAGCAGGTCGCGATGGCCGCGACCTCGAAACGGAGGTTCAGACATGAGCAGGCAACAATCCAATCAACGATCCGATATCTACAGCCGCATCACCACCAAGATCATCGCCGATCTCGAACAGGGCGTGCGACCATGGACCAAACCCTGGACGACGGGACATGCGACAGCCGAGGTCAGCCGGCCACTGCGCCATAACGGCCAACCCTACACCGGGATCAACGTCCTGCTCCTCTGGTCCGAAGCCATCGCCCGCGGCTTTGCCTCGTCGAGGTGGATGACGTTTCGCCAGGCAATCGAACTCGGCGGCGCCGTCCGCAAGGGCGAAACTGGCACAACCGTCGTCTTCGCCAGTTCGTTCATCCGCACCGAGACGACCGAGACGGGCACCGAGATCGAACAGGATATCCCGTTCCTCAAAGCCTACACGGTGTTCAACACCGATCAGATCGCCGGTCTTAATGGTCACTTTGTCGACATCGCACCTCACCAGGATCCGATGAGCCGCATCGGCGATGCCGGCCGCTTTTTTGCCAATACCGGCGCCCTGATCCGGCACGGAGGATCGGCTGCCTATTATGCCGCTCAGCGTGACTACATCCAGATGCCATGCCTGGATGCCTTCAGGGACGACGCCGCCTATGTCGCCGTCCTCAGCCACGAGATCACCCACTGGACTGGGGCACCGCGACGGCTTGATCGGGATCTCAGCCGCTACGCGAAAGATAGGAGCGATCGGGCCCGCGAAGAGCTTATCGCCGAACTCGGCAGCTCGTTTCTCTGCGCCGATCTCGGCATTGTCCCAGAGCTCGAACCACGCCCCGACCACGCAAGCTATCTAGATGGCTGGCTGAAGGTTCTGGGCAACGACAAGCGCGCCATCTTCTCGGCGGCAGCACATGCGCAGCGCGCCGTCGACTACCTACATTCCTTGCAGCCGGAACTCGAAGAGGAGGAGGCGGCGTAAGCCGTCTCTTCCTTGGCTGACGAATGCCTGCATGACCAGGCCGCCCTGGGCGTTGCACCCCCCCGCAGTGAAAACCTACGCGCGGCTCTGCAGACCTGTCGCGCCGCCGACGATAAGTTGTCAGCCGTCATTGCCTTTCCGGCAGACCGATCCAGCCCTATAATTTGAAGGCGGCCAGCACGAAAGTCACTGAGATGGGAGAGAGCGATGCGGAATTGTTTTGGCCCGTTAGCGGCAGGAGTCTTTCTCCTCCAGCCATCCTGCATCGCCAACGCGCAAGTACCGAATGCCCTGGAGAGGGCCATCGAAGACGCGCAGCCATGCAGGTCCTTGAAGACAAAGGTATCGAGCTTCGGCATCAGTGTGGAGGTCGGCATCGATAAGCTCGATTCCGTGCAGATCGAGAACCTGGAACTGTCGGTGAATGGCAACACCGCGCAGGCGAGCGCCCGTGGCACGCTTGCCTGCAAAACGCCAGCCGAAGCGCTAGTCGAAGGAGGTTTTTCAGCGACCGCTGAGGTTCGGTTGAAGGTCGACCTTACGACATGCAAGACGACAGACATCTCCATCGAGATCGTGAAGACCGGCGGCCGGTTCGGCGACATCGTTAAGGGACTGGAAACCGAAATCACAGGCGCCCTTCGACGAAGTCTAGCGAAGAACTTGGCCAAGCTTTGCGAGAAGTGACAGCAGATCGACGCCGACCGGTCTGTTGGCGGTCGTCGGAGGCAAGAAAAGTGCGGCATCGCACGACTTATCCACCGAGGGCCGTTCGACACAGTTTTGGATTGACGCCCCGGTCGAAACACTCAGGCCTAGTAACCGCCAATGTCGCCGCGAACTGGGCCAATACCCTGCGGCTGCGCATAGGTTGTGTTGTCAGATCCACTTGTTGCGCATCCAGAGAGAGACATCAAGACGATTGCTGCTGCGGCCAGAATGTTTTTCAGAGGCACGGCGTTCTCCGATCATGGCAAGCTGCTCAGGCCTTAAGGGCCACGCTGAGGATTTTCGGTTAAATCGCACAGAATGGCAAGCGCCTGATCAACTGGCGGTAAGTGGCGACCCGTCTGTTCAAGCGTCCCGATGGTCGGATGGTGGCGGGGCGAGGGATCTCCAAGCGCGCTAACATCGATATGCTTGCTGCGGCGCCACGACCGCGACTATATGGTCCGAATTGAAGAGGCGGACATGTCGTTATTGCCCACGCATTGGAATTGCGCCAGTTTCACCGTGACGTCTTGATGGAACGGCTTGCCGGGAGCAGTCGGTCCCGGGTTCCGCTCGTTTCGAGCGGCGCTTTGCTAACCCTCCTGCGGCTGCCCTTTTAACCGGTCAAGCCGTGCGCGAACGGGCGCCGGCGCGGGCGCGCCTTTGCCTGGTATGCTCATTGTTTGGAGGGGCGCCTTGCCATGGGACCCATGGCGGCGCCTTTGAGCTTGGGCATGCGGCCGCGTCGCCTGCCACAATGCTATTCGCGAATTTTCTGCCGCCACGTGGTCAATCGCAAGCCATCCACTCGGTCGCCCCACAAGTGTTCGCCGACCTACAACGATCGGCGACTTTGCAAAGGCCGCGAACTAGCCGCGATCTGCCGTGGACGCAAGCTTTTGGTGCAGGTTCGAGAAAAATCTCGATTAACCGTATATCTCGATTAGTATTCGCGAAGGAAGCGGACGCTGGACCACGTACAACCGCTGCGATATCGAATTCATCAGCATCATTTGGTAAACAAACCACTAAGGGTTTCGCGTGCGCTTTGAAGCATTGAACAGGCTCTGGGAGGGCGTTCGGGAATCCAGCCACGACTTCCGTGCCTCGACCGACATCTTCCCTTCGCTCGATATTGAGAAGATCAGTTCCACGCTCGATCTGCGAGCAAAGGGTGCCGAGAACGGCAAGCTCAATCGGCCCTTGCCAACCGCCGCGTCGCTGGACGAGGTCGAGCAGAGGACGGTCGGTCGTATCGAGGAGGAGAAGGCCTCCTCCTATCAGGTTCTTGAAGATCAATTTCAAACCTTCGAGGGTCGCCTGCGCAATCTCGACTTCGAGGGACAGTTTGGGCTGATCCGGCAAGCCAACGCGTCCAGCGTATCCGATTTCAAGGCCGAGGTGGCGAGTGGCGTCGACGAACTGCACGGACTGCGTCGCGATCTGAAAGCGGCCGAGGACGAGATGTCATCCTTCAAGGCGAAACACAATCTCGATCGCGCCGCGAAGATTTCGACCGCCGCCGCGCAGGCGTTCAAGATAGCCCTGATCATTTTCCTCGTGCTCTTCGAAATGATCATGAATGGAAGCTTCCTGGCGAAGGGAAGCGAGCAGGGGATCGTCGGCGGCGTGACCGAGGCGATCGCCTTCGCCGTCCTCAACATCGGATCGGCTCTGCTTTTCTCGGTCTGTTGCGTTCGCTTCCTCGTCCATCGTTCCCTGTTGTTCAAGCTGCTCGGGTTCTGTGGGCTGGTCGCCTATATCTGTATCGCCCTGGGCATCAATCTTGCCCTTGCCCATTATCGGGAGGTGTCATCGACCGTTCTTTCCGGAGCGGGGGCGGACGTCATCTCTAGGCTCAGGAACGCGCCGCTGGAGCTTGCCGAACTGAACTCCTGGATGCTCTTCGCCGTAGGGCTGTTTTTTTCAATCTTGGCCTTCATCGACGGCTGCTACTTGACGGATCCCTATCCGGGCTTTGCCGGTGTGAGGAAACGGTTGGACAGCGCGCGATCCAACTACATCGACAGAAAGCTCGAGCTCATCGACAATCTCCGTGACATAAGAGACGATCACAACGCGAAGATCGAGGAGATCGTGCGCGATCTCAGCGGGCGGCGCCAGGAATGCGCGGCCATCATCGCTCACCGGACGCGGACCGTGGGACTGTTCGCGGAGCATCAGAGCAATCTCGAGCGCGCCGCGAACGCGCTGCTGACGATCTATCGCGACGCGAACCGCGCGGCACGGACGGAACCCGAGCCCAGCTATTTTTCTCAACCCTACAAGCTCGAGCGCCTGACACCGGTGCTGCGGACCAGCGAGGAATGGGATGACGCGGTCTTGAGTGGCCGAATTCAGGCGGCTCAGGCGGAACTGTCTGAGCAAATTCGCAAGATCGGTGCCGAGTTCGAAGCTGCTGTCGAAAATTATCACAAGCTGGACAATATATTCCCGGAGGCTGGCCTTGGCGCGATCCAGCAGGCGTAGCCGCAGGCGGGGCGGCAATTCCGCCGGGCTGATTGTCGGCGCCATTGCCCTTGGCTTGGTGTCTGTCGCGATTATCGGTGCGTTCGGGTGGCTCAAATACAGGGCAGGTGGCACCGTGGCGGTCGACAAGGCCTCCCTTTGCCCGGTCACCGGCGCGACGTCCGAAACCGCTATCCTGCTTGACGTCACCGATCCCATTTCCGACACGACGGCGCTCGATCTCAAGAACCAGTTTCAGCAAATCGTGGCCAGGGTTCCAATCGGCGGTGCCATCGATATCTATTCGCTCACCGAGAAGGAAGGAAAGCCGGAGCGAACGTTCCATGGCTGCAATCCAGGCAGCGGCGAACTCGCCGATGAATGGACCAGCAATCCACGACTGATCCAGGACCGCTGGGAAAAGGGCTTTCAAAAGCCCCTGGAGGAAATCGCTGACAGGCTGGCGTCCGGCAAGGCAGGCGATGCCTCGCCGATCATGGCCGGAATTCAGCGGATCAACCTCGAGGTGTTCTCGAGCCTCCCCGCCGGAACGCCCAAGGTCCTCTTCGTCGCCTCCGACATGATCGAACACACGCCGGCCTTTTCGAATTACCGCGACGGTGTCGCCTATTCGAAATTTCAGAAAAGCGAGGCGCGTGATAAGTTCAGGACGTCTCTCGACGGGGTGTCGGTGAAGATCCTCGCGTTTCAGCGTCCAAACCTGAAATTCTCCGCCGAGGGACTGGCCGAATTCTGGAAAGAGTGGATCACGAACAATAACGGCCACTTCGACGGTTTCATCCGTCTGGAAGGAAAACGCTGATGACCTCGAGAGAGGTGACAAAGTCTGCGATCCGCGACTATGGGCCGCTGGTGCTGTTTGCGCTCACGACCATCGGCGGCATGGTGTTCATCTGGACGGCCAAGCTATGGGGATGGTCGACGGCGGTCGTCACTGTCGTGCCATTGCTGCTGATGGCGACCTACTTTCTCGCTTCTCTGCTATTGGTGGGATTCCGGCTGCATAACGAGCAGGCCGGCGACAATCTCTACTATATGGGCTTTCTGTTCACGCTCTCGAGCCTTGGTGTGTCGCTCTATCTGTTTGCCGGTGAGACCTCCATCGACACGATCGTGCGAAACTTCGGTATCGCGGTGACGTCGACGATCGCCGGGGTGACGCTCCGGATCCTGTTCAACCAGATGCGCCGCGACCCGTTGGACATCGAGCGCAGTGCGAGGCACGAACTTGCCGAGATGACCAGGCGCGTCAGAACCGAGCTCGATTCCTCCGCGCGGGAGTTTTCGAACTACCGCAGGGTCAGCAATCAGATGCTGTCGGAGGGGTTCGACGAGATCGCCCGCCAGGCCGAGAAGAATGGCGAGGATATTCGCAAGGCGATCGAATCCCTGTCGAAAGAGGCGATCAAGCCCATTCAGGAGGCGGCGCAGCAGCTTTCTGCCATCATCGAATCCCACAACAAGACCATCAACGACAGCAACAACAACGCGGCCGCGAAATTGACTGAAACGACCGGTCAGCTCTCGACGATCATCGACAGGTTCGGCGGCGCCGTGGAAAGCGTGGGCGCACGGCTTGGCGAGATACGCGCCCCAGAAGATGTCATCAAGATCGAACTCACGCCGGTCATCGAGTCCATCAGGGAGATGACCGAGGTTCATTTAAAGCGCATGGAGGCGGATACGGAGCGGGGGCGTTCTCATATCGAACAGACAAGGCAAGCGCTCCAGCCGCTGCAGACCCTTGAAGAAAAGCTCGACCGTATCGCCAACGCTCTCGAGAAGCCCCCGATGCCGTTGCCACCTGAGACAGGCCCGATCCGGAGCACTTACGCGGAGCGTCCTCGGCCGGCCGTTCCGACCGGGATTTCGGTCTCCGAGGAAACCGCAATCGACTTGGCCAATCTTGAATCTTCAGCAGCCAAACCCGTCGAAACCGATGATAAGCCACGACCTGCATCAGCGATCGAGCGTAAGAGGTGGTTCAATTGGCAGCGCACATAGCCGAGACCCCGAAACTCGAGCATAAGGGCTACAATCGCGGCCTTATTCTGGGCCTGACCATGGCCGAATCCATGCTGCTGCTCGTCTTTTGTCTCCTGCTGGTGGCGGCCGCGCTCGTGACCGCCGAAAGGAAAAAGCGATATGAGGCCGAGCGGGAGCTGCGGGTCACCGAGCAAAAGCTCGCGGAGCTCAAGAAGGACAATTTCGACGCGACCGCCCGGGTGGTCGAACTTCAGGCCAGGCTTGGAGCCGGCAACCTCTCACCCATCGATCGGGAGAAGTTCGAGAAGGAATGGCGGGAACTGATTTCGGCCCGCCACGCCGTTGACCGCCTGCATAAAAGCGGGGTCGAGATGACCGAGCTCGAAAAACTGGCCGCGCTGCGGAAAGTCCTGAACGACAACGGCATAGATCTCGACGCCGCTCCCGCGGAGATCAAAAGGCTTGTCACCGCCAACGCGGCGGCGAAAAGCCCGCACGAGTGGCCGCCCATCATCAATCTCAGCGAAGCTGGCGGCTATTATTTCAGGTCGGGCAGCGCCGAGCTGACAAACGAATTTCAGCAGATACTCAGCACGTCCATATCTAACCAGATCGCGGATAATCTGTCTCGCTATCAGGTCGACGTCATCGAGGTCATCGGCCATACAGACGAGCAGCCGCTGGCTGGGACGGGTTCCAATCTCGACAAAACCTTCATCGATGTTCTGGACAATAAATTGCCAATCACCTCCCTGGAGTCGGCCGATAACGCCGGGCTCGGATTGGCACGAGCGATCGCCGTTGCGAATATCCTCAAGGCAAATCCGAAACTGACGCAAGCAACGGTGCTTCCGATGTCTGCGGCGCAATTGATACTTCCCGGCGATATCGTCACCGCGGGGCAGGCAGGAAATGTCGAGGCCCGACGACGCATCGAAATCAGAATCCGGAGACGGGCTCAGTCCCTTTCTCCGTGATCAATGGCCCCATTGCGGCGCAAGCCGTCCGGCCTTCCGCCTGGGCTTCGTCACAAACCAGCGCTCGCCTTTCTTGGTGTCAACCTTGGTGCGTTCGTACCCGGAGACCATGGGGCAGTCGGTACTCACGGCGCAGTCGGCTTGCTTTGGCCGCAGACGACTTGGGACCCCTCCATGTCCAACTGAGCGTCGCCCTTCCCAGGAACCGTGGGGCGCTCACGGACAGGCGCCTATCTCCAGGTACGTGCGGACTGCGCCTTCAATTCCAACCTCACGGCGCCATCGCATTCGTTAGCCTAGATCCTCCTGCAGCGGGACGGCAAAGGAAGCACATATGAAAAAGATCTCTCTCGCAGTTTGAGCTTCGACGCCAGATAGGTCGACACGGCATATTTGACCAAATGGAAAACATTGTTCGTGCACTGCAGCTCTGCACCAAGGTCGAGCCACACAGTACCGAGCGGAACCTATGTGAATGGATATCTCGTTCGATTCGCCAGCATAGACGAACCGGTGCAGAGCTGGTGTCGATCATGGAAGCTGCGGCATTTCCCCTTCGGCCACCCGCCAGACCCACGGTGTAATTTCCGGTCTCGTCTCGATCATCTCAGTCAACGCCTTCTCGAAATCCTCGCCGGCACCCGGAGGCACGATGAACATGGCGACAGGAGCCGGGCGTTGTTCCGGTAAGGTGACCGAGACGATTGGTTGCTCGCGCGAGAGATTGAAACGCAGGCCTTTCACGCTCTTTCGCTTCAGCCTTGAAAGCCGTTCCAGGAGATGTTGCTCTTGCATACTCTCGAACGGGATCCAATTCTCGTTGACCACCATTATCGCGAGCTCCTCGATGGACGCGATCCCCGCGCCTGATATCCCGAAGGTCGCAATCATAGCCAGATGGAAGTCCTCGCTCGACCGCCAGAGTTCCATCTCCGTCTCATATCTGGCGCTCAACCGCTTCCAGGTCCGTTCCTCGATCATAAAGGGGAAGGGAAGGTGACGAACGACGATTTTCTGGCCGTCCCGAGAAGCCGTGAACTCCTTCACCTCCGCCACAGTTATCATCAGTTTCCGCGGCCCGGAACTGGAGGTATGGGCAGGAGCCAAGGCCGCCGCCCGGCGGCTGGCTATTCCCTCGCGCTCCTGCTGATGAAACACTTCCGGCACGAACAGAATTTCGCTCAACGGCGCGCCGCGTGCGGTCATCTGTGAGGCGGCGTTCATGAGACTTGTCCGCACCCTGCCCCAACCGCGTTTGCCGGCCCATGATGAGCGCCATTCCGTCAGTTCTCCCGCCTCCCAGAGATAGTGCAGGACGGCGCGCAACGAGAGCTTCCTTGTCTCATTGCGCAAAGCCGGCTCAGATGCCTCGGTGGAGGACGCGGGCGCACTACCAGCCCTCTTTTTCGTCAGGGGAAAATCGAGCTTCAGAGCAGCCTTTCCGCTTCCATCGATCTGGATCGCGTTGCCGATCAAAGACCCAAGACCCGTTAGCTCGTAGGGTGGCTCATACGACGGGCATGCGGGGTCATGGTCTCGTCCCGAAAGCGGCATGCGCTTGATGACATGGAGACCGTCGATGCGTGCAATGTACATCGGAAGCGGCGGCTCTATGCATCGGCAAAGTGGCCGTAGCTTCTGCGCGTATGCGTGTTCGAGCCTGGCCGAAAGCTCGGGATCGTCTTCATCGTACACCTGCTCGCCAATCGAAAAACGTCGCACATGGCCCCCATGATCATCTCGTCGGACCGGCTGACTCGCCTGCGAACATGTAGCATGGGTCTCGTCGATTACACTAGCGCAAAATAGACAGTATAAAGTCGATGGAACACCGCGCTTGGGACCAGTTTTGACCATGTAGTTGGAAGTCAGGACTTCGGAGATTGGAACTGACCGAACCGAAACCTGAAGGTTTGGCGACAGCATCAGCCCTTGCTTCCGCCTGACAGGGCCAAGCCTGCGGTGCAGTCTTCGCACCTGAAGACGTGACGATTCCTTGCGCGCAGACGATCGCGCTGTGCTGGTGCGCGGTCAGGTCATCACTAACGGCATCGCAGCCTTGGTCGGCCTGTAGCCCTTCCGGCGCTTCCGGCGTGCAAGATCAAGAAAATGGGCGACGGCTTCCTGTTCGGTCCCGAACACGTCGGTCCTCTCGCCGCCACGTCTGCCGATCCGTCCCCAACTGCGCAAGACCGCGGTTTCGCCGAACAAAGTCGGCTCGATTGCAAGCGTGTAATAGCGCGCCATGTTGCGGCTGGCATCGATGCGTTGGCAATGGAGGTGGAACGACATTCGGGTCATGCCGAGAATCATTCCCGTGGGGGCCGATCCTGTCCAACGAGAGATTTGAATCCTTTACAGCCGATGGATTCCGTTTTGTGATGTGTTGGCACGTCACGGGCCTGCGAAGAACGCTCGACGAAGCCGGCCTCGGTCGCTCTGCCCGTGTGCCGACGGTTGGGTGACCCGCAGAATACTGGCGGATCCGTCAGCCGGGTGCCGGAGAGAGTCAGCGAAGGATCATGCATTCGGTCCCCCGAGCCTCCAGTTTCACCCGGCATGTCCGCTCGGTCTGCAGTTGCCAATGCGATCACCGCGTCGGCCACGCCGAGCGACAACGTATGATGGGCGGCGGGCGGGTGCATCTCGATTGCGGCGGTTGGAAGCGGCAAGGTCTTTGCGCAGAATGGCGGCGAGGCACTCCGAGTGGCTGTGCCACTCTCACACAGCGCCGGACCGGGCGGCCGTAGTGGTTTGTCCCGACCTTCGGTCGCACGAGACCATTTCCGTTCTCCATGTCGCCTTTCTAAGGGACCGGCCGCCATCAGCGTCAACCCGCAAGGGGTTCCCTGCGCTGCGCTCCGGTGACGCCTGCGGCTCGGCCCCTTCTTCGGGCGCCATCGGGAATGGTCCCGAGCAACTGAAGGAGACAATACCATGGCCACCACGATCGCAACCCTGACGCAGAAGACCGACGGCAGCCTCGAGGGCATCTTCGCCACCATCCGGGTCAACGCCCCGATCGCCATCGTCCCGAACGCCAACAAGGCGAGCGATGAAGCCCCCGACTACCGCATCATCCACCGTAAGACCGGCTTCGAGATCGGCGCGGGCTGGAACCGCATCGCCCGCCTGACTGGCGAGGAATACCTCTCCGTGAAGCTGGAGGCTCCGGAGATCGGCGTGATCTTCGGCAACCTCGCCCCCGCTCCCGGCGGCGAGCCGAATCGTAAGGTCATCCTCTGGAACAACCCGGCCTGAGCTGCACAGCAGCCGGTCCCGGCAAGGGGGCCGGCTCTCACCGGCTAGAGTTCGTTCTGTGCCCACCGCTGCCATGTCACGGTGATGTGGCTGCCGGAGATGGTTCAGAGGTACCTTTCCAGCAAGGTTTGATGTCATCAAGCCGGCAACGGGCATCGAGCCCCTTGCCGGCTTTTCCGATGCCATACGGAGAGGGAGGGTCTGCTCAGTCCGTCCGAGGGTGCCATGGCGGCATGAAGGCCTCAAGGACGAGCGGTGCCCCCAATTTTGTCTGCGCTCCGGGTCCCCTCCACTTCGACAAAATCGGCTCCCCCACTCGCCGGCTCCGCCGATTGCTTCGCAATCCTTGACCCCTGCATCCCTCCATGACCGCGGGCGTCATCTTTCACAAACGTCAAGGAGACGACAATGACCACTTGCATCGACGAAGTCATCGCGCTGCTGCAGGCCGAGCTGCGAAACGCTGATCCAACCGAGCGTCGCCAGATCGAGAACGAACTCGAACTGGCTCTGGCCGAACGCGAGGTGATCTGGGCCGAGCAGGAAGGCCGCATCGAGGCTGAGCCTCCGTTCTGACGGAGGCTTATCCCGTGTTCGTGAGCCTGGCCGGCCGGATCGACCGGCCGCCAGGCTATCAAGGGTTTCACCCCTCGACACTCCCCGCCGGCTGACGCCGGAAACGGTCGCGTCCCCTTTGGGGCCGCGGGTCTCTTCTCTCTCTGACATCCTATTTTACTCCAGCAAATCCGGCGTCAAGGACGGCGCGGTCCCCCCCAATTTTTCCGGCGCTGCGCTCTGGAAAAATCGGTTCCCCCGCTTGCGAGCCGCGTTCCGCGGTCCTTGACCCCTCTTTGCAACAGAGTGGCCGATCTCCGTCATCAACATGAAGGAGATCACATTATGACATCCGACCAGAACCTCATGCTTTACGCCAAGCTTGCCGGTTTCCGGCTCGTCGTCCTCGCAAATCGCTTCGGATGCGACACCGATTTCTCGCGAGAACTTCACGATCGGCTGATTGAAGGGCTCGAGGCGGCAGTCGCTCGCATCCGCGTCATCATGGAATTGGAACGAACCCTTCTCGTCGGAGATGACGAATTCATTGCCTATCAGCTGCAGGGCGAGACCGAGATATTCGGGCGCTTCACTATCAATCTACTGGACGACCTCGAAATCGATTTCGACACCCACGAATACCGCATCAAGGGCAGCGATTGGATCAACGCTTTGACGGCGGATGACGGTGGGGTCGAGGTCAACTTTCCGACATTGGTCCGGTTGACCGACGATGAACTCGGCACACTGGCGCCGATCGTAAAGCAAATCACGCAGAAAACTGGAATTCCGGTTCATGCGGTGCGCGCCGTTCAATCCTAGCGGTAAAAGCGCTCGGATGCAGAGAGAGGCGGCTGATGCCGCCGCCTCCTACTGGCGATGCTTACATTGTGAGCAAAGTTGCAGCATTGTTGTAAATATTGTATATCACAACAAATACAGCAAAAAAGGAAATCCATATGTCAAAATCAAGCGGTTCCTATTCAACCAGCGATCTATCGCGTAAATCTGGCGACATCATAGCCGAGGCTCTCCGCCATCCAGTGACCATCACCCAGCGGAATAAACCCCGGCTGGTTCTCCTGAATATCGAAGACTACCAGCGGCTGATAAAGCAATCGAACCAGCGCACCGTCGGGATCATCGAAACGATGCCCGATGAACTGTTTGCCGAGTTCGAAAACGCCGTCGAGGCCTACGCCAGCGAGGACGAGGCAGGGCGCTCATGAACTACGAGCTGATCCAGACCGCAAGCGTCATACGCTATCCTTACCTATGGGCGCGAGAGGCTGGGCGTGGGGAGACGGAAGGACGCAAGGAGCGGCCGGTCGTCGTGGGTGTGAGAATGCCGCGGCGGGACGGTGATCTGGTTCTCTTCTTTCCCGTCACCACCAAACAACCGGAGGCGTCGCGGTTTGCTGTGGAAGTGCCAGCGATGGAAAAGCGCCGCGCCGGTCTCGATGCCGATCGCAGGCTTTGGATCATCTTCGATGAGTTCAATACCGACATCGTTGGAAACTCAATCTATCTTGAGCCCGAGCCCCCAACCGGCCGCTTCAGCAAGGCCTTCTTCCTGCCGCTGCTGCGCGAATTCATCAGTCGCCGCAAGTCGGCCACGGAGGTCACCCGATTCCGCTGACCTTTGGCTCGTGATAGCCTCGTTACCGCTTGGCCTGCTGCAGCTATCGCAAATAGTCTCCGCCGCTCCGCGCGTCGAATTCGATCTTCTCCTACCCGTTGGCTCCGATCCGCCCCAGCTACGCACCAGCGATACCTTCCACTATCGTTGGCAGTATCGATAAAGGCGCCAGCAAGGACGAGGTGCAGGATCAACCGTCACTCACGGCACCGGTTTGACGAAGCGGTTCGCTTTGGCTGCCGCATTCATGTCCTTCCGCCGGAAGTAGATCGCCCGTCCGCAGCGGATCGGGCGATGGCCCTGCACGATGATGATCTGCTCGTCCTTGCGCATCGACTGGGTAATTTCGTGCGGCATGATCAGCGGCCGGCGCTGGAAATTGACGCTCTCGGATTTACGCGTACCGCCGCGTTTTGTGTCCCAGCCGATATTGCGCGACCGCCCTTGAACCTCGACGGTCATTTCCCCGCATTGGGCAGAAACATTTCGCGCCGTATCGAGCGCCTTGATCGCGGCGTAGGAGACAAAGGCGCAGCCATCGATCCATGACGTCGCGCCATCCTTGCCGAAGTGCCGCTCCAGCTGTCCGACCGATTGATAGAGCAGCATCATGCTGATGCCGTATTTACGACCGCGATCGCGCGCCTCTTCCAGCACCCGAATATAGCCGAGCAGGTCGACCTCATCGAGCATGAAGAGCGCTCGGCGGCTGAAGCGGCCATCGGCCTGGACCATGGCGTTGATCAGAGAGCCGATGATGACGCGCCCGATGCCCGGATAGGAGCGCAGGATCGACGCCGGGATATTGAGGAATACGTCCGTCCCGCCAGCGATGATATCGCTCGACCTGAAGGTATTGCCGCAGACGAGCGCGGCGTAACTATCCAACGAGAGCCATTGCGTGTCCTTCGACGCCGTCGAATAGACACCCGAGAAGGTCTGTTCGGTCATGTTGGTGAAGACACCGAGCGTTTCGCGGATGAAGGCAGATTCCGAGTGTTCTTGAATATCGCGCAGCATGGCGAGCACCGACGGCTCCGGCTCGGAAACGATCTGGCGCAGGCTACGCAGGTTGCGCCGGCCGGCATATTCTGGCGACAACATGACGTGGGCGAGCAGGCCGGTCAGGAGATTGTGCGCCTGGTTCTGGAAGTAGGAGCCGGTCGAGGATTCGAAGCGCAGGCTTTCGGATAGAAGCATGTGGGCGATGCCGACGATATCCTCCTCCTTTTGTTTCGATGCCTCGATGCCGTCCAGCACGTTGAAGCCCATGATCGGATTGGTCGGATCGAGCACCATGACCTCGCGTCCGAGGGCGCGGGTGCGGTGTTCGAGCACCATCGGTGCAACTTCGGTGGAAGGGTCGAGGCAGATCAGAGGACCGGCATAACGCAGCGCGGTCGGCAGGACGTTGCTGGTCGTTTTGTATCCGCCCGATCCGGCGAAAAACAGCATATGGGTGGAATCGAAGTCTTGGCTGTAGGTCAGCAACGGCGCCTTGCCGCCCTGCCCCCATGTGTTGCGATCGTTCGGATCGAACGGCAGCTCATGGACGATATCCTTGTCAACGCGATAACGTTCGCCGACGACGATTTCGCCGTCGGGCGGAAAGAGCTTTGCCGCCGCCGACATCGAAAGCCAATCCGCATCGCCGAATGTTCCGCCCTTTGCACGCTTGATCTGCTCGGGCACGACGACAGAGATACGGGCGGCGACCGCCACGGCCATGAAGCCCGCCAGCGCGCCGATGACGGCAACGAAATCCAGATAGGAAAGCGCCCGATCCCATGAGACCGTGCCGCTCTCCACCGATGGCGCGAGACGTCCATATTCCCGCAAAGCATAGAAGCTGGACACGACGAGAAAGCACAGGAGACTGGCGACGGCTATCGACCGCCGGCGATGCAGCGGCAACGCCCAGACGGTCAGAAGCCCAGTGAGCGGCCCGAACAGAAGCGCCGGCACCGGTGCGGCCCGCATGAACCAATATTCGGATTTGCCCGAAAGGCCGTGGGCCAGTGCCGACCATCGCCAACCGGTGATATAGACAGCTATGGCGGTGACCGCGACGGGCACGAGAACGAGCAGCAGGCCCGGATGCAAGCGACACTTCAGCGCCATCCGGCGTTCTCCTCGATGTGCGGCGAGAGAGTGTCGCGCGAAGAGGCCTTGAACGCCTTTTCGCCGATATCGCGCAACCGACGGTGTTCTGCCGACCCGGGTATGACCCTCGCCAGTTCGATCAGGCCGCCGAGCAGGAATGCCCGATCGGCCTTCGACAGCCCGGCTTTGACGACGACGCCGCCAAGCAGGAATTTCTCGCGCGCTTGTCTCTTCCGGTCAGCCGTCATGTGAAATCTCCGAAGGCGTTCCAGTCCCATTATCTGCCGGTCGACGTGTTTGAGGAGGCGCGCCACCAGGCCCTTTCTTTTCCTCTTTGCGAAATCGCGCAGCGATCTCTTCGAAAATCCGGTCGATCTCCTCGTCGGCGATCTCCGTTTCCGCCAGCCCGGACTTCATCGCCGCACGGGCAAACCGCTCGGCGGATTTAACGATCAAACTTCTCCTGCGTTCTCTGAGCTTCTCGATCTGGGCATCGAGATCAGAAATCGATGATTTGACGGCCATCGTGGGTTTCTCCGTTCCTGAAAATACCGCTCCTTATACTGACTAGAATAAAATAGTTAAACAGGCTATTTTGCACCAGCCCGAAAATGTCGGGGCTGGAATTCCGGTTGATGGCCGTCTTCCGGAAAAGCGGCATCGGCCCTGCGGTCCGATCGGTTTGAGGGCGCAATATACGTCGCTGTCGCGACGTGCCCGGATGATGTGGAGACGTCAGTGGCGATTATGTTCGTCAGAGCGCAGGTGATCAGCAGAGGTGTGGGGCGCAGCATCGTCTCGGCCGCCGCCTATCGCCACCGCGCCCGGATGATGGACGAACAGGCCGGTACGTCCTTCAGCTATCGAGGCGGGAGGGCCGAACTGGTGCATGAGGAGCTGGCTCTGCCGACGCAGATACCGGAATGGCTGCGCACGGCAATCGATGGCCGCACCGTTGCAGCGGCGAGCGAGGCGCTGTGGAATGCGGTCGATGCTTTCGAGAAACGGGCGGACGCGCAGCTGGCGCGTGAGCTGATCATCGCCTTGCCGGAGGAACTGACGCGGGCAGAGAACATCGCGCTGGTGCGTGAGTTCGTCCGCGACAATCTCACCTCGAAGGGCATGGTCGCGGACTGGGTCTATCACGACAAGGACGGCAATCCGCATATCCATCTGATGACGGCGCTAAGACCGCTGACGCAGGAGGGGTTTGGACGCAAGAAGGTGGCAGTCACCGGTGAAGACGGCGCGCCGTTGCGCGTCGTCACGCCGGACCGCCCAAAGGGCAGGATCGTCTACAAGCTCTGGGCTGGCGACAAGGAAACCATGAAGGCCTGGAAGATCGCCTGGGCGGAAACGGCCAACCGGCACCTGGCGCTTGCAGGCCATGAGATCCGGATCGACGGCCGCTCCTATGCCGAACAGGGTCTCGATGGCATTGCCCAAAGACATCTCGGGCCCGAAAAGGCAGCTCTTTCCCGCCGGGGTGCCGAGTTGTATTTCGCGCCAGCCGATCTTGCCCGCCGGCAGGAGATGGCCGACCGGCTGCTTGCCGATCCTGCGCTATTGCTGAAGCAGCTCGGCAATGAACGTTCGACCTTCGATGAGCGCGATATCGCCAAGGCGCTGCACCGCACCGTCGACGATCCCGCCGACTTCGCCAATATCCGCGCGCGGCTGATGGCGTCTGACGATCTCATCATGCTGAAGCCGCAACAGGTCGATGCCGAAACGGGCAAGGCGAGCGAACCCGCCGTCTTCACCACGCGCGAGATCCTGCGCATCGAATATGACATGGCGCGGTCGGCGCAGGTCTTGTCGGAACGCCGCGGTTTCGCCGTTTCCGATCGGGCGGTTGCGGCTGCGATCAGGAATGTCGAGACCCGAGATCCGGAAAGGTCCTTTCGGCTCGATGCAGAACAGGTCAACGCGGTCAGTCATGTCACCGGTGACAGCGGCATCGCGGCCGTGGTTGGCCTTGCTGGTGCCGGCAAATCGACACTGCTTGCCGCGGCACGCGTCGCCTGGGAGAGCGGTGGCCGCAGGGTCATCGGTGCAGCCCTTGCGGGTAAGGCCGCTGAGGGGCTTGAAGACAGTTCCGGCATCAGGTCGCGGACACTCGCTTCCTGGGAACTCATCTGGGCCAATGGACACGAGACGCTTCACCGCGGCGATGTGATTGTCATCGACGAGGCCGGCATGGTGTCGTCGCAGCAAATGGCGCGTGTGTTGAAGCTCGTGGAACAAGCAGGGGCGAAAGTCGTGCTGGTCGGCGATGCGATGCAACTGCAGCCGATCCAGGCGGGTGCGGCCTTCCGGGCGATCACCGAGCGGATCGGTTTTGCTGAACTCGCCGGCGTGCGTCGCCAGCGCGAAGACTGGGCGCGCGAGGCGTCGCGGCTTTTTGCGCGCGGCGAGACCGAGAAAGGTCTCGACGCCTATGCGCAACAGGGTCATCTCATCGAGGCGGCGACGCGCGACGAAATCATCGATCGGATCGTCGCCGATTGGAGCGAAGCGCGCAAACTGGCAATCGAGACGTCGGTCCTCGAAGGCAATGACGGTCGTCTTCGCGGTGACGAGCTTCTTGTGCTCGCCCATACCAATCAAGACGTGAAGCGTCTGAACGAAGCACTGCGATCGGTAATGACAGGAGAGGGCGCGCTGGGTGAGGGTCGCTCATTCCGGACCGAACGTGGTGCGCGAGAATTTGCCGCCGGCGACCGCATCATCTTCCTGGAGAATGCCCGTTTCCTCGAGCCCCGTGCTCCCCGTCTCGGTCCGCAATATGTCAAGAACGGCATGCTCGGGACGGTCGTATCCACCGGCGACAAACGGGGTGATGCACTGCTGTCGGTCCGTCTCGACAATGGCCGCGATGTCGTCATCAGTGAGGACAGCTACCGCAATGTCGATCATGGCTACGCTGCGACCATCCACAAATCACAAGGTGCCACCGTCGAGCGAACCTTCGTACTCGCCACCGGCATGATGGACCAGCATCTGACCTATGTGTCGATGACCCGACATCGCGACCGCGCCGATCTCTATGCCGCGAAGGAAGACTTTGAAGCGAGGCCGGAATGGGGGAGGAAGCCGCGTGTCGATCATGCCGCCGGCGTGACCGGTGAGCTCGTGGAAACAGGACAAGCCAAGTTCCGGCCGAATGACGAGGATGCCGACGACAGTCCTTATGCCGACGTGAAGACGGATGACGGAGCCGTCCATCGTCTCTGGGGTGTGAGCCTGCCGAAGGCGCTCGAAGAAGGTGGTGTCTCCGAAGGCGACACGGTGACCCTGCGCAAGGATGGCGTGGAGCGGGTCAAGGTTCAGGTTCCGATCGTCGACGAACAAACCGGGCAGAAGCGGTTCGAGGAAAGAGAAGTCAATCGCAATGTCTGGGCCGCCAAGCGAATTGAAACCGTCGAAGAACGCCTGGAGCGCATCGAGCGGGAAAGCCATCGGCCGGATGTGTTCAAGCAGCTCGTCGAACGTCTGTCGCGCTCCGGCGCCAAGACGACCACGCTCGATTTCGAGAGCGAGGCCGGTTATCGCGCCCATGCCGACGACTTCGCCCGGCGTCGTGGGCTCGACACTCTTTCTCGAGCTGCCGCCGGCATGGAAGAGGAGGTCTCGCGGCGGTGGGCGTGGATTGCGGAAAAGAGGGAGCAGGTGGCTGAGCTCTGGGAGCGGGCCAGCATGGCGCTCGGTTTTGCGATCGAGCGGGAACGGCGTGTTTCCTACAATGAGGCGCGAATTGAAACGCAAACCGTCTCGGATGCAGATGCTGGCCGTGCGCGGCATCTGATCGCACCCACCACGGAATTCGCCAGAAGCGCGGAGGAAGATGCGCGACGTGCACAGCTTTCGTCGCCGGCCTGGACGGAGCGGGAAGCTATTTTGCGGCCACTGCTTGATAAGATCTATCGTGACCCGGATGCAGCGCTGTCAGCCCTCAACGCTCTGGCCTCGGATTTGAAGATTGAACCCCGCAGGCTTGCCGACGATCTTGTTGTTGCGCCGGATCGGCTCGGCCGCCTGCGTGGTTCCGATCTGATCGTCGATGGTCGTGCGGCCCGCGACGAACGAAATGCCGCGATCACCGCCTTGACGGAACTGCTGCCGCTCGCCCGTGCCCATGCGACGGAGTTCCGCCGGAATGCCGAACGCTTTGGTTTCCGTGAGCAACAGCGCCGCGCGCATATGTCCCTGCCGATCCCGGCTCTCTCCAGGCAAGCGATGAAGCGTCTCGTTGAGATCGAGGCGGTGCGAAGGCAAGGTGGTGACGACGCCTACAAGACGGCCTTTGCGTTTGCCGCCGAGGGCCGCGCCGTTGTGCAGGAGGTGAAGGCGGTGAGCGAGGCGCTCACCGCCCGCTTCGGCTGGAGCGCCTTTACCTCGAAGGCCGATGCGATTGCCGATCGCAATGTGATCGAGCGTATGCCGGAGGACCTCACGAGCACCAGACGCGAGAAGCTGGCCCGGCTGTTTGAGGCCGTGAAGCGCTTTGCCGACGAGCAGCATCTCGCCGAGCGGCGGAATCGCTCGAAGATCGTCGCGGCGGCGAGTGCCGATCAGGGGGTGGAGACAGACAAGGAGAATGCCGCCGTGCTGCCCATGCTTGCCGCTGTCACCGAGTTCAAGACCCCTGTCGACGAGGAGGCGCGCTCGCGGGTGCTGTCAGCTCCTCTCTATCGCCAGCAGCGCGCAGCGCTGGCTGAGGCGGCACGAGTGATCTGGCGCGATCCGGCCGGCGCCGTCGGCAAGATCGAAGATCTGCTCCAGAAAGGTTTCGCTGCCGATCGCATCGCCGCTGCGGTGACCAACGATCCGGCCACCTACGGCGCGCTGCGCGGTTCCGATCGTCTGATGGACCGGATGCTGGCCGCCGGCCGGGAGCGGAAAGAGGCGGTGCAGGCCGTGCCTGAAGTCGCCGCCCGCCTGAGCGCGCTCGGTTCGACCTACGTCAATCTGCTCGATGGCGAACGCCAGGCTATTACTGAAGAACGACGGCGCATGACAGTCGCCATTCCCGGTCTGTCGAAGGCGGCGGAAGAGGCGCTTATGCGGCTGACAGCAGAGGCGAAGAACAACGGTCGCAAGAAGAATGCATCGGCCGTTTCTCTCGATCCGACTATTCGCCAGGAGTTCGCCGCAGTCAGCAGGGCGCTCGACGAGCGCTTCGGTCGTAGTGCCATCCTCCGAGACGAGGAGGATATAATCAACCGCATCCCGCCGCCGCAGCGCCGTGCGTTCGAGGCGATGCAGGAAAGGTTGAAGGTCCTGCAGAAGGCGGTGCGCATGAAAAGCAGCGAACAGATTATCTCGGAACGGCGCCAGCGGGCTGTCAGCCGGGGGGGCGGCATCGATCTTTGAAGTGGAGGTTTCCGCTCGAGGCAGGCGCTACTCTCTTTGATTTTGGAAATCCACAATCTCTTCCGTCCCCAGATGTTTGAAAACGCCTATCCAAAAGGTGAAATCACCTGAGCGGCCGTCGTAGCGCGCGCAAAGTGCGCACCAGGCGGCCGCTGTTTTCGCATGTTGTCCGTAGAGCGATCGGGCAGCAGTACTTATGTCGCCAACATCTGCATCACTCCAAAAATCCGGTGTCGCCGCAGCGCTGCCGGTTGAGAACCTTTTGAACATTTCGCGCATTAAAAGCCCCGTAACCGTCCGGAAACAGGCCATCAAATTATGCCGGACGTTGATCCCACCGAGTGGGCCACGATCACGTGCCGTCCCTGGCAATATGCGCTTTGGCGCAAGATTCTTCGCGCTCTCAACATTATGTTGTAACAAAAAAGAAAGGCAAGCTATAAAAATACTCGTAGTGATAGCGGTTTTGCGATTCTGTTGGCGCATATTTTACGAGCCAGGGTATGAGGTTCCATCAACATGAGGCAGTTTTCTGAAAGTTTTGTGGTAGCAAAAGCAGTCGCTGTAAGGTCAGCAACTGGTGAGGCGGGGCGATGAGCGAACTTCTGGCGATCGTATCCCAAGACGCTGACTATTATTTGATGCTGTCATACATCTTGAAGGGAGCCGGATACAGGACGATGCTCGTCGATATTCCGAGCGAGGCGGTAGCTACTGCCGTGGACCGTGACGCTGCAGCTATCATCGTCGACTGCCAGCCGGGTTCACAAATTCTGGCTGATATCGCGTCGGGTCTGAAGGAAAGGGGACTTGCCAGCAACGTCACGCTCATAGCGCTCGTTGCCGAAAAGGCCGCCTATCTCGACATCCTGAAAGCCAACGTAGATGAGAGCTTTACAAGGCCAATGCCGCCGGAACGGCTGCTGTCTTACCTCCAAGGTACAATAGGCAATTCCTCTGGCGAAGCGACTAGCCGCCTTGCTCCAATATTTGATGATGTGAAGCTCGACGTCAGCAGCCGGCGTGTTCTGGTGCGAGGCACGCCGGTCAATCTGAGCCCGATCGAGTTCCGTCTATTGAGTGCTCTTGTGGGTGACGCGGGGCGCGTTCTCAGCCGTGCCGAACTAATAGCTGTTGCATGGCCACCAACGGTATTCGTCGAGCCGCGAACAGTCGATGTTCATATCGGCCGCCTCCGGCGTGCATTGAAGCGGGTCCTTGGCCGCGATGTGATCCGCACCGTACCGAAGGAAGGATACGCTTTCGAGATCTCCTAAAGCATGTGAACTTCGCCACGTTCACATCTTCACTGAAACGTCCCGAAAATTTGCCGTTGCCGTCGTTGCATAAACTACCATCTCGCGCATAGCGTGAAGTCTCGGTAGGGCTTTTGGGAGGACAGCATGCAAGAAGTAGCTTCGGGCGCCGGATCGGCGAAAACATCCCACAGAAACACCGCGGGCCTGATTAGCCACGCAAGTCCCCACTTTGCAGCCGCCCATCTTGACGGCCTGATGGCACTCTATGTCTATCCGTCCGATGGACGAGCGGTGGAACTGCCAGTTTCGGGGGGCAGATCGGAGCGCGTCATCGACTTCGTCCGCTGCTCGTATCTCGGACTCGACAATCATCCCTCAATCATCGAAGGCGCAATCGAGACCGTTCGGCGCTACGGGACTCTGCATTGGTCGTGCGCCCGCACGCGGCTCAATTTTGCAGCCCTCGGAGACCTCGAAGATGCTCTTTCTGATCTCTTTGGCGCGAGGGTGATCACCTACACGACTGTGCTTGCCGCCAACTTGAGCGCGCTTCCGCTGATTGCGTCCGGAGTCCTGACCCGCGGCACAAAACCGGTCATGGTATTCGACCGGCTTGCACATGCGACGCTTGCCTTCAACAAGCCCATCGTTGCCGAAGAATGCGAGGTCCGCACGATCGGCCACAACGATCTTCAGACGCTCGAAGATATTTGCCGCCATAATGATACGGTCGCCTATGTTTGCGACGGTGTGTATTCCATGGGCGGCGGTGCCCCAATCAAGGAGTTGCGCGAGCTTCAGGAGCGATACGGCCTCTTCCTTTACATCGATGATGCTCACGGCATATCGATCTTCGGCGAAAGAGGTGAGGGGTTTGCCCGTTCACAAATGCCCGAGGGTCTCGGCGAGCGGACGATCATCGCAGCCTCGCTCGGTAAGGGTTTCGGAGCCTCAGGCGGCATGCTGATGCTCGCAACGGTGTTCCAGGAGGAAATCTTCCGGCGCTTTGCTCTCGCGCATGCCTTCTCGGCCTCCATCAATGTTGCGGCGATCGGTGCAGCTCTCGCCTCGCACTCAATCCATCGCACACCGGAACTGGGCGTGCGGCAAAGGGCACTCGCAGAACATATCTCTCTTTTCGACGAACTGGTGCCGACCGCACAGGCAGGGTCCCGACTCCCGATCAGGACCGTCGTCGTCGGTGACGAGCTTGCGGCAATCGGCGCTGCCAGACTGGTACTTGATTCCGGTTACTATACGTCGGCCATTTTCTTCCCGACAGTCGCCAAGGGAAGGGCAGGGCTGCGGATATGCCCGACTGCCGGCCACACGGCGTCCGAAGTGCGCGAAGTCGCCGCTGCCATCAACCTTGCTCTCAAGGGATAAGATCCGTCTCCACACCTCCGGGCGGCAACGCCGCCCGGAGGTGGATCGTCATCGGATCCAGGCATTCCAACGCTCGAGCATCATCGCGGCATTGTCGTTGATCCATTTGGCGTCCGGGATGACGATGTAATCCCGGATGTCCTCGTCGCTCGGCAGGGCCGCCCGTGCAGCCGGCGACATCAAATCGATCGCCTTGCGGCTTGGCGGCGTGCAAAGGAGTTCGTCGCACACGCCGGCCTGCACCTCCGGATGATCAAGCCAGTAGCCGATCAACTTCAACGCATTTCCGCGGTTCGGCGCATCCTTGATGATCGTCAAGCGATCGCCGACGAGGAACGAGGCCTGCTTGGACCAGGCGATCTGGCGTCCTTCCGCCTTCAGTGTATTTGCACGCGTCAGCCAGATCTGCCCGATGCTATAGTCGCCGTTGCGAAAGCCCTGAACGCTCTGATCACCGGTCTTCCACCAGAGGGATATCGCCGGGCGAATCTCGTCGAGCTTTTTGAGGGCGCGATCGACGTCGAGTGGAAAGAGCTTCTCGCGCGCAACGCCGTCGGCGAGGAGCGCGGCAGCCATGACCCGCCATGGATCGTCGAAATTTGGAAACGAGCGGCCACCGGGAAATTTTGTCTGGTTCCACATATCGGCCCAGCTCAAGGGATTCCCATCCTTGAAGCCGGTCGGGTCGTAGGCCATCAGCGTTGCGGTCGAAAAAAGCCTGGCCCCGGCGCTGACGCAGGCATCCTCGACCAAATCTGGCCGGCCGCCTTGGAAAGACTTGCAAAACTCGGTCAGGTCTTCAGATGTCAGCCGATGCGCTTCAGCGCTCGCCTGGATCTCGCCGTCCGGGTAAAGGTCCCAGGTCACGTTGCCGGTCTTTACCATGGCCGCAGCTTTCGCCCGCATCTCGGCATTCGTTGCCGCGACCGAAACAACCTTGATGCCGGTCTTTTCGGTGAACGGCTCGAACCAGAATTTTCGAAGCGCGGCATCGTAGGCGCCGCCTGTGGTCGCAATTATGACCTGCTCCTCGGCTTGCGCCGCCCCCGCACCAGCAAGCATGAGGCAAGCCGCAAGCAGTGGCTTGATCTTCGTTCGCCTTTTCATCGGTTGTTCCTCTCTCCGATTGATATGATCACGTTAATCCTCCCCGCGGCCGGTAAGGAGATGAATGGTCCCCATGAGCAGCAGCGATACCGCGACGAGCAGCGTCGAAACCGCCGCTATGACCGGGGTGAGATTGAAATCGATGTCCTCGAACATCTTGCGGCTGATCGTTTTTCCGCCGGTATCGGAAATGAAGAAGGCGACTGTTGCCTCATCGAACGACGCCAGAAACGCAAAGACCGAAGCTGCAGCCACCGCCGGCGC
Source organism: Rhizobium aouanii (assembly GCF_037002925.1). Classification (NCBI taxonomy): domain Bacteria; kingdom Pseudomonadati; phylum Pseudomonadota; class Alphaproteobacteria; order Hyphomicrobiales; family Rhizobiaceae; genus Rhizobium; species Rhizobium aouanii. The sequence goes on from NZ_JBAMYD010000016.1 coordinate 29,242, forward strand.
GATGTTAGGGAGCACAATGCTGAAAAAGGCGCGGCTCCGGCTTGCCCCGCAATTCAGTGCGGCAAGTTCGAGTGACGTGTCGAAGCGCTCGAGTGCCGCCGATACGGTGATGATGACGTAGGGAACCGCAAGCACGGTGTGCGCGATCAGGAAACCAGCGAAATTGCCGGTCAGGCTGAGAGGGGAAAAAACCAGATAAAGGGCAACGCCAAAGACAACATGGGGAACGATCATTGGCCCCAGCGATAATGCCTGCAGAAGGGTCTTTCCCGGGAGATTGCCGCGAACGAGCCCGATCGCGGCCAATGTTCCGATAACCGTTGAAGCGACCGTTGTCGCCAGTGCAATCTGCAGACTGAAGATCGTTGCTGCGCGCCAGTCCGGATCGGATAGAAAGTCGATATACCAGCGAAACGTCAGGCCCTTCGGCGGGAGCTCGATATAGCTGCTGCCGTTCAGCGAAATCGGGATGACGAGTAACGTCGGCAGGACCAGGAAGAACAGGATTGCCCCGATCAGGAGAACTCCAAGGAGCCGCAATGCCGCTTTGCCGTAAGGCCGATGGGTGTTGTTGACGGGAGAGGGGGCGAATGAGGCGGTGACTGCGGGCTCAATTGACACTGTTCATTCCTTTGCTAACGGAAAGCGCCTCGCGGAACACAAGGACAAAGATCAGCGTCGTGGTCAGAAGGACGGTTGCGAGCGCTGCGGCAAATGGCCAGTCGAGCAGAACGGTGGTTTGCTGGCCGATCAGTGTTGCCATCATCAATGCTCCAGGCCCGCCGACGAGTGCCGGCGTGATATAAAAACCGATCGCCAGGATGAAGCACATGACGCATCCGGCAAAGATTCCAGGCAAGCTGAGTGGCAAGGTCACGCGCAGGAACGCGTCAATCTGGCCGGCGCCGAGATTGCGGGCGGCTTGGGCGTATTCGGCAGGAATAGTGCGAAGAACGTTATAGATCGGCAGGATCATGAAGGGCATGAGAACATGCGTCATCGCAAGGATCACCGCGCCTTCGGTGTAGATAAGCTTCAACGGACTGCCAATGAGGCCGCTCTCGATCAGCAGACCGTTAACGATGCCGTTTCGCTGCAGCAGCACGATCCAGGCATAGGATCGCACCAGCACTGAGGTCCATAGTGGCAAGAACACCGCGGCCGATACGATCATCGCAATCTTGCCTTTGGAACGCGCCATGAGAAAGGCAATCGGATATCCAAGCAGCAGGCTCGCCACTGTTACGATTGCACCCGTCTGCAACGTGCGAAGTAGGACTTCCATGTAGAGAGGCTCGGCGACGATCCGCTCGTAATGCTCCAGCGTGAAACCCGGCGCCATTAGGCTCAAAGAGACGAGCCGCCCGATTGGATAGATGAAGCCGACAGCCAGTAAGAGCATCAACGGCGCAATAAGTAGGAACGTCAGTGCGTGCGAATACTGGCGCGCCGAGTGTGAGAAAAGCCAGCTTGCTGGAGGGGTTGGCGCAAGGGGTAAATTGTTGACGGTCATTGTCATTTCATGCCTCCGCGACCGAAAAAAGCCGTAGGCCGTCGCGTTCGGCGATGACATCCACGAGTGCCCCCATTGCAAAGGGCACCCGCTTTCCATCAGCAGGAATCTGCACCTGAATGATCTCTCCGTTTCCAAAATCGGAGCGAACGAGATGAAGGTCGAAGGAGCCCGCAAAGACCGACGTTTCGATCCGGCCGGGGAGGGCGTTCTTTCCCCCAGCGCCACGCGCTGCAAGGCCAAGGCGCTCAGGCCGTAGCGCGAGTCGAACGCGATCGCCTATCCTTGCCGAACCCTCGAAGCCATGGGGAGCACCGGGCGTATCAATGACCACGTTGTCACCCAGTCTGATCGTATGGCGGCCAGCGGCCTCGCCCAGGAATTCTCCAGTCAGGAAGTTCATCTTGCCGATGAAATCGGCAACAAAGGCACTCTGCGGATTACAGTAAAGGTCCGCCGGGGTTCCGAGCTGCGCGAGTTGCCCCTTTGCCATAACTGCGATCCGGTCGGACATCGTCAACGCCTCCTCCTGATCGTGCGTCACGTAGATGACCGTCGCACCGAGGCGCCGCTGCAGCTGCTTAATCTCGATCTGCATGGACTCGCGCAGCTTCTTGTCCAGCGCCCCGAGTGGCTCGTCCATCAAGAGAACAGGCGGTTCAAACACGATTGCTCGCGCGACAGCCACCCGCTGCTGCTGGCCGCCGGAGAGTTCATGGGGATAGCGCTTGGCATATTGCGGGAGTTGGACGAGGTCGAGCGCCCGACCAACACGTTCTGTCCTGAGGTCCTTTCGGACGCCACGCATCTTAAGGGGAAAAGCAATGTTTTCGGCAACGGTCAGATGCGGGAACAAAGCATAACGCTGGAAGACCATCCCGATATTGCGGCGATCGGGCGATACGGCGGTGACATCGCGCCCGTCGATGATGATGCGTCCGGCAGACGGGCTTTCAAAACCGGCGATCATTGTGAGAAGCGTCGTCTTGCCCGATCCGGACGGGCCGAGGATCGACAGGAATTCGCCTGCCGGAACATCCAGGGTCACTGCGCCAACCGCAGTCTGGCTGCCGTAGACCTTGCCTATGCGATCGATGAAAACAGGCGCACCAATCAAAGTGATATCTCCTCATTTGCGTGTTTTGCCACGCATTGAAACCTCCCGGCTCCGCTCGTGCGGCGCCAGGTGCTGTGAGTGTCATGCCGGCAAGACCGGCAGTTTGTGCGGGCATGGCCGTCCGGGGCCAAGGCGTTGCTAATATTCACGATACCGTTATGATGTCACATTACGTCATCGGTTTTCGTGTAATTCATTTTTGTTGCAACAAAAATGTGAAGATGTCAACGTGTGGGGGTCAAATTTGAACGGAAATACAACTGGAGAGGAATCGTCGGCGTCGGATTTGCAGTCCGGACGCCTCAGCGACTTCGCCTATTCATCCATCAAAGAGCAGCTCACGCGCGGTGTTTACAAGCCCGGTCACAAGCTGCCGATCCGCACGGTTGCCGAAATGTTGAACGTCGGGGCCACGCCGGCACGCGAGGCAATCAACCGGCTGGTCTTCGAGGGCGCTCTCGTCATGGTGGGTCCTAAAACCGTTATCGTCCCCCATCTGGATCTTGCGGCACTCTACGAAGTCACGCAGATGCGGCTTGCGCTTGAGGGGTTGGCGACCGAAAAAGGCGCGCCCTGTGCGACCAATGCGGTAATCGACAAACTCTTGGCCCTGCAAGAGAAAATCACACTGTCACTCAATGAAAAGCGCTACGCCGACGCTCTTCACGACAACAAGGAATTTCACTTTACGATCTACCGGCTTTGCGAGATGCCGCACCTCCTTTCGACCATCGAAGCGCTGTGGTTAAGGGTCGGCGCTTCGTTCCACGACCTCTATCCAGAGTTTGCGGAAGCAAAATACGGTGTCCACAACCACCTGGCCGCGATTGAGGGGCTGGTGGATAAAGATCCCTCTGCGGTCCGAGCTGCAATGGAAAACGATATTCGAGACGGCTATCGGCGCCTGAAGAAAGCAGCGCAGGAGCGTCTCAAGCGGCAATAACATCGCGGCCGGATTTTTTTGTTGCAACTTCTTCTGGTTCATGATGTTTGTTATAACAAAATTATGAAGGGTTGCGCCGCGACCCGCGTTGGCCGGAGAAGATCGAATGTTTCACCCTGATTTATTGCGCGGCGGCCGGGGAATTTCCCGGTCGCGGTCCGAACATTTCTTCATAAAGGGTCGCCGCGTATTTCCGACCGGGATCACGCGGGTCACGGTGGATCACGAGCCCAGCCCGCTTTACATTTCGCGCGGAGAGGGGGCCTACCTCATCGACGTCGACGGCAATCGCCTCCTCGACCTGAATAATAATTTCACGACGCTGATACACGGACACGGCTTTCTTCCAGTAGCCGATGCGGTTGCAGATTTGCTTCATCGTGGAACCTGTTTCTCCAACCCGACTGAGCATGAGATTACCCTGGCCGAGCTTTTGATCGAGCGCATTCCAGCGATCGAACATATTCGCTTCGTCAACAGCGGGACCGAGGCTGTGATGTTTGCGATCAAGGCCGCCCGCGCCTTCACGAGTCGGCCGGGTATCGCACGCATCGAAGGCGCCTATCACGGCGCTTACGATTGGGCGGAAACAGGGCAGGCGGTGTCGCCGGCTATATGGAACGACCCTCTGCGGTCGTCAGCCGTCCCCGCCTATCGCGGTATGCCGGCTTCGGTTGGCGAGGAGGTGACCGTTATCCGCTTCAATGACGTTGCCGATCTGGAGCGTCGGATCGCTTCGGCTGCTCCCGCACTGGCCTGTATCCTGATTGATCCGATGCCGAGCCGCGCCGGGTTGATCGCTCCTGAGCCGAGCTTCGTTGCCGCGGTCGGCGCGATCGCAAAGCAGTACGGGATTCTCATTGTGGCCGATGAAGTTCTTAATCTGCGGCAGTCATATTTGGGTGCTTCAGCGCGCTATGATCTCCAGCCCGATCTAATTGCCGCTGGCAAGATAATCGGCGGAGGTTTTCCTGTCGGGGCGATCGGTGGGCGCAAGGAGGTGATGCGGGTCTTCGCAAGCGACAGCGGTAAACCGCTGCTGCCGCAAGGCGGTACATTTTCCGCAAATCCCGTATCGATGGTCGCAGGCCGGGTCGCTATGGAGGCGATGACGGAAGCCGCTTTCGGCTCACTCGAGAGCCTTGGCGATCGCATCCGGGCCGGCCTTCGAAATGAAATCGAGCGTCACGGCGCAGCCTTTAGCGTAACGGGAGCTGCATCCCTGTTTCGAATCCATCCGAAAGGGAAGCAGCCAGGGGACTTCCGCGAGGCATACCTCGCGCCGGAAGAGGCCGAGTTGATGGATCGCCTCTCCAGGCATTTCCTCAATTGCGGCATCCTGCTTCCCAACGGTGCTGCGGCCTGCCTTTCGACAGCAATGACGACAGCAGATGGTGACGCGATCACATCAACCTTCGCAGACTTCCTTTCAACCCTCGAAAAAAACCCTACCGAAGCAGGCATTTGACCATGGCAACTGAAAATTTAACCGTCGCCGAGCGTATCGCTCTTTCCCTCAAGAGGCATGACGTCTCCCATATCTTCGCTCAGAGCCTGCCCTCAGCGGTTATCCTTGCGGCCGAAGCAATTGGCATCCGTCAAATCGCCTACCGACAGGAAAACATGGGAGGGACCATGGCCGATGGCTATGCGCGGCTATCCGGCAAGGTCGGTGTGGTAGCAGCGCAGAACGGACCTGCCGCAACGCTTCTCGTTCCGCCGCTGGCCGAAGCGCTGAAGGCTAGCGTTCCGCTCGTTGCTCTCGTCCAGGATGTCGAACGAGATCAGGCTGATCGCAATGCATTCCAGGAACTCGATCATCTCATCCTATTCCAATCCTGCACGAAATGGGTGCGCAAGGTGCTGGTTGCTGAGCGGATCGACGACTATGTCGATGCTGCCTTCACGGCAGCCGCCTCGGGCCGGCCGGGACCGGTAGCTCTCCTGCTCCCCGCCGACCTCCTGCGGGAGCAGATAGCCCCTTCGCTCTTTCGTCGGGAGGCTGTGCTTGGCCACTGGCCACTCGATCGGTTGCGTCCGCGCGATAGCGACATCGAGCGCGCAGCCTCGATGATCGCGGCAGCCCAGGCACCCATCGTGCTCGCTGGAGGAGGCGTCCATGCAAGCCATGCCGCGGGCGAGCTTTCAGGGCTACAGGACGAAGCCTCGCTTCCCGTGCTAACGACCAATATGGGAAAAGGCGCGGTCGACGAATACCACCCGCTGTCAGCCGGCGTTCTCGGCGCTCTCGTCGGTCCGCGATCGCTCGGACGGCACACGCTTGCCCTTGTCGAAGAGGCTGATCTCGTCATTCTGGTCGGAACACGAACCAATCAGAATGGCACTGACAGTTGGCGCCAAGTCCCCCGGTCCGCATCAGTCATCCACATCGATGTCGATCCCACCGAAATCGGGCGCAACTACGAAGCGGTCAGACTGGCAGGCGATGCGGCCGAAACCATCAGCGCGCTTCGAAGCGTGCTTGCCCGACGCGATCTCTCGTACCGCTCGTCGCAGCGCAGTAAGCTGACGGCTCGGATTGCTGGTTTCTGGCGCGCATTTGACACGGAGCGGCAATCTGTCGCCCGTTCGGACAAGAGTCCGATCCGTCCCGAACGGGTCATGTGCGACCTTCAGCAAGTGCTGACGGCAGATACGACCGTTGTTTCAGATGCCAGCTATTCGTCAATGTGGATAGCCGGCCAGTTGCGGGCCCTTTCCCCCGGTATGCGCTTCCTGTCTCCGCGGGGCCTTGCTGGCCTCGGATGGGGCTTGCCACTTGCGCTCGGAGCAAAAGCGGCAAAACCGGACAAACCAGTCGTTGCCATCGTAGGGGACGGCGGTTTCGCGCACAGCTGGGCGGAGCTGGAAACCATGGTGCGGAGCAAGCTTCCCGTACTGATCATCGTGTTGAACAACGGGATCCTTGGATTCCAACGTGATGCCGAAACTGTTAAGTTCGGCAGCTTCACGACGGCCTGCAGCTTTGCGGATGTCGATCATCGGAAGATTGCGGAAGCTTGCGGTTGCCCTGCAGTCCGCATCTCAAATCCCGCCGATCTTCCTCGATACCTTGAGCGCGGTCTCTCCGGAGAAAGTCCCCTGCTGATTGAGGTCATGACAGAGGCGGGCGCCCATCCACCGCTGTCGCTGTTTGCTGAAATGGATCACGCGGCATGAGCGCTGACCGCGGCTCACATGTAGCGGTTATCAGCGGTGGCACCACTGGGATCGGTCTTGCCACCGCATTTCGTCTGCTCAGGGCCGGTCATCGGGTTGCCGTCTTCAGCCATGGCGAGGCTAGCGTCATGGCCGCAGGCGCCGCGCTTGCTGAGGCTTTCGGACCAGAGCGCTCGCTTGCGAGAAGGGTTGATCTCCGCGAACCGCCGGCAATCAGTTCCTTTTTTGGCGAAGTCGCCCGTGACCTGGGCGCACCTGGGATTCTCGTCTGCAACGCCGGGATCTCGCCGAAAGGTCCAGACGGTCCTCTTAGCGTCTCTGACCTTACTCTTGAGGAGTGGAATGACGTGCTGGCCGTCAACGTGACCGGGACGATGTTGTGTTGCCGCGCTGTTCTGCCTGGCATGAAGAAAAGCGGTTTTGGACGAATCATATTGATTGGATCTCTTGCCGGTCGGACAAGACCACGGATCGCCGGCGCGAGCTATGCGGCGTCCAAAGCCGCACTGTCGGGATTGTCTCGCGTGCTGGTCTCTGAATATGGTCCTTATGGCATAACATCGAATGTTGTCGCGCCAGGCCGCATCCTGACGCCACTGACCGGCTCTCCCGAAAGCAAGATCAACGTCGACGCACTCGCTCGTATTCCGGCCGGTCGGCTCGGTATACCGGAGGATGTCGCCGCCGTGATCGCTTTCCTAGTGTCGGAGGATGCCGGGTTCGTCAATGGAGCCATTATAGATGTCAACGGTGGCGAGTTCGCGCCGAGCTGAGCTCGGTTCACAGGCGAGGAAAAGGCAATCGACATGGCTCCCGTCATTCTGGTTTGCTCGCAGAACGCCGAGCTCTATCTGCTCCTCGCGCACATACTGCATGGCGAGGGTTTCAAGGCTCGTCTCGCCGCAAGTGACGCCGATGTGGCGGACGCTTGCACGTCAGCAGAGGTTTCCGCGGTCGTCTTAGATTGTGCGGGGTGGCCGAGTGATGTTGCGCCCCTTTGTGCTCTCTTGAAAGATTCACGGCTTCCAGTGGCGGCACTTATCGGCGACGACACACGTGCCCAGCACCTGCAATTGATCAAGGCCGGCCTCGACGAAGGCATCGCACGTCCTTTGTCGCCTTCAAAACTCCTCGCCTTTCTCCACGGCACAGGCCCGCAGCCTGAGGCTTCGACTCTGCGCAACTTTGCTGGTGCCGCCGAGATTGTCTTCGGCCCGCACGCCGTCGTGGTTTCAGGCAAGAGAATAGCGCTTGCGCCTATGGAGATGAAAATCCTTAGATTCCTATTCGAAAAGCAGGGGCAGATCAGTACCCGCAAGCAACTTATCGAAGGCGTTTGGCTCCATCCACACGCTGTAGAAACCCGGACAGTTGATGTACATATCGGTCGGTTGCGAAAAGCGTTTGCAGGACTCCGGAATCTGAGAATTCGTACGATATATGGGGCGGGTTACGCTCTCGACACCACGATGACCTCCGGATGCCTTAGCCTCTGACAGGCTACCGCGGGACAGGCGACTGGATCTACACGCGGGGCGGATCAGCGATAATAGGCAGCTGTCGGTATCGGCAGGAATTGTTGGGCTTCCCGGCGAGCCGCATCGACTTTGCTATGAGGAATCATAAGGTTTTGTGACGAAGGGCAGCGATAACGCGATCGGCCATGAAAGCGCAACGGGCGCCATCGAACGGGAACAGGGCCGAGAATGCGCCGGAGAGCTGCTTTTCGATCGACTGGCGCATCATCTTGCGCGCCCGGTGCAGCCGGGTCTTGGCAGTTTCAGGTCTTATACCGAGGTAAGATGCGGCCTCGTCCGTACTCATGCCCTCGACATCCCGCAGCACGAAGACGACGCGAAAATCATCCGGCAGCTCGTCGACGGCATTTTCGAGAAGATGCCGCGCCTGGCTCCTGGAAAGCTCGGTTTCCGGATCGGTTGCGGACAGGGAGGACGGAAACGGTAACACTTCGCCACCCGGCGCCATCGTCTGCATGTCGATTTCCCCGAGCCCGGTGGTGTTCGTTCGAGCCCGCACGCGGCCCAGCGCCTCGTTGAGCGTAATGCGGGTCAGCCATGTCGAAAGTTGCGCCTCGCCCCGGAACGTCGCCAGATTGGTGAAGGCCTTGACATAGGCGGCCTGGACGACATCTTCCGCCTCCGCATCGTTGCGGATGATGGCGCGCGCCGTCCGGAACAGGCGCTGATTGTGACGTTGAACGATGGTGCGGATGGCGGGTTCGTCGCCCATTTTCGCCAGGGGAACGAGATCGGCGTCGGACATTATCGATATCTGTGGCCGGTGTCGCGCGGCCGGAACCGGAATGGCTGTCATGGAAATTCTCCGCCAGTTCGCCCGTCTTTCGATTGGCGCCCGGCCTATGGCCGGACGTCCAGCTTGCCCGTCATAGCGGGATGAAAACGACAATAAAAATCAATCGTCCCCGCTTGGGCGACCGTCATGCGGCCTTTCGATTTCGGCGGCAGGTCGATATCGAAGCTCTTGTCGCGAGCGGTTGCCGTGTGCCTGAATATATCATCGTTTCTCCAGACGATCACATCACCGACATGCAGCTCGGCAGGCGGCGAGCCGAATTTCATGCCGGTGATGGTGATCTGATAGTCCGCCGCCAAGGCAACCCCGTTGCCCGCCCAAAGCAGTGCAGACAGCAGCGGGAGCAATTTCATGAGCGAGCCCATTCCTCAAGCCTATTTGATCGTGGAAGCCAGATGCTCGGCATGCATCTGGTGCTCCTTGAACAGGGTCAGGCCAGTTTCCAGCAGTGATTTGAGCTCTTTATTCTGCGCCGCAGGGATCAAGGTGTTGGCAAGCGCGTCGTTGACCGACTTGTGGTAGGCGACCTCGTTTTCGACATAGGCCTTGTCGAATGCCGCGCCGTCGAGCGCTTCCAGCGTCGTTAGTTCCTTAGCTGCCTGTGTCGATAAGGACTGGCTGACGGGGTTGTCTTCGGGTGTCACTTTCAGCTTCGTGACGAGAGCGAGCGCCTGATCGTTGACAGCCTTGTGGTCGCGCTCCATAGTTTTGGCGAATGCAATGACTTCGGTATTCTTGCTCTTCTTCAACGCCTGCTCTGCGGCGCTGACATCGATCTGTCCCGCCGTATAGGCGATGTGGGCGATCTGAGGATCAGTCGGCTTGGCATCGGCGGCGATCGAAGCCGTGCCGAGCGATGCCGCCATCAGGGTGGCGCCGAGAATTCGTTTCAACATGATCTGTCTCCCTTGTGTCGTGACTGAACGCCTTCCGGGCGGCAACGATGTGTGCCTTAGGAAGCGAGCATTGGATGCAGGTTAGTCGAAAAGGTTCCCGAAAATTTCGGACACGGAAAGACCGCGTGTCATCAGCGTCGGTCACCGACGCGTCAGTCTTTGCCGAGGAAGCGCTGAAGCACGATGGCATGATTGTGCTTCAGGTCTTTCGCAGCGTAGAGAAGCGTCGCGTCCTCTAGGCGGATCTGGCGTTTCAGCTCCTCGACGGCGGAGGGATTCTTCTCCAACTCGTCCCGATACCGGCGCTGAAACTCGGTCCATTTGGCGGGATCGTGGCCAAACCATCGGCGCAGCGCCGGGCTTGGCGCGATATCCTTCAACCAGATGTCGACTGCTGCATCCTGCTTGCTCAACCCGCGCGGCCATAGCCGGTCGACCAGGATGCGCACGCCGTCCTTGTCGTCTTTCGGCTCGTAGATTCGTTTGATGTGCAAGGCCATTTGTCCACCCCATATGTGCAAAGCCAATTCGGTCGAAAAGGTGTGACAAGGGTTTGGTTCCAGACTGGAGCCCGAGATACAGGTGCTAGAACCTCTTCAAACGGGCACCGAGCTATTTCGCCGCCCACGCCATATCGAAGCTGAAGCATGTCCCTAAGGGCGGTCCGAAATCTCTTTCGCCGGTCTGAGCATAGGCCGTGCCACGACCGCAACGGCGTCGTGGCACGGTGACGGCTGTCAAACCGTTTCAGAAAGGATAATGCTGGGCGGAATCCTCTACCGTGATCCAGCGCAGGTCGGTGAATTCGGCGATTGCCGCCTTGCCGCCGAAGCGGCCATAGCCGCTGCCCTTGACGCCGCCGAAGGGCATTTGCGCCTCATCGTGCACGGTCGGGCCATTGATGTGGCAGATGCCGGATTCGATCCGTGCCGCAACCGCCATTGCCCGCTGGACATTCCGGCTGAAGACGGCGGAGGACAGGCCGTATTCGCTGTCGTTGGCGATGCGGATTGCCTCTTCTTCACCGGAGACGCGAATGATTGGCTTGACCGGGCCGAAGGATTCTTCCGCATAGACGCGCATCTCGGGCGTGACGTGATCGAGCAGCGTCGCCTCGACCACGGTGCCCGAGCGCTTGCCGCCGGAAACGAGTTTTGCACCCTTGGCGGTCGCATCGGCAATCAGCTCATCCATTTTCTTCGCTGCGTCGAGGCTGATCAGCGAGCCGAGAACGACGTGGCCGCGCGGGTCGCCGGCCGGCAGCTGGCTGGCGCGGGCGGCCAGTTTGGCGACGAACTGGTCGGCGATCGTCTCGTCGACGATGATGCGTTCCGTCGACATGCAGATCTGGCCCTGGTTCATGAAGGCGCCGAAAATGGCGGCATTGACGGCACCGTCGATATCGGCGTCGTCGAGAATGACAAGCGGTGCCTTGCCGCCGAGTTCGAGAAGGGCGGGTTTGAGATGCCTGCCGCAGGTCTCGGCGATGATCTTGCCGACCCTGGTCGATCCGGTGAAGTTCACGCGCTTGACGGCCGGATGGGCGATCAGCGCCGCGACGATCTCAGGCGCATCCTCCGGCGCGTTGGTGATGACATTGACGACACCTGCCGGCAGGCCGGCTTCGGTCAGCGCGGTGGCGATCAGCCGGTGCGTGCCGGGGCATTGTTCGGATGCCTTGAGGACGACGGTATTGCCGCAGGCAATCGGCATGGCGATGGCGCGGGTGGCGAGGATGACCGGCGCGTTCCAGGGGGCAATTGCCAGGCAGACGCCCGCAGCCTGGCGAACGCCCATGGCGAGCGTGCCGGGTTTGTCGGAAGGGATGATTTCGCCTGATATCTGCGTCGTCATGGCGCCGGCCTCGCGCAGAATATTGGCGGCGAACATGACATTGAAGCCGGCCCACGGTGCGGTGGCGCCCGTTTCCTCGATCATCAACCGGGTAAACTCGCCCACGTTGGAATCCATGATGTCGGCGGCCTTCATCAGGATGGCGCGGCGCTGGCCGGGACCGGTCTTCGACCAGGCACTGAAGGCGGCGGCGGCGGCATTAACGGCAGCGGCAGCATCGTCCAGGCTTGCCGCGGCGGCGCGGCTTGCGAGCTTCTCGGTGAAGGGATCGATGCGATCATAGGTGCGGCCGCCGGAGGCCGCGCGGTCTGCGCCGTTGATGAGGAGGGAAATATTCATCGGAGGTCTCCTTGGGACAAGAACTAGAAGCCGAGGACTTCGGCGTTGATGGAAGCTTCGAGGCCGCCGTCGGCGGCAAGATTGGCGCCATTGATCCAGCGTGCGCCATCCGAGCAGAGGAAGAGCACGGCAGGTGCGATATCGGCGGAGGTGCCGGCGCGGCCGACGCGGGTGATGTCGCTGTCGACCCTGGCGTCGCCGAGCACGGCGCGGAACTGCTTGAGGATTGGCGTTTCCACCGGCCCGGGGCTCACCGCATTCACCCGGATGCCGCGGTTTTTGAACAGCGGCTCATGGGCTGCCCGCATGGTCCAGAGCAGCAGCAGCTCCTTGGAGAGCGGGTAGCCTTCCTCATCCTTGAGGCCGTGCTCAGCGACAACCGCGGCCACTTCGGGAAAGCCTTCGATTGATGTCAGCGACTTTGCCCGCTCGAGGTTGGCGCGCCAGCCGCAGCCGGCGATCGAGGCGACGTTGACGATGGCGCCGCCTTCGCGCAGGCGGGGCGCCACGGCTTCCGACAGGGCGCGAAGCCCGTAGAAATTCACGGCGAGCGTTGAGACGACGCCGGTGTTGCCGGAGAGGCCGGCGACATTGGCGAGCGCGTCGAGGCGCACCGGAAGCTGCGCAACGATCTCGGCAACGCCTGATGCAGTCGACAGATCGCCCTTGATGAAGGCGGCACTTCCGCTGGCAGGCTCGCGCACATCGACGCCGATGACCTCAGCGCCCATCTGGCCGGCCAGTTCCGCCGTGCGGGCGCCGATGCCGGAAGCCACGCCGGTCACCAGGATTGTTTTACCAAAAAGCATGAACGTCACCTTTCACAACAGAATCCGGAAGCAAGCCGGCTCATTCTTCCCATTTGATCTTGTTCGGACCGGGCAACTTCAGCCGGTAGCCGACCGGCAGAAGTTGAAAATCGAAGCGGCGCTCGATTTCGCCCCAAAGGCCGCGCGGCAGGTAGAGCGAGAATATCAAGGCCGTGGCGCCGAGGCCGATCAGATACCAGACGCCGGCGCCGCCGAAGACGGTCTCGATCACGAAGAACAGGATGGCGCCGAGGATCGCGCCTTCGAACTTGCCGATCCCGCCGACCAGCACCATGAAGATCATGTAGGCCGTCCATTGGACGCTGAAATAGGTCTTCGGCTGGAAGGTGGTGGCGGTCGCCAGCCACAGGCCTCCGGCGACGGCGATGCCGAAGGCGGCGAGCACGAAGAGCAGCCTCTTGGTTGCGATCACGCGCACGCCGACCGAGGTTGCCGCCTCCTCATTGTCGCGGATCGCCTGCATGGCCGCACCGGCGCGGCTGCGCATCAGCATGAAGAGAGCGCCGAGCAGGGCGGCCATGGCTATCAAGGCGAGCCAGTAGATCGTTGCCCGCCGCGTCGCGCCGTCATAGACGTTGAGCGAGATCAGCGAGGTTCCCGTTTCTCCCTGGATCAGCCGGTCGAGGTTGACCAGCAGGTGGGCGAGTGTGGCTATGACCCACATGCCGATCGCGAACTCGCCGCCCTTCAGGCGCAGCATGAACAGCGAAAGCGGGATCGACAGCGCGGCGGTCACGACCGCGGCGGCAAACAGCGCCACGAAAGGATTGAGCCCCGCATCCGCCAGCCGGATGGTGAAATAGGCGCCGAGGCCGAAGAACACCTGCTGGCCGACCGAGACCAGCCCGCCGAAACCGGCAAGCGCATTCCACATGGCGGCAAGGATCACGTAGATGAAGAGGGCCGTCATCCGGTCGATCGCGCCGGCGCCGAGCACGGCGGGGGCAAACATCAGCAGCGCGAGCACCGCGGCCATGCAGCCGAGCGCCACCCGCGACGCCTTCGTCCAGCGTTCTATCGATATTCCGTTGGAGGCAAGGGTCGCGTTGGGGCTCATGTCGGGCTCCGGAGACGGGTACGCAGTTTGAGGGAGGCGGCAAGTTTGTCGAGAGCCGGCATGCCGAACCGGGATAACCTGACGAAAAGCACCAGCAGGAACACGGCGTGGCCGCCGATCAGGAAGCCTTGCGGATGCAATTGGGCGCCGAGCGATTGGGCAAGACCGAGTACGATGCCGCCGGCAAGTGTGCCCCATAGCGATCCCGCTCCGCCGATGACGGCCGCCTCGAAGGCGAAGAGAAGCTGCGGGCCGCCGGAATAGGCGCTGAAGGTTGCCCGCATCCCGAGAAAAGCACCGGCGATCCCGACCGTGACCATGGTGATCGCGGTGGCGACGGCGTTTACCCTGCGGGCGTCGATGCCGACCAACCCGGCCGTATCGGGATCTTCCGCCGTGGCGCGGATCGCGCGACCAAGGGCAAAGCGGCTCAGGAAGAACTGCAGCCCGCCGAGAATAAGGACTGCCGTCACCATCATCATGACGGCAAGCTTGCCGACGTAGATGTGGCCCGGCAGTTGCCAGGATGCATAGGACAGGTTGCCGATGAACGGCGCGAGCGAGCGGGTGTCGGCGCCGAACTGCTCGAACAGCAGGTTGTCGATGACGATCGACAGGCCGAAGGTCGTCAGGATCGGTAGCAGCGTGCCGCCGCGGGCGCTGCGCTCCAGAATGAAGCGCTGCAACAGCCAGCCGGCGGCCGCCATGACCGGCAGCACGATCAGCAGGCCGGCGAAAGGTGGAATGCCGGCTTTGGCGGCGAGCAGCCACAACCCGTAAGCAGCTGCGACCGCCAGGCTGCCATGGGCGAGATTGATGATGCGCATGACCGAGAACATGAAGGACAGTCCGCAGGCGATGACGGCGTAGTAGCCGCCGAGCAGAATGCCCTGGAGCAGGGTGTTGATCACGATGCGCTCCTTTCGCCTGATGTCCGGTGCAATCCGAAATAGGCCTGGGTGACATGTTCGCGCGTGACGGCCGCCGCCGGCCGGTCGAGGACGATGCGCCCTTCCAGCATGCAGATGACACGGCTTGCGACGCTCATGGCGCGGGCGAGATCCTGCTCGACGAGCACGATGGTCGTTCCCGAGGTGAGCAGTGCCTGCAGTTGGGCATAGACGCGATCGACGACCAGAGGCGAAAGCCCGAGCGAGACCTCGTCCAGGAGAAGAATATCGGGATTGCTCATCAACGCCCGGCCGATGGCGGTCGCCTGCTGTTCCCCGCCCGAGAGATGTCCTGTTTTGGCGTGGCGGCGGGGTTTCAGGTTCGGAAAAGCGTCGAGGATGCGGTCGATGGTCCACTCGCCCTTGCGGCCGGAGCTCTTTCCGAGAAGCAGGTTCTCTTCCACCGTCATCTGCGAAAACAGGCGCCGGCCTTCCGGCACCAGGGCGATGCCCTTGGCGATCCGCTTGTGGGACGGGACGGCGGCCAGATCTTCGTCGTCAAGAAGGACGCTGCCGGAGGATGGCAGATGGGCGCCGGCGATCGATCTGAGCAGCGTCGTCTTGCCGGCGCCATTTGCGCCGACCAGCGCCAGAACCTCGCCCTTGGCAAGATCGAAACTGACGCCGCGCACCGCCTGGAGCAGGCCGTGGCGGACGTCGAGGTCGCGGATGGAGAGAAGGCTCATGCGGGTGTCCCTCCGAGATAGGCCTTGACCACTTCCGCATCGCTCATGACCGTTTTCGGTTCGCCATCGGCGATGATCCTGCCGGCATCCATGCAGATCAGCCGTTCGGCCACCTGCAGCAGGATATGAACGATATGCTCGATCCAGACGATGCCGATGCCGCGGCGGCGCAGTTCGAGGATGGTTTCCACGAGCTCGCTCGCCTCGCCATCGGTCAGGCCGCCGCCGATCTCGTCGAGCAGCATCAGCCTCGGCTGCGTGGCAAGCGCACGGGCAAGCTCCAGGCGTTTGCGGTCCAGAAGGCCGAGCGTGTCGGCGGGGCGGTTGGCGACGCCAAGCATGCCGCAGAGCGAAAGCGAATCCACCACGCGCTCATAGGCCTCGTCACGGCTTGCGGCATTGCCGTGCGATGCGGCGACGAAGACATTTTCGAAGGTCGTCATACCGCCGAAGGGCTTGGGAATCTGATGGGTCCGGACGAGCCCGGACCGGCAGCGTTCCGCCGCCGTCCGGCGCGTGACGTCGACGCCGTCGAAGGTGATGCTTCCTTCATTCGGCGGGAAGGCGCCGGCGAGCACGCTGAGCAGGGTCGTCTTGCCAGCGCCGTTCGGTCCGACAATGCCGATCGCTTCGCCATCGCCCATGGAAAAATCCAGATTCTCCAGCACCAGCAGCGCGCCGAACCGCTTGTGGATCCCCTTGGCCGAGAGAAAGGCTCCCCCCGGCCGTCTTTGAGCTTCCCGCTGCAGCACTGTGCGTTACCCGTTGTAAGCTGTGAGCTTGGCGCCGACCGGAACATTGGGGTCGGTGGCGTTTTCGGTGACGACGTAGTCGAGCGCGAATTTCGAGCCCTCCGGCGCTTTCACCCATTGCGTGCCGATGATCGGTCCGGGAGAGACGTTGGCGACGGGACCGCTGGTGAAATCGACCTTGCCGGCGATCGTGGTGGTCTTCAGCGTGCTGATCGCCTTGGCGACGGCCTCTTTGCTCTTGACGTCGGCGCTGGCCTTCAGCGCATCGAAGCCGGCGTCGAGAAGCGCAAGGCTGGCGCCGAGCTGCTGGGTCCACTGCTTGCCGCTGGCCGTTTCGTAGCCATCGGCAAGTTCGGTGCCGGAGACGCCCGTCAGCGTGGATTTGTAGGGGAAGGCCTTGTGCCAGTAAGCGGCGCTGCCGATGTT
The DNA here is from genome assembly GCF_037002925.1 of Rhizobium aouanii. Classification (NCBI taxonomy): domain Bacteria; kingdom Pseudomonadati; phylum Pseudomonadota; class Alphaproteobacteria; order Hyphomicrobiales; family Rhizobiaceae; genus Rhizobium; species Rhizobium aouanii. Next base: position 46,119 of record NZ_JBAMYD010000016.1, read on the forward strand.
CAGGCCGAGGTCGCCGAGCGCCTCGATGTCGGACGGAAACAGGCCGGTCTTGGCGATCTGGCAGATCTTGATCTGCTGGGTGAGGCCCTGCTGCGCGGCCTGACGCCAGAACGCGGCGAAGTCAGGCGGTATCGGGAAGGAGTTGAAAATCTCCACGCCCTCCTGCCTGAAGAGAGCGATCTGCGCGGTAAAGTCGGTGGTTCCGGTTTCATAGGCTCCGGGATCGACGATGGTGAAGCCGGCCTTGGAAAGTGCCGGCGCCAGATGGGTGCGGATTGCATTGCCGTCTGCGTCGTTCGGATACATGACGCCGACCTTCTTGTTGGTCTCGATCAGGTTCCACTGCGAAACATAGGCCTTGTGGAACTCTTCGACGCCGAAGCCGAAATGGTAAGTCCATTTGAACGGCGAGGGCGCGCCCGGCTTGGCGCCACGGCCGAAATACCAGGCTTCCCAGGGCATGACCGTCGAGAGGCAGGGAATGCCTGATGCTTCGCAGGCATCGGCCACCGGATTGATGGTTTCGGGCGTCGAGACGGCGAGCATCAGGTCGATCGCCTGGTTGTTGATCAGGTCCTTCGCCAGCTGGCCGGCGCGCGACGGATCGGACTGGGTGTCCTGGTCGAGAATCTCAACCTTCCATGTCTTGCCGCCCGCCTGCAGGCCGTTCGCCAGCGCCTTGCGCGCCAGTTCCAGCACATAGCCGTCCGTCTCGCCGAAGCCGCCGAGAGGGCCTGTGCGCGGGCTGATGAAGCCGACCTTCAACGTATCGCTGCTCTGAGCAAAGACCGTGCGGCCGGTAAGCGCCAGCGCCGCACCGCCCGCGACTGTCGATGCGATGAAAGAGCGGCGGCTCAGCGATGCCGCATTGATTTTTCCGCTGCGGAAAATGCCGTTCATGAAATCATTCCTCCCTCTTGATCGGGCCTCCCAGCCCGTTCCCATTGTTCATTTCGGCCGATCTATTCAGATCGGGTAGTGTCGTTTTCCCGAGGCCATGGTGATCCATCTGAGCTCGGTGAATTCATCGATCGCGGCTTTGCCGCCGAAGCGGCCGTAGCCGCTTGATTTGACGCCGCCGAACGGCATTTGCGGCTCGTCGGAAACTGTGGATTCGTTGATGTGGCAGATGCCGGATTCGAGCCGCATGGCGACGGCAAGTGCTGCATTGACGTCGGCGCTGAAAACGGCGGCCGACAGCCCGTATTCGTTGTCGTTGGCAACCGTCACGGCCTCGTCGATGCTGCCGACCCGGACGATCGCCGCGACCGGTCCAAAGCTCTCCTCGCGATAGATGCGCATGGCAGGCGTCACGTGATCGATGACGGTCGCGTCCATCAGCGTGCCGTTGGCCTGGCCGCCGCAGACGAGGACCGCGCCCTTCTGCAGGGCATCATCGACGAGCGACCGGACACGCCGGACGGCCTCAGTGTTGATCAGCGTGCCGAGCGGCGTGTTGCCGTCCCTGGGATTGCCGGCGACGAGGGTTGCGGCCTTCCTCCGGAACTTGCCGACGAAGCCGTCGGCGATCTCGTCCATCAGGATGATCCGCTCGGTCGACATGCAGATCTGGCCCTGGTTCATGAAGGCGCCGAAGGCGGCAGCGCGCACGGCCTCGTCAATATCGGCGTCGGCAAGGACGATGAACGGCGCCTTACCGCCGAGTTCGAGCAGGCAGCGCTTGAGATGCCTTGCGGCGGATTCGGCAATGATCCTGCCGACACGGGTGGAGCCGGTGAAGTTGATGCGGCGCACCGCGGGATGGGCGACCAGCGCGTCGACGACGGCGGCGGCATCGTTCGGTGCATTGGAAACGACATTGACGACGCCGCGCGGAAAACCGGCGTCACACAGGATGTCGCCGATCAGGCCATGGGTTTTCGGGCAGAGTTCGGAGGCCTTGAGGACGACGGTGTTGCCGCAGGCAAGCGGCATGGCGACGGCGCGGGTGCCGAGGATAACAGGTGCGTTCCAGGGCGCGATGCCGACGCAGACGCCTGCCGGCTGGCGGACGGCCATGGCGAGGCTTCCCGGAATGCCTGAAGGAATGAGCTCGCCCGATATTTGCGTGGTCATCGCCGCCGCTTCCCGAAGAATATCCGCGCCGAGCCCGCAATTGATCGCCGCCCATTGGGCGGTGGCGCCGGTTTCGCCAGTCATGGCGGCAATAAGTTCGGGCGTGCGGGCTTCGAGGATGTCGGCTGCGGCATTCAGAAGCCTGCGCCGTTCGCCCGGGCCGGTCTGCGACCAGTCCGGAAAGGCGGCTGCTGCCGCATTGGCTGCCCTTGTCATGTCGGCAACGGATCCCGCTGAGGCGATCGTTGCGATATCGCCGGTCAACGGATCGATGCGTTCGAAGGTGGCCCCTTCGGAAGCATCCATCGCCTCGTTGTTGATCATCAGCTTTGCCGAAAACACTGTTCCACCCATTCCTCACGCGTTGGTTCCACGTGATGACGCTTGCATTGTTGCCATGGGAGAAAACGAGCGGACGCGGCGCCATGAGGGCGACCTGACCGTTCCTGTATCTGTTTGAAGTGCCTCCTCCCAAAGGCTGATGGAGAAAAGGTTACGCCGATCTGGCGCGGATGGAATGCGATTTATCGGGTTAATATTGTAATTATCCGGTGATATCAGCATTGTTTGACTTGGGGAGCGGAGGAAAAGCATTGGCGACGGACGGAGGGATTCATCACTATGCCAGGGGCGAGTGGCACGCTCCCTCGCTGTCGCACCGGCGCATCCGTTTTCAGAAAGGGCTGTATGCCGATTTCCATCACTTCCTCCTGCTCGGGGAGGGGAGTGGGGAGCTTCATTTCGACAATGGCGAACATCGGCCGCTGCACGGACCGCTGCTTGCCTTCCTGCCGCCGCAGGCGCGATGCGACCTGTCGATATCAGCCGGAACTGCGGCTCATCTGGTCGGCGCTTCGCCGCAGATCATGGTCGATGCGATCGGCGACAAGGTGGAATCCTATTCGCTGCGCATCTTCACCGAGCAGCGCAAACTGGTCGAGGCATTGGATCCTCCGCTGGTGGCCGAAATCAGCCCGCTTATCTCCGGCTTCGTGCGGGAATTGGGCGACCCCTCCCGCTCCTCCTGGATGGTCGCATCCGCCTATATCAGGCTCATCCTGATGGTGCTTTGGCGCGGTTCCGATGGCGAGAGAAGCGAGCAGCGCGGGCAGGGCGAAGTGGGATCGATCCTGCAGCGATATCGGCAACTGGTCGAGGCCGGTTTCCGCCAGCACCGGACGATCAGCGACTATGCCAAAGAACTGGGCGTCACGGCCGACCGGCTGCATTCCACCTGTCAAAGAGCGCTCGGCCGCTCGCCGATCCAGCTCCTGCACGAGCGTGTGGTGCAGGAGGCAAAGCTGAGATTGGAGCGGTCGGCCCGCAATATCCAGGAAATCTCCGACAGCCTCGGCTTTCGCGACCCGACCTATTTCAGCCATTTCTTCAAGCGCAAGACCGGACTTTCCCCCGCCGGCTACCGCGAGATCGCGCGGGCTTCGGCCGGCTCGGAAAACAGTATGCTGTCCTCGGGTTATGCGGATTGGCCTTAGGTTCGAGGCATTGATCAGAGCAATGGCTTGCCAATCTTGGGTCACACAATCATGCTGCCGGAATCGCAAGCCGCGTAGGACTGCCATGCGCCAGGAGCAGTCGTTGCCCCGGCTTGAAGGAATGACCGATTTGGGGCCGACGGCGGACCGTCCGCTGCGAGGACACCTAGCACGAAAGCGGACATGCGAGGCCTAGGCGCAAAGGTCCGGGACGCCCGGAGCAGTCGTAGACCACGAGTATGACGTACGGCTCGATTTGGCGCTCATCGCGGACGTCGCGCACCGACGCCTTCTCGACGCGAGCTAACCGGAAGTTCGCGTAACGACGGTGCCTCTCGCTTTCACAGGGAGGGGCCATGGGGTGATCAATTTCCAAGCCAAGAGCCCGTAGGTCTTTGCGCCTAATGTCGGTCGTTTGGGCTGGCTTCAACAGATCCTGAAAGCGGACACGCCAACGATAAAGCCAAGATGCAGGAGATGCTCTCGTTGCCTGCTGCTTGTGACCGGAAGCAGCGGCATGGCGTTGAAAGCGGCCGGCTTCCTATCGGCGCGTTGCGGACGAGGGTGATGACGCTTCGCTCCACGCGTCCTAACCTTCAACCTTCTGCCAGACGGAGACATGTTTATCGCTGACCTGCGTGAACAGCTCCTTTTTCCAGCCGCCCCAACGCTCCTTGAGCCTTAAACCAGCCAGTCGCGCCATAAGGTCGAATTCAGCTGGCCAGGCATAACGAAACGGTACTGAGAATCGCTCATAGCTTCCGTCACGGAGCCAGATGTGATGGGACGAGAAATTCTGGTTCACCACGTCGTACTCGTCGACGCCCCAATGCGTTTCGCCGTGGTCGAACGCCAGGATCGTCTCGCCGACCGGCAGCCGCTGAAGCGGTGGCACGCTGACCTCAATCAGGAAGTGTCCACCAGGTTCGAGATGCGCGGCTGCGTTCCGGAAGCAGGCGAGCTGAGCGTCCTGCGATGTCAGGTTGTTTATCGTATTGAAAACCAGGTAGACGAGTGAGAACCGTCTCGCGACATCCGTCGTTACCATATCGCCGATCGCTACCGAGATCTCCGCGCCTCCTTCTTTAGCGCGAAGGCGAGACACCATCGGCCTCGAAAGCTCGATGCCCTCCACCTGCACCCCTTTCCGCGCGAGAGGAAGTGCGATACGTCCGGTTCCGATCGCGAATTCCAAGGCGCGCCCGCCTCCTTCGAGCTCGGCCAGGAGATCAACGGCCGGCTCGATCACCTCTGGCGCAGAGATGCCTTTATCATCATCGTAGGTCGCAGCGATCTTCTCGTCGAAAAGCCCGTCATCATGCATTCTGTCTGCCTCTCTGGTAACGCTTGTTTCAAGACCGACAGCGCTATCGCGTTGACCGCGGCTTCGTGGACATCGCATTAATTCGTGAGCCGTCGCGAAAGGGATCAGCGAGGGCTTCCACCCATCCGCTCGGGGCATGGGATTCCCTGCAGGCAAGCGCATCCATGGCGGCGGCCGGTGATCTGTTTCGCCGCTCGCTGGCTGCGACGGTGCCAGTCCAAGCGAACTCGCGAATATCGCGACGCGCAATACCTATGTCCGCCAGATCACGATCCGATAGTCGGTGCAGTGCGTGTTCGGTCTCGCTCCGTTGCCACCAGCCCACAACGACGGAGGCTCCGAACCTCAAAGCTGGTAGCTTCGTCAGAACGCCGCGGGCAAGGCGCTCTGGGATTTCGGCTATTTGGAATTCCAGTGTCATGACCTTCGTCCAAGTTGTGCTGAGTTAATGCCAACCTAGTGAATTGCCGTCAGACGTGTTATCGGCAGTCTGACAAATTATGTCTCTGAGCCGCCATGATTGCCCGCGACAACCTGATCAACGTTCATTTGCCGGAAGAGGGATTCGGAGATTATCCGCATACCGCTGTCGCTCAGGGCGGAGCAGAGCCCGCCGGGCGGACCTACGTTTTTCATACGCACCACCGGGCGCAGCTTTTCCAGATCGTGCGGGGTTCGCTGAGGCTGGAGACGGAGCGGGGTTACTTCATCATCCCGCCCGAACGCGCCGTGTTCGTGCCGTCCGGGGTCCTCCACGAGGTGACCTACCTGCAGGAGACGGAGCGCAGCTATCTCTTTTTCCGCCCCGACGCGGTGGCGAGCCTGTCACCGGAAGTCTCCGTGATCGGTACGACGCGGCTCCTGCGCGAGCTAATCCTGGCGTTTCTGGAAATACCTCGCGCGGATGCGGGCAGCCTCCGCGCCGAACGACTTGTGGCAGTCATTCTCGACCAGCTCCAGACGAGTCCGGTCGCACCGTTGTCTCTCCCGTTGCCGGCATCCGAACGCTTCCGGGACATCGCCGCAGACATGCGGAATGAGCCGGGCGCAGATTGGCCCCTCGATAAGCTTGCGTCACGTGCGGCCATGTCCCCACGTAGCTTCCAGCGTCACTTCCAATCTGAGACAGGGATGAGTTTCCGCGCCTGGCGACAGCAGGCGAAACTGCTGAAATCGGTGGAGTGGCTCGCCGGTGGCCGAAGCGTCGGCGACATCGCTTTTGCACTCGGCTACTCAGGCCCCAGCGCCTTCATCGCGGTTTTTCGGGCGGCCTTCGGTGCCTCTCCCGGAAAATACTTCCAAGACACGCCTCTGGAGCTGTGATTCACCGGATGCCCGGCGCGGCTTACCGCGTAAGTCTGCCTTCTTGGCCTCGCTCTCCAGAACCTGCCAGTCTCCTTCCGGCCCCATTTTGGTCATCGCCAACCCCTTCGACATGACCGCTTTGGCGCATTCTTGCCATCAATGTCGTAGCGGCATTTTTTGGAATGGCCAATCGAGCTTGGTCAATGTGCGAGGAAAACACCGCTTACCGTAGGTCGATGGACGAACGGGCTTTTTGCAGCGGATTGCCGTCACGAAAGGGCGGCGGTTGAACGATTGCAGTCTATCCAGACGATTTCGACGGGCGTCGCCGAAAGAGCTGATCCCAGATGTCGTACCCCGCCGGGACAATCCCGATCAGCAGTGCAGCGGCCAAATCGAACCGTGGAACAAACGCCAGGATGACCGCGCAGAACGCGACAAGCGTCACGAATGCAAATATCGCAAAAAACCGGCTTCTGTTCATCGGTCTATCCTTTCGGAATTGGCCAGACACTGCGTCATCTCTGTACTCCATAGAGTAGATTCGGCAGCATGTAGACGATGCTCGGGAACAGATAGATGACCACCATGCAGAGAATGACGATCAACATATACGGCATCATGCCGCGGAAGATGTCGGTCAGTTTGACATGCGGAGGCGAGACGCCCTTCAAGTAGTATGCCGACATCGCCATGGGTGGTGATAGGAAGGCCGTCTGCAGGTTGATTGCCACGAGGATACCGAAGAACAGCGGATCGATTCCGAAATGCGGCAGCAGCGGAATGAAGATCGGGATGAAGATGACGATGATTTCAGTCCATTCCAGAGGCCAGCCGAGAATGAAGATGATGATCTGGGCCAGGATCAGGAACATCAGCGGCGACATGTCCAGGCCGGTCACGAAGTCACTGATGAACTGTTGGCCCCCGAGATAGGCGAATACCGATGCGAAGGTCGCCGAACCGACGAACAACCAGCAGACCATCGCGGTCGTTCGCGCCGTCAGATACACCGACTCCTTCAGTCGCTGCCAGGTCAGCGCCCGATAGGCCGCAGCAAGCGCCAGTCCCCCCAATGCGCCGATTGCGGCGGCTTCCGACGGCGTTGCCAGGCCAAAGAGAATGGCGCCCAGCACCGCAAGAATCAGAAAGGCGAGCGGCGCGAAGGATGTAAGCATCATCCAGGCGAGTTGGACCGGCGTGTGCTCGCCCACATCTTCTTTCGTTGGCCGCGGCGCCAGTTGCGGCTGCAGAATTGCTCGCACCACGACATAGATGAGATAAAACCCGGCTAGGGCGAGGCCGGGCAGGAGCGCCGCCGCATACATTCGGACAACCGAGATCCCGGAGGTGGCCGCATAGACGATCAGCAGGATGGAAGGCGGGATCAGGATCCCGAGCGTGCCGCCCGCGCAGATCACGCCCGTCGCGTAGCGCACGTCATACTTTGCCTTCAGCATCGCTGGTAGGGCGAGCAGTCCCATCAACGTCACCACGGCCCCGACGATGCCGGTTGCCGTGGCAAAGAGTGTGCAGGTGACCAGGGCGGCGACCGCCATCGAGCCGGGCACCCGGCGCGTGACGCTGAATAGCGTCGAGAACAGCCGATCGACGATGTTGGCTCGCTCGACGATGTAGCCCATGAACAGGAACAGCGGGATAGCCGTCAGCACGTCGTTCTGGATGACCGAGTAGGTCTGGTTGACGAACAGATCGAAGATCCGGTTGTTGAAGAAACCGCCGATCCAGGTCTGCGCCAGTGTAGCGGCATCGCCGCCGGATTCGAGCGCGCGGTCATAGCCGCGCCACATGCGGCCGGCATCGTAATAGGCATAGTATCCGAAGCCGACACCCAGAGCCATCAAAGTGAACGCCACCGGAAAGCCGAGGAAGATGGTGAGGATCAGGATGAGGAGCATCCCGACGGCGATATGTGCATCCGTCATTGAGCGTCCCGATCCCGTGGTTCACGTCCAGCGTCAAGTTCCCGCGACGGAAGGAAACCCTCGTCCTCGGACTTGAGCACGTCCAGGCTTTTTGTTTCCAGTAGTACCTTTTCCAGTTCTTCGACATCTTCGGCCTGCTTCGGCCATTCGCCCGTCCTTATGCAGAGAATGCAGCGGAAGACCTGCGCCACGCCCTGCAGGAACAGGAGAATGCCGGCGGCGACGATCACGGCCTTGAACTGGAAGATCGGCACACCGGCGGGACTGTTGGAACTGACCTCCAGGTAGCCCCAACTGCGTGCGGCATATTTCCAGCCCGAGAACACAAGCGCGGTTATACCGGGAAAGAAAAAGATGAAGTACAACACCAGTTCCAGCCTGGCCTGCGTGCGAGGTTTCCAGAGCCGGTAGATGAAGTCGCCGCGCACATGGCCATCACGCGAGAGGGTATACGCTCCCGCCATCATGAAGATCGTTCCATAGAGCATGTAGCTCAGATCGAAGGCCCAGGGGGTCGGCGCGCGAAAGAGGTAGCGTGCAACAACCTCATAGCCGACGCCGAAGGCCATGATGAGTATCCCCCACGCGAACATCTTGCCGAACCACGCCGACAAATCGTCGGCGAATGCAATGTAACGGAGCATGCAAGCGCCTCCCTAACCTCGATGAGGGACGAGGCCCGGAAATACCGGGCCTTCACCATCTATTTTCCGAGGTTCAATTTTCCGGGGAAATAGTGCTCATAGGCGAGTGCGAGATCGGCGGAGTTCATCAATTCGTAGTACACGACCCTCTCCACCCACTGCCGCTGACTGTCGAGCACCTTCTTCATGAACGCATCCGCTTCAAGCGTGGGGATGATCGCATCCCAGGCCTTCAGTTGCGCATCCAGAATTTCCTTTGGAGTGCGGTGCACGGTCACGCCATGTTCGGCCTGGAGCTTTCGAAGGTCGCTTGAATAGTTGTCCATCGCGGACGCTGTATTCGCCGTGCTTGCTGCCTCCACGCCATATTCCAGGATCGCCTGCAGATCGTCGGGAAGGTCGTCAAACACATCCTTGTTGAAGAGGAACTCGAAAGATTCGCTCGCTTGATGGTAGGACGACAGCATGTAGTTCTTGGCGACATCCTGCGAACCAAACCGTAGGTCAGAGGAGGGATTGTTGAACTCGAAGGCGTCGATGACACCTCGCTCCATTGCCGGCACGATCTCGCCGCCCGGAAGTTGAGCGACGCTCATGCCCATATTCTGCATGAGATCGGCGGCGAGCCCGACCGTGCGATATTTGAGGCCGTTGACGTCGTTCACGGTCGCGACCTGGTTCTTGAACCAGCCGAACGGCTGCGCGGGCATCGGGAAGCCATAGAAGCCGTAAAGGTTCAGCCCCATGATGTCCTGGGTGAGTTCTCGGTAGAGATCCTTGCCGCCACCTTGATGGAACCATCCGAGCATGGTGGTTGCGCTGCCGCCAAATACCGGCCCGGTTCCGAAGAGGGAAGCTGCCTTGTGCTTTCCGTACCAATAGACGGGAACGGTGTGGGCTGCGTCGATCACGCCATCGTTGACGCCGTCGAGCACCTGAAACGCGCCGACGACCGTACCGGCAGGCATTAGTTCGAACTTCAGGCGTCCGCCGGACATTCGTTCGACCCGTTGGACGTACTGGCGGGCAAAATCCATCCAGATGTCCGACGCGGGCCAGGATGTTTGCATTTTAATGACGGTGGGTGCCTGGGCCAGCACGGCCGGGGCGGCAAGAGCCCCAACTGCGGTTACTCCAACGAGCGTAGAGGCTCCCAGCAACTCTCGACGCGATACTGCCTTCTTGTTCATTGTTCTTCCTCCCTGGATTGTTGTCGAATTCTCCCTACTCAACAACCGATTGTTCTCATTTGTCAATTATGCACACTTTTTGCAATTCTGACAGTCGTTCAAGTGTTGTTGATGGCAGCTTGGGGCTGTGGTCCAACGGCCAAGGCACAAGTACCGCTGCTCCGGGTTGTCCGGACTACCTCAGCTTAGAAAGAAAACGCTGCTTTCGCCCGTCGACGATGAACTGGAGCCATGTGCTCGTTCTTGATCGCCTTCGTCCCCAAGTCGATTAAGCCGATGACCGAGAAGAGGCGCGAAGCTGCCGAACACTGATTGCCCAATGAAAGTCCACAAAGGGCCGTTAGCGGAAACCGCTCAAGTTGGCTTGACCTCGAAGACCAACCTCACGATAGCGCAAAAATCCTGACCTCTCTCCCGATGCCCTGAAGCTCCGCCATCCGGGAGGCGCTGGTCGACGTCGAGTGTGTCGGTCCGATAGATGTCGCGGAAGCTCTGGTTCGTCAGCAGACGCTTGGCTGTCAGAAAAGCCCGCCTGCGGCCCAAGAGGTCGTTAACGTTCTCTCGCAGCATTGTGGGGATGGACCGTACCATCCGATCGAGGCCGAGCTACTCACTTATGAGTGACGGCCATAGGCCTATGCAGAAATCCGCCTCTAATCCTGCAGAGTGGCACCACTATCTTGTCCTTCATCGACGGTCGTGGAGATCGAACCGGCGGCCCACGGCATCCTGATGTGGCATGCCAGCCCCGAAGATCATTTTAAGGCCGGAGACAGCAAGACTACACATCAGAATGGAGACGACATCATGAAACTGTTCGCTACGACTGCCATAGCGATAAGCTTCCTCGCCTCGGCGGCCGCATACGCCGAGACCACCCAGATCATGCCAGCTGGATCACGGCCTTCCTTGAAAGGGCCTGAAGCAAATTTCACCGGATCGGCGATAGTCAATCCGCTGTATTCCCAAAATGAGCATACGGGGAACACGGGCGGCCTCGTGACCTTTGAGCCTGGCGCCCGTTCCGCCTGGCATACGCATCCCGCAGGACAGGTCCTCATCGTCACCTCAGGTACGGGCTGGGTTCAGGAAGAAGGTGGCGAGAAGCGGGTGATCCGCGCAGGCGATGTGATCTGGACGCCGCCCGGAGTAAAGCACTGGCATGGAGCGACGGACAAGAACGATGTCAGCCATATCGCTATCACCAACATGAAGGACGGCAAGGGAGTCGACTGGATGGAAAAGGTAACCGACGAGCAGTACCTGAATTGACGTAGACTAGGCCTCCCGGCCGGGAAGCCCCGGCCGAGGGCTCGCGGCTTGAGCACGTTGCGTTCCAGCCTGGTGGAACTGGCCTGCTATTTCGTTGGGTATTCTGTCGAATCGGGGGGACGTCAGTCAGGCGGCTACCGCTGATCTTCAGGGGCCGGTCTGCGGAGGGGCAGAAGGGCACGGGGTGATCGGTTCGTCGAACCTTCAGCCGGCTTCCTCTCGCTATTTTGCGCAAGCCAGGCGAGTTCATTACTTAGCACGGCGAAGCCCAAGCTGTCTGCGATCAGCGAGCCCTGTCGATTTTGACAGTAACTTTACCAGGTCTGTCAAAAATCGACACGCCGCCCTGCACCTGACCCAAGATTACAATACCCGGCTGCGGCACACGGCCGTCACGGTAGTAGATGACGAAGTCGCCAGAGCTCCACAAACCAAGTGTGCCGGCGGAGAATTCGCGCTGACGAGGAGCGGTCGGCAATCCTGTAGGCAGATCGCCCGTCTTTTCCTGACGCAGATGATCGTCCATCTCGATCGTCAACGGCAGCATTCCGGAAAGGGCGCGAGCGGCGGCATTGTCAGCCAGTTCGGCGGAAACATTGCCCCATTCGGACGAGATCAAAATACGGTCCTGCGCCAAGGCGGATCCTCCAAGGTTGAGCGTTAGAAGGGCTGCGCCAAATATTCTACCTTTGGTCTGCCTCATGTCTGAACTTTCGTTGTGGGAGTACGAGTCTGGGTGAACGATCTCAGGCAGACCATGGCGTAGTGGGAGGCCACGCCCACGCCTGCCATCACAGTTGTCCAATGCACAAAAAAAGGCGTCACTGAGCTGGTGAAATCCCAGAATTCCAGGCTGTAGCCGAACATCAGCTTGGTCGACACGCCAAGAACGGCAAAGCTCCAGGCGCCAAAGCCCAGAAGGAGCACGGCAACCAGTCGCAAAATAACGGCTCTGATCCAGGACGGCGAAAGCCTGAAGGCTGTTCTTGCCGTGGCCATCACACGCGTCCAATGGCTACCGACATGGACGGCGATGATTATCATCACCCAATAGGCAGAAAACCAGTGGAGCTCGATAACGCTGACATTGTCCGTGAACTGGACGAAGCTCAGTACGGAACGAGAGATCAGCACACTGGTCACCACCAGCACCGCCATGGTGATCGCAAGCCACGCATGTGTGATCAAGATCACCCAGCGACGAACATCGTAACGGCCGCTCCGGAACGTTAAAAACCAGCGCCCGTTCATAGTCAGGTGCCAAGCGAGAAGCCCGAACATGGCTGTGCCAAAGATCTCGTGCGGGCCGTTGTCGAGCCACCAGTATGCGAGCGCCAGCATAAGCAGCGCGCCCATGCTAGCGGGAAGAAGAAGGCGATCGGTCACCAATCGAAGCATTGCAATACCTCTTCGAAGTCAGAGCGGGTCATCGTCGGCAATGGCGCCGGTCAACGTGAACATGAACTGCTCGGACTGACGCGATCGGTGGCAGGAGTAGCAACGCGCGACATTCTCGTCTGCTTTGACGGTCCGATCTGGCCAGAACCACTGGTATTCCCATTGATCTGCACCGGCACCAATCTTCTGTGCCACGAGATAACGCGCCAGCACGTCGCTCTGATAGTCGACGAGAACCATATGGGTGCCTGTCGGAACAGGTTGCCCGGCTTTAAGCGCCGAAAGAGCGGCTGGGCTGGTCAGCATATGCTCGCGCGTGATCCCGCGTCGAACCGTCGTGTAATGCTCAAGCTGTTCGAGAGGCGGGAAGGTAACCGAGTTGGATGCCGCAAGCGCTGAGGTCGGTGACAGGTCGATTTCGGCAAAGATGTAGCCTGCCAGAACGACCGCGAGCGGGGCAACCATCAAGCCGGACCAGCGAAAAAGTTTCATTGTCTTCATCCTTTCAAGTCGTACGTGGAAGGCGGCACGACCCTTCGCTTCGGCCACCGCCACAGGAGCGGCCGACTGTCTAACGGGATCAGCCGAGATGATTGCCAAGACGAGGCTGGCGCCAAACGAAGCGTCCGGACGTTCCTTTTGCTTCTCGCTTTCAGACGAGGTGCTGATCGAAGAAGCCCTTCAGCTTGTCGAAGGGGATCAGGTCGACGCGATCATAAAGATCGACATGGCCCGCATCCTTGACCCAGACGAGCTCCTTCGGCTCCGAAGCCCGGTTGTAGGCGTCCTGGCTGAATTCTTTCGAGTGGGCTTGGTCGCCGGAGATGAAGAGCATCGGGCGGGGCGAGATCGTCTCGATGTCGTTGAACGGATAGAAGTTCATGAATTTGACGCTGCTGCTCAGCGTCGGCTTCGTCGTCGTCTCTCTGGCAACGCCTGCAGGGGTGAACTCGCCGCGAGACGTCCGGTAGAAGTCGTAAAACTCGCGCTGTACCGGATCTGTATCTGCCGTCAGTTCGAGCGTAGTGCCGCCTATATAGTTGACGCCTGCACCGTCAGCTTCCGCCCATCGCTGTTCAGCGGCAGCAGCGATGAATTGCTTGCGCTGTTCGACCGTCTGCGACTTGTTAAGCGCATCCCGGAAGGCTGCACCCATGTCATACATGCTCACCGTGGCGATGGCCTTGATGCGGGGATCGATCTTGGCAGCGCTGATAACGAAGCTGCCGCTCCCGCATATACCGATCACACCGATATTATGACGGTCAACGAAAGAACTCGAGCCGAGGAAATCGACACCGGCGCTGAACGCCTCTGCATAGGCTTCGGGAGATACGAGGTTGCGTGGCTGGCCTTCGCTGTCCCCCCAGAAAGGCAGATCGATGGACATTGCGACAAAGCCCTGTTCCGCCATTTTGGTGGCGTAGAGGTTGGCGCTCTGTTCCTTTACCGCCCCCATCGGGTGACCGACAACGATAGCGGGGATTTTCTTGGTCCGGTCGAGGCCGTTAGGGAGGTGGAGGTTGCCGGCGACAAATGTTTGGTACTGGGTTTTGAAGGTGACCTTGTGACGGGTCACCTTGTCACTGGTGTAGAAATTCGCTGCTCCGTTCGACATGTCTTGAGCCTTTGTCATTGTCGTATCGAACAATGACATCGCCCCAAGTGCCGCGACGCTGGCGCCCGTCATCTTGAGCAGGTGGCGGCGATCAATGCCGGTTTTCGGGGTTTGTGCGTCGTTTTGGACTTGGTTGGTCATCTGCATGTCTCCTTGAGTGGTGATGCGATGGAAATTCTTCCGCATGGAATGCCCGCGGATCGTTCAGCGCCGTGTGGAATGCCATGCGGCGATGGCAAGAAGTGCTGAGCCCGCCAGAAGCACTGCCGCGAACAGGAAGGCGGTCCACCAGCCGGAGCTATCGAAAAGGGCCCCGCCAATCGATGCGCCCAGGGTAATCGCGAGTTGGATCGTCGCCACCTGCAACCCGCCACCTGCTTCTGCGTCGTGAGGCATGGTGCGGCTCAGCCAGGTCCCCCAGCCAACGGGAGCAGCCGTGCTGAACAATCCCCAGCCGATCAGAAGCACGGCAGTGATGGTCGAGGACGATCCGAACGCAACTAGCCCCAATGCAATCACGGCCATGATCAGCGGGATTGCGCCAAGAATGACGAACAACCGCGTGTTGAGCAGATGGCTTACAATGGTCGTCCCTACGACACCCGCCAGGCCCATCAACAGGAGCAGGAGGGACAGAGTTGATATCGAGACCGCCGTCACTGTTTCGAGGAATGGGCGGAGGTATGTGAACAGGGCGAACTGGCCCATGAATAGGAGCATGATCGATGCCATGCCGATCGCAATCTGCGGGCGGAGAAGAAGCCGAAAGACATTGGACGATCCTTCGTTGCGCCGCGGTGGTAGAGACGGCAGGCTGATCCACTGCCAAACCAGAGCCAGAAGGGCGAGTGGAACGACCGCGAAGAAGGCGCCTCGCCACCCGATGTAGCTACCAAGCAGACTTCCCAGCGGCGCGGAGATCGTCGCGGCAATGGCATTGCCGGCGTTCAGCATTGCTAGTCCCCTGGGGACTGAGTCTTCAGGAACCAGCCGCATGACGATTGAGGTGGACATCGACCAGAAGCCGCCGATGGCGATGCCGAGCATAGCGCGCCCGACGATCAAGACGAGATAGTTTGGGGCGAAGGTGACCATCGTTCCAGAGACGATCAGGATCAGCGAAAACGATGCGAGAACCAACCGCCGGTCCACTCGGCGCGTCAGACCGGCCACGAAGATACTGGTGAGTACAGCAAAGATGCCGGAAATAGAGATCGCCTGTCCCGCCCGCCCTTCGGAAACGCCCAGTTCGGTGGAGATCGGCGACAAAAGGCTGACTGGCATGAATTCAGAAGCGATCAGGACAGCAACGCACAAAGCCATGGAGATAACTGCGCCCCAGGCGGCTCTCGGCGTCGTTGAACCTGCGGCCACTAGCGCGGGTTCGATGTCATGATATGGAGTTTGGGATCGTATGAGAGCTTGTTGTGTCATGACGGCAATATATGCCGAGCGCACTTCGAAGATTAGCCATTGCAATTCGTTTGGACTTATCGATCTATGACATCAATAGATGATGTTAAGAGGCGGCGATGAAGCGCGAAGATCTCAACGACATGCTTTGGTTTCTGGTGGTTGCGGAAGAGCGGAGTTTCACAAAGGCGGCGGCGAAGCTCGGGACGTCACAGTCGACAATCAGTCACACGATCAAGAAGCTGGAGGCGCGGATGGGCCTGCGCCTTCTGACTCGGACCACCCGCAGCGTTGCTCCAACGGAAGCTGGAGAGAGATTGATCCGGTCTCTTGCGCCGCGCATCGAGGAGCTCGAAACCGAAATCGACGAACTGATGGAAATCAGGGACAAGCCAACCGGGGCTGTCCGTATCACCCTATCGGATCATGCATTGGAAACTGTCGTCTGGCCCAAATTGCGCTCTGTGCTCAAGGAGTATCCCGACATCAAGGTCGAGCTGAACAGCGACAATGGGTTCCGAAATATCGTCGAAGAAAAGTTCGACGCCGGCGTACGGCTTGGCGAGAGCGTCGACAAGGACATGATCGCCGTCCGCATCGGCCCCGACTGGCGTCTGGTTGCGGTCGCCTCTCCGGAATATCTCACAAGGCGTTCGAGCCCCAAGACACCTCAGGAGCTGGTTGGTCATGACTGCATCAACCACCGGCAAGCCCGCGCTGGCGGCCTTTATGCTTGGGAGTTCGGAAAGGATGGTAGGGAAGTCCGGGTGCGTGTCGATGGGCAGCTAACCTTCAACACGTCCTATGCGATGATTGACGCGGCAGTCGCCGGGTACGGCATCGCCTATGTGCCAGAGACCCTTGTCGCAGACGAAATCGCCTCGGGTCAGCTTGTCCAGCTTCTTGACGACTGGTCTCCAATGTTCCCAGGCTATTATCTGTATTACCCGAGCCGCCGACAAAACGCGCCTGCATTCAAGGTCGTTGTTGAAGCATTGAAGGCCTGAAGGGTCGCCAGCTGTACTAAAGCGCGTCGCGATCTTTCAGATTCGCTCATCGCGCTTTAGATCTTTGTTTATACGCAGCGGAAAATGCTACAGTCGGCTTGGCGTCGAAGAGAAGCCCAAGCTCACGACAGCGCGAAAATCCTGACCTCTCTCCCGATGCCCTGAAGCTCCGCCATCCGGGAGGCGGAGGTGATACCGCTGTCACGGAGGATCTCTGAAACCTGGGCATCCCCTACGATCGCTTCCGTCGTCATGATCACATTGGGATCAGCAAGGCCCTGGACGCGGGAGGCGATATTGACGGTCTGGCCGAAGTAGTCCTGCCGGTCGTTCAGGTTGACTGCGAGGCATGGCCCCTCATGGATGCCGATCTTCAGGAGAAGATCGTCGCTGCCGTGTTCGGCATTTAGCCGAAGCATCGCCTCCCGCATCCTGAGTGCCGCGGCCACGGCGCGGTCCGGGCTCGGGAAGGTCGCCATCACGGCATCGCCTATGGTCTTGACGACCGCTCCGGCCTCGGTGGCGACGATCTCGTGAAGAACCCGGAAATGCGCTCGCACCAGATCGAAAGCGGCAAGATCTCCGACGCGCTCGTAAAGCGCGGTCGAGCCCCTCAAGTCGGTGAAGAGGAAAGTCAGACTGGTGATCTTGAGGCGCTGGTCGACGTCGAGAGTGTCGGTTCGATAGATGTCGCGGAAGCTCTGGTTCGTCAGCAGGCGCTTGGCTGTCAAAAAAGCCCGCCTGCGGCCCAGCAGGTCGTGCAGCTCGTCGCCTGCGATGCAGACATTCGGTACCACCCTGCGATCGGTATGGTTCTCGAGGGTGAGCCGCAGTGAGCCCGGACGAAGGGTCAGCGTTTCGTTCAGCGCGTGCGTCCGACTGATGATCATCGAGAGGGTTTGACGTTCGTCGGTGGGCTCGCCCTGCACGTCGATGAACTGCGCGGAGTGTGTCACCGCATCGAAGATGATGACGAATTGCGCCGGCAGCTGCAGGGAGACGAAAGCCTTCTCGCCCGGAGCCAACTCGATCATCTCCAGCTGGATGCGTGAAAACCTCGCTTCGAGATCGTCAGGCAGGTCGACCCCGGAGCTGAAGAAGATCTGGCGGTAGTACTCGAGCGGCGGCAACCGATCGGGATCGTGAGCGGCAATCCTGCGCACGCGCGGGCTGACCGTAAACGTGACCTCGACCATCTCGTCGAGGGTCGGCTCGTATCCGGCCGCGCAGAGCGCGCAATGGTACGTCTCGTGGACGACGGTTTTGAGGGTTGCGCCGCTGTCGAGGACGCCGCCGCATCCCGGGCAAAGGACATTCCAGGTCATCTCGAATGCGCCTATGCGGGCTGCATGGAGAAACGCGGCGATCGTTTTCTCTTCATCGAGATGGTGCTGATCGGCGAAAGCGAGCGCATTGATGCGATTGAGCTCGCGATCCGAGCCATGCAGGACGACGTTCTCGATGCACTCGACCGTCCGCGGGTCAGCCGCCTGTCGCAGGGAGGCAAAAAGGACGTCCACTTCGCTCATTAGACAAGTCTCCGTGTGCAGAACCCACGGCGGACAACGCCAGGACCGAGATCATACCACGGGAGTTTCCCAATAGAAATCTGTAGGCTTGGATGCTGCTCGCTTCCCGGGCGAAGGCGGGCTTCACTTCCCCTTATATATCCGCTTCAGCGCCGTCAGCAGCGCATCCAGTTCGTCACGCGAAAACAGCTCGATGAAACGCTGCTCGTGCATGTCGATCAGCCCCCGCGCCCGGGCGAGCATTGCGCGTCCCGCCTTCGTCAGATGAAGTTCCTGGCGCCGGCGGTCGGCCGCGGAGGGACGGCGCTCGATGAAGTCGCGGGCTGCCAGCCGGTTGACGAGGGCCATCATCGTCGCCCGGTCGGTGCCGAGCGTATTGGCAAGGTCGATCTGCGATGCGCCCGGATTGCCGGCGACAAGTTCCATCACCGCCAGCTGCTTCTGCGTCAGCGCCAGTTCCGCCACGGTTTCGGCGAAGTCGCGATAGATCGCGACATGGGCCATGCGCAGATGAAACCCCAGCAGATCGCCAAGCCGGCCGACGTCGAGGCCCGGCGTCGCGGGAGCATCTTCGCCCTCGAAATCGTCCTGCGGTGATTTTATGGCCATCATTCGTTCTCGCCTCGTCCTGGCGCCATAACCATCAAAATCAGCAGGTTAGTCAATATCCTTAGAAGGCTTATCCCGTTCGTACAGGTGTTAACCACACCTAGCGTTCACGTGCGGACGAAAATTCACTTCGGACTTCGCCAACGATTTCGCCTGCGCCGAGTACCTAGGCAAAGAACCGGTGGCGAAGGGTTTAATGCCCGAAGTGCAACGGCAACCGCGCTTCAATACGCTTCGAGAACGGCTGCGACATCTTCGACGCCCTCGACGATATCCGTCGGGAGGAGCGTAGCACACGCCGATACGTCCACCCCCGAGTCTTTCGGCTAAAGAAATCGCTGCCGGTTACGTGCGCCACATCCCCATTGGGTCCAAGGTCACGGGATCACGGGGGAAATCTTCGGTACCGGGTAGCAATGCGGCCGCTTGATCTCCGCAACGCCGGGGTTGCTCGCGGCGGCCATTATCCGCCGAGCAAATCTAAGCGGGCGCTCCGGCGAAGCCGGGCACTTCGCCAAACCTGTTGGGATTCTTCGAGCCAGGAGTGAGGATGATTGCAAGATGGACCGCCAGCAGAAAGATGCCCATGAGAATTGTCGCGGTCAGGGAGCCAACCGCCTCGTAATGGCCGTAGACCAAGTGAAGCACTAAGACTGAAGCGGTCCACCAGCCACTCTGATCGAAGTCATGCAGTCGCCTCACCATCAGGCAGAGGCTGGCGATGATAGCCAGCACATAGGTTAGGGCGATTAACCCCTGAACTATTGAAAACGCCTGCCGAGTTCCGACCAGCGTCAGTAGGCGAGTGACCACGAATACCGCGGCCGCGGCGATAGCGATGACTGCCACGCTAAACAGGAAATAGCGAAGACGACCAAGCCTACCCTGTAACGAGAATGTTTTGAGCATTGTACCCCCGCAACTGATCGAGAAAACACTCTCGTGCTCATAGTTAGACGGTTGCATTGAAGCAGCGTCAAACGGCAATTGAAAGACTTAGCACAGGCTGTGTTTTTGGCGAAGAGCGGCTCTTCCGCATCAAGAAGGAGTTCCAGACATCGCGACCTTTAAGGAGGTCGGCAAACCTTAAACAGCCTCTTGCATCCTGCCGGGAAAAGATATTAGTATGTGTTGCATACAAATTTGATGCCTACCGCGGGGAGCGGTGGGCATGGGAGGAGAAAATGGCGCATTCCATTTCCGGGATGGCTTCGTCGGCGGATTGCGGACTGGTGACGGATGATCCGATCCTTTACCGCGCCCGCGTCGCGCCGAACCGTCCGGCCCTGTTCGAGATCGCCACCGGCCGGCAGCTCACCTATGCCGAGCTCGATGCGCGGATCGCCCGCTGCGCCGGCTTGCTGAGCGCTGTGTTCGGAGCGCGCCGCGACGGGGCGCGTGTTGCCATGCTGGCGCGCAACTCCATGGATTCGATCGTGCTTGCCTTTGCCTGTCAGCGTGCCGGAGCCGTTTACGTGCCGCTCAACTGGCGCCTCAACGCCGCCGAGCTTCGGCCGATCCTTGCCGATTGCGCGCCTGCTCTGCTCGTTCACGACGAGGAGTTCGCGGCAACCGTCGCCAGCCTTGTGAACGCCGATCCTGAGATGGCGATGATATCAACGGCCGACGGTCCGGCCGGGTTCGCCGCGCGGATCGAGGCGAGCCTTCCGGCCGCTCCGGTGCCCGCCGACGCCGATGGCCCTTGTGTCCTTCTCTACACCTCGGGCACGACGGGACAGCCGAAGGGCGTCGTCATCACCCGCCGCAACGCCTTTTTCGCCGCCATCAATTTTTCCGTCGTCGGGGAGATCGGGCCGGGATCCGTTGCCCTGTGCGACCTGCCGTTCTTCCACACGATCGGGCTGATCGCGGTCGCGCGCACCACATTGACGCTGGGCGGCACGCTTGTCGTCTCCGATCGCTTCACGCCGGCGCGCACGCTCGCAGCCCTTGCCGACCGGCAGCGTGCCGTCACCCATTATTTCGCCGTGCCGCAGATCGCGCTCGCCTTGCGCAACGATCCCGCCTATAGCGCCGCGGCTCTGGCCGGCCTGCATGCGCTTTTCGTCGGCGGCGCGCCGCTGACGCAGGCGCTGATCGAAAGCTATCTCGATGACGGCGTTGCGCTGGTCAACGGTTACGGCATGAGCGAGGCCGGAACGGTGCTGCACGTGCCGATCGATCGGCGCGCCGTACAGGACAATCCCGGCAGCGTCGGTCTTCCGGCGCCATTGCTCGACATTCGCATCGTCGGCGAGGACGGCCGCGACGTTGATGAAGGCGAGATCGGCGAACTCTGGCTGCGCGGGCCGGCGGTGACGCCTGGCTACTGGAACAAGCCTCAGGAAACCGGTGCCGCCTTCACCGACGGCTGGTACCGCACCGGCGATCTCGGCCGACGCGAAGCGAACGGCTTCTATCGCATCGTCGACCGGCTGAAGGACATGTACATCAGCGGCGGCGAGAATGTTTATCCCGCCGAGGTCGAAGCAGTCCTCGCAAGTCATCCCGATATCCGCGACGCCGCGGTCGTCGGCATTCCCGATATCCGATGGGGCGAATGCGGCCTCGCCTATGTCGTGCTGCGGCAGGGTGCCGTGGCAACGAGCGATGAGATCGCCAGCCATTGCGCGGCAAGGCTCGCCGCCTTCAAACGCCCGGCGCGTATCCTCTTCGTCGAGGCCATTCCCCGCACCGCCTCCGGCAAGGTGCAGAAACATGTCCTGCGCCAGTTCCATTCCGACGAAACCCTTCAACGACAGGCCTTGTGAAGCGGCCCGGCATTCACGCCGAAACCCATGGAGTAACTTCATGATTGAAGAGAACACGACTGATAGGCAATCGCCGGTTCTGGTCGAATTCGACAGCGGCATCGCCTTCGTGACCCTCAATCGTCCGGAAAAGCGCAATGCGATGAATCCGGCCCTGAATATCAGCATGCTCGAAGTG
The DNA here is from genome assembly GCF_037002925.1 of Rhizobium aouanii. Lineage (NCBI taxonomy): Bacteria > Pseudomonadati > Pseudomonadota > Alphaproteobacteria > Hyphomicrobiales > Rhizobiaceae > Rhizobium > Rhizobium aouanii. Next base: position 67,892 of record NZ_JBAMYD010000016.1, read on the forward strand.
CTCGACGAGCTCGAGGGTGACGAGCGTTGCGGCGTCCTCGTCCTGCGCGGCGCTGGCGAATCCTGGTCGGCCGGCATGGATCTGAAGGAATATTTCCGCGACAATGACGGCAAGCCGCGTGATGCGACGCTGAAGGCGCGGCGGCAGTCCGGCGGCTGGTGGAGCCGGCTGATGTATTTCGAAAAGCCGACGATCGCCATGGTCAACGGCTGGTGCTTCGGCGGCGCCTTCACGCCGCTCGTTTCCTGCGATCTTGCCATCGCCGCCGAGGAGGCCAATTTCGGTCTCTCCGAGATCAACTGGGGCATTCTGCCGGGCGGCAATGTCACCCGCGCAGTCGCCGAAGTGATGCGCCATCGCGACGCTCTCTATTACATCATGACCGGCGAACTGTTCGGCGGGCGCAAGGCCGCGGAAATGGGTCTCGTCAACGAGGCGGTGCCGCTGGCGGAACTGGAAACCCGGGTTCGCAAGATCTGCGCCAGCCTGCTCGAAAAGAACCCGGTGACGCTGAAGGCGGCCAAGGACACCTACAAGCGCGTGCGCGACCTGCCCTGGGATCTCGCCGACGATTACATCTACGCCAAGCTGGAACAGATGCTGTTTCTCGACAAGACCAAGGGGCGCGACGAGGGGCTGAAGCAATTCCTCGACGACAAAACCTATCAGCCGGGGCTCGGCGCCTACAAGCGCGGCCGCTGAGGACGAGCCGATCATCGAGAGGAGGAAAGCAATGAAGATCCATGCCGCGGTGGCGCGTGCGCCGCATACGCCGTTTTCGCTGGAAAGGCTCGATCTGGAGGAGCCGCGCGAGGGTGAAATCCTGGTTCGCGTCGTGGCGACAGGGGTTTGCCACACCGATATCGTCATGCGTGACCAGCATCTGCCGGTGCCGCAGCCGGTCGTGCTCGGCCATGAAGGTGCCGGCATCGTCGAGCGTGTCGGACCGGGCGTTGCCAAGGTCAAGCCCGGCGATCACGTGGTCATGACCTTCAATTCCTGCGGTCATTGCCCGAGCTGCAACGATCACGAGGAGACCTATTGCCACGAATTCTTCCCGCGCAACTTCTTCGGTGCGCGCGCCGATGGTTCGAGCGGGATCTCATGCGAGGGAGAGCGGGTTCACGGTAATATTTTCGGGCAATCCTCCTTCGCCAGCCACGCGCTGTGCCATGAGCGCAATATCGTGAAAGTGCCTGAGGATGCGGATCTGGCGCTGCTCGGGCCGCTCGCCTGCGGCATTCAGACCGGCGCCGGCGCAGTCATGAACGCGCTGAAGGTCGAACCGGGAAAAGTGCTCGCGGTTTTCGGCATGGGTTCCGTCGGCCTTGCCGCCGTGATGGCGGCGCGGATCGTTGGCGCTTCACGGATCATCGCCGTCGATGTCAACGAGACGCGGCTGGCACTTGCGGCGGAACTCGGCGCGACCGACATCGTCAACGGCAAGGCGAGCGACGCGGTTGCCGCGATCATGGCGCTGACCGGCGCCGGCGTCGATTATTCGATCGATGCCTCCGGCGTGCCCGCCGTCATCGACCAGTGCGTGCGGGTGCTGGCGCCGCGCGGCACTTGCGGCATCGTCGGAGCCTCGCCCCACGGCGCGACGCTGACGCTCGACCTCACCCATATCCTGTCCGGCGGGCGCCGGGTCCGCGGCATCGTCGAGGGCGATTCCAATCCCGACGTGCTGATCCCGTTGCTGATCGACCTGCATCGGCAGGGCCGCTTCCCCTTCGACAGGCTCATCACCTTCTATGATTTCGCCGATATCAACCAGGCGGTGGAGGATTCCGAAAAGGGCATCGTGCTGAAACCGGTCGTGCGTCAGCCCGCCGTCTGACACCGTTCAAGGGAGGAAACAATGAACACCGTCACCCCAATCGCCACCGATACCAGCCCGGATGTCATGAAGGCACTGCTTGGCCGGCAAAAGGCGTCTTTCCTGAGGGAAGGGCCGCCAGACATCGAGATCCGCATCGATCGCATCGACCGCGTCATCGCCCTTCTCGTCGACCATAAGGATGCGATTGCCGCTGCCCTGTCGGAGGATTTCGGCAGCCGCAGCGTCGAGGCGAGCCTGCTTCTCGACGTCTTTACCTGCGTCGGTTCGCTCAAATATGCCAAGGACCATCTTGCCGAATGGCTGAAGCCCGAGCAGCACGAGGCCTTGTTCCCGGACGCGGTGGCCGAAGTGGTCTATCAGCCGAAGGGGGTTGTCGGAATCCTGAGCCCGTGGAATTTCCCCTATCAGCTCGCCCTTGCGCCGCTTGCCGGCATTCTCGCCGCCGGCAACCGCGCCATGATCAAGCCGTCGGAGGTAACGCCGGCCTCGGCCGCCTTGATGGCGGAACTCATTGCCGGCGCCTTCGGCGAAACGGAAATAGCCGTCGTTCAGGGCGGACCGGCGACGGGCACGGCCTTCACATCACTTGCCTTCGACCATCTGATCTTCACTGGCGGAACCGCGATCGCCCATCATGTCATGCGCGCGGCGGCGGAAAACCTGACGCCGCTGACGCTTGAACTCGGCGGCAAGTCGCCCGTCGTCGTCGGCCGCTCTGCCGACCTCGCAGACGCGGCGCGCCGTGTCATGACCGTCAAGACGCTGAATGCCGGCCAGATCTGCCTTGCGCCGGATCATGTCTATGTGCCCGAGGAAAGTGTGGCGGCCTTTGCCGGGCACGCGGTCGCGGCGGTCGGCGCGATGTATCCGTCGCTGAAGGAAAATCCTGACTATACTTCGATCGTCAATGCCCGCCATCTCGCCCGTATCCAGGGCCTGATCGACGATGCTAAGGTGAAAGGCGCCCGCGTCGTCGAGATCAACCCGGCGGCAGAGAATTTCTCCCAGCAATCGGCGCACCGCATGCCTCCGACCCTGATCCTCGATCCCACGGAAGAGATGCGCGTGCTGCAGGAGGAAATCTTCGGACCTGTGCTGCCGGTCCTTCCCTATCGCGATATTGCCGACGTCATCGATCGTATCAATGCCAAGCCGCGCCCGCTCGCTCTCTATTACTTCAGCCAGGATCGGCAAGAGGAACGTCGCGTTCTCGACAACACGACTTCCGGCGGGGTGACGGTCAACGACTGCATGAGCCACGTCACGGCCGAAGGCCTGCCCTTCGGCGGCGTCGGCCATTCCGGCATGGGTGCCTATCACGGCAAGTTCGGCTTCCTCACCTTCTCGCATCCGCGCGCCGTCTACCACCAGAGCAGGATGGTGGAAGCGGAATACATGATGCGGCCGCCTTATGGCGAGGCGATGCGCGGCTTCTTGGCGGCGGCGATCTGCAAATAGAAGAGATGTGGCGGACGATGCCATCGGCAGCCGCGGCTGCTGACGGCATGGGATGGCCTGCTGGCCTATACCTCATCGTCGCAGCAGTCGCCGCTTTCCTGTCGTCGCATTGCTGCCGACCGGCCTGGAGACGCAACTGCTGACGAAAAAAGCCTGATGGGTCGGCGATTTAACGAAGCTCAAACCACTGTTGCCCTATGATTGGTTCGGTACATGTATTGGAAGGTGGATCCAACGCGGTGAATGGCATCTGGACGCAATTCGGTGGCAACCTGTCATTCGTGTGCCTAGCGATTTCGCTCTGGGCGCATTTCTCGATCCAATTTCAGAGTCGTTCGGTCACACAGGAAAAAATCGCCTTCGGAATCATAGCCGGCGGCGCCTCCATCGGGTCCATATTGCTGGCCGTCGAAGTCAATCCCGGCATCTATATCGACATGCGCTTTTCGCCGCTTGCTTTGGCGGGCATGTTTGGCGGACCGATCGCAGCGGCTTTTGCGGCGTCGCTGGCAATGGCCTTCCGCTTTGCTGTCGGCGGCACGGCCATGATCGATGGCCTGATCGCAATTGCTGTCGCAACCGGGATCGGCCTCGCTGCCAATATCTGGATCCGGAAGAGATCTGCCGAGCTCATGGACGTTGCGCTGCTCAGCCTCGCGCTCGGCGCGGCACTTATCGTATTGATGGCAGTGCTTCCCACCCTGGTGCACGCCCGCGTACTGGCCATCATCGGTCTGCCGATGACGGTATTGAATTGCCTGGCGACGGCGCTGTGTGGTTTCGTTCTGTTGAAGACGCAGCAATGGGAGCTGGAGCGGAGCATCTTGGTGACCGCGTTTTCGCAGTCGCCCGACTATCTCTACGTGAAGGACAGAAACAGCCGGTTCATCACCGTCAATGAAAATATGAGCCGCCTTTTTCGTTTCAGAACCACGGCGGAGATGACCGGATTGTCGGATTTCAATCTTATCTCGCGGCCGCGCGCCGAAGAATTTTATTATCTCGAACAGCAGGTCATGGACACCGGGGTGCCCCTGATCGACTCCGTCGAGCGTATCGAAGACAGATACCTGCTCGCCTCCAAGGTGCCGCTGAAGGATAGGCAGGGACGGGTGATCGGCCTTGCCGGCGTCACGCGTGACGTGACGGAGCGGACTGCTCTGGAGCGGGAATTGCGCAAGAGCAAGAACCTGCTGTCGCATGCGATGGCCGGCATGTCCGATGGCATCGCCATGTACGACAGCAAGGGTTTTCTCGTTTTTTGCAACGACCAATATCGCGCCGCCTTTCCGCTATCCGGAGACGCCCGCGTGGTTGGCGCGCATATCAGCGACATCCTTCGCCGCGTTGCCGAAACCGGCGAGCGCACGGGTATCCCGGACGCTGACCGCGAAGAGTGGATCAGGTCCGTCAGTGCTACGTTGCACAGCAACAAGGACGAAGAGGTTCAGCTTCACAACGGCGACTGGCGCAGCATCCGGACAAGGTTAGCGGAAGACGGCACAGCGATGGCCGTTGTCTCCGACATCACGGCGACCAAGCAGGCGGAAATCGCCCTCAGGCTATCGGCGGAGCAGCTGAGGAATCTCGCCGAGACCGATGGGCTCACCGGCATCGTCAATCGCCGGGCTTTCGACGAAGCTTTCGCACGCGAGACCGCAGGCAGCGCCAGGAAAAATACGTCGTTCAGCCTTCTGATGGTCGATATCGACCGCTTCAAGGCCTATAACGACACCTATGGTCACCCCGCCGGAGACCAATGCCTGCGTGTCGTCAGCAAGTGTCTGCGCCAGTCCGTAAGCCGCCCGGCAGATATCGTCGCACGCTACGGCGGAGAGGAATTCGTGGTTCTGCTCCCCGCTACCAGTGCGAAAGGCGCAATGATCGTTGCCGAGCAATTCGCGCGTCTCCTAAGCCAGGAAAATATCGTTCATTCCGGCAGCGAATTCGGACGGGTGACGGCCAGCATCGGCATATCCTGCGCGACGGGAGCCACCCTGAGGATCGACCCGAGCCGCCTTCTGACCGAGGCCGATGCCGCGCTCTACGACGCCAAGACGCAAGGCCGCAATCGCATCCTGGCCCATTCGCCTGAGGAACGGCAGGGCATGAAGGACGTCGGCTAGATCCTTGATAGGTTTTTCCTATCGAGCCATCGCTCGTGCGCCCTTGATGTTTTCCCCGCTTCGACAATAAGGGCGCATGGACACAAAATTCATTGGTAAAAAATCGGCGGCAGCCGGCGGCTGGGGCGCTTTGAAGAGCTGCGGCAAGCAGTTGCTGCAAAGCGGCATGCCCATTTCAGGGGCGCGGACGATGCTGAAGGCGAACCAGCCGGATGGGTTCGATTGCCCGGGCTGCGCTTGGGGCGATCCGGAGCACGGATCGTCGTTCGAGTTCTGCGAGAACGGCGTCAAAGCCGTCGCCTGGGAGGCGACGGAGAAGCGGGCAACGCCCGCCTTCTTCGCGGAAAAGACTGTATCGCAGCTTCGCCAGCTGACGGACTACGAACTGGAACTCAACGGCCGCCTCACGCATCCGATGCGCTACGATGCGGCGAGCGACCGTTACCTGCCGGTCGCGTGGGAGGATGCTTTTGCCGAGATCGGCAGCATTCTGACAGGCCTCGATAACCCCAACCGGGCGGAATTCTACACGTCAGGCCGGGCGAGCAACGAGGCCGCGTTCCTCTACCAGCTGTTCGTGCGCGTCTACGGCACCAACAATTTTCCCGACTGCTCCAACATGTGCCACGAGGCGAGCGGCATCGCCATGCGTCAGGCGGTCGGTGTGGGCAAGGGTACCGTGCTGCTGGAGGACTTCGAAGAGGCCGACGCGATCTTCGTGATCGGGCAGAACCCGGGCACCAACCATCCGAGGATGCTCGGCGACTTGCGCCGGGCGGCGATCCGCGGCGCGCGCGTCGTCGTCTTCAATCCCATCCGCGAACGCGGCCTGGAACGCTTCTCCGACCCCCAGGACAAGGTCGGGATGCTGCGCGGCGGTTCGACCGATATCGCCAGCCTTTATCTGCAGCCGCAGCTCGGCGGCGACATGGCCGCGGTGCGCGGGATGGCAAAGGCGGTTCTGGCTGTGGAAGACGCAGCGGTCGCCGCCGGCCTGCCCTCCATTCTCGACCACGCATTTCTCGCCGAACACTGTGCGGGTTTTGCAGAATACCGGGCAGCGGTCGAGGCGACGAACTGGGCCGAGATCGAGGACCAGTCGGGACTGAGCCGGCAGGAGATCGAACGGGCGGCCGATGTCTATATCAACGCCGAGCGGGTCATCTGCACCTGGGCGATGGGTGTGACCCAGCATCTGCATTCCGTGGCGACGATCCGCGAGATCGCCAACTTCATGTTCCTGCGCGGCAATATCGGCCGGCCGGGTGCCGGCCTTTGCCCGGTTCGCGGCCATTCCAACGTGCAGGGCGACCGCACCGTCGGCATCAACGAAAAGCCATCGGACGATTTCCTCGATGCGCTGGAGAAGAATTTCCACTTCACCGTTCCCCGCGAACATGGCCACAATGTCCTTGCCGCGATCGGAGCAATGCTCAACGGCTCAGCTGAGGCCTTCATCGGGCTTGGCGGCAATTTTGCCCGCGCCACGCCCGACAGCGCACTCGTTGAAAAGGCGCTTCGGCGGCTGAAACTGACCGTGCATATCGCGACCAAACCCAATCATTCGCATCTCATGCCCGGCGAGACGGCGTTCATCCTGCCGTGCCTCGGGCGCACCGAGATGGATCTGAACGCGGCGGGCAACTCCCAGCTCATAAGCGTCGAGGATTCGATGAGCATGGTGCATGGATCTGCCGGCATCAATCGTCCAGCCTCGCCGCATCTCCTCTCGGAAGTCGCCATCATTGCCGGCATTGCACAAGCGACGGTCGGCTCCGCCGTGGTCGACTGGGCAGCGCTGGCCGACGACCACGATCGCATCCGCGATCATATCGAGGCGACCATTCCAGGTTTCGAAAATTACAATAAGCGCCTGCGCAAGCCGCGCGGTTTCCACCTGGGCAATACGGCCGCCCATCGGGAGTGGGATACGCCGGCAGGCAAGGCATCATTTTCTTGCGAAGCGCTTCCGGCGGAGACGGTGCATCAGCGGGCGCGAAAGGGCGAGGGGCGTTTCGCCCTGCAGACGTTCCGGTCGCACGATCAATACAATACGACGGTTTACGGTCTCGATGACCGATATCGTGGCGTCTACGGGGAGCGACAGGTCATCTTCATTCATCCCGCCGACCTGGAGGCGATGAATGCCAAGGCCGGTGACCGGGTCGACGTGGTCGGCGAGCATGATGACGGTATCGAGCGTATCGCTGCGAATTTCCGCTTTGTGCCCTATGACATTCCGCGAGGAAGCATCGCGGGCTACTACCCCGAACTGAACGTGCTCGTGCCGCTCGGCAGCGCCGGCAGGGAAAGCGATACGCCGACCTCGAAATCCATCATGGTGTCCTTCCGCCGGCGAAAAGCCGCGTGAACGAAGAGGCGTCCGACGCCGATCGTTTTCTTGCCCTCGTCGCTGCGGCGCAAGACAGGGATATCAGGCTGACATCCATACAGGCCGGTCTCCTTGTCGCCGCGGAGCTGGGGATTGCGCGTGACAGCCGCGCCTTTGCGCGCAAGCTGGGGATCGCGCATTCTCTCGTGCTCAGGGAACTCAACGTCCTGGCGGAACGCGAAGGGCTGCTGCGGATTGTGAAGCGGGATCTGAGGACAATGAGAGTGCATTACATGTTGCTGCCGCGGGACGAGGTGTAAACACCGCTGCACCGGAAGCCACGGTCGCTATCGACGGATCACGCGCTTCCTGGTGTCGGAAGGGTATTCTCCGTACGTGGTCTTATAGACTGCCGAAAACCGGCCGAAATGAAAGAAGCCCCATTTGAGGCAGATGGCCTTCATCGTCTCCTTGCTCTCGGGATCGAGCAGATCCTGGCGCGCGGCGCGCAGCCGAAGCGTCAGCAGATAGGCGGCGGGAGAGGTTCCCCTGAATGCACGAAAACCGGTTTCGAGCGCCCGGCCGGATACGCCGGCCGCTTCGGCCACCTTCGGCATGGTGATCGGCTGATCGATATTGGCGTGCATGAATTCGATCGCCCTGCGGACGTGGCGGGGGGCGATCAAGGCGGGGCCATGCTCCAGGAAATGCGACAGCCGGTGCGGCACCAGGCGCACGACCAGATCGGCCAGCGCCTGCGTCATATGCGCCATGGCGATCGGCGACTGCAGCAAGGGGCCATCGTCGCGCATGCCCGAGATGATCGTTTCCGTGAGATTGCTGATAAGGCGGCCTTCCGGCCTGGACAGATCCAGTTCGGGCAGCAGGTCGAGGGAGCCGCTGAACGGCATCTCGAAAGTCTGGCCGATCGTCTGGAGGATGACAGGCCAGTTGATCAGCAATTCATCGATGACGTTCGATTGCCCGTGCATGATGACGCTGTCGGGCTCGAAATTGTTATAAAGAAGCAATTTTCCCTGTCCGGCCTCGGCGATGCGGGACCCATAGGCCACGCCCATGCCGCCGCTGCGCGGCACGACAATCGACAGATACTCCGACGTATCGACGGTCGGCTCGATATTGAACTGAAACTCCGCCTCGTGATAACCCGTAAGCAGGACGGCTTTGTCACAGACGGAGAAATCCAGTCCCCAATGGAAGTCCTTGGCGCGGCCGACGGGCTCGGCATCAAATGCGCCAAAAGCGCCGCCCAGCGTTTCGACCATGTTGTCGAAGGACGAACCACTAAATCGAAACGAAAATGGGGCAGTGCTATTGTCTGTCATGCTGCTCCCACTGTTCGATGCGGCTGCTTCGGCATGCGCTCCTCCACCGCTCGCAAGTGCCAGCGCGACGCGCGGCCGGCGCGGGTGTCGGATTGGTGCACGTGCCTCTGCCAGTCTTGCCGGTCGCCATGGGTGGTCGTCCTGCGCCGCGGCGGTTCATCAGAGCCCGCAGACGGGAATGGATGAGCGGAGCTTGGAGGTATATTAGACGATTGTTGGATAAAGTGCAGCAGCTTGCAGCGGAGTAGGTGGTTCTCTGCGTGATATCGGCATCGAGATCAGAGGCGTGCGGCAGCTGACGCAGGCCGATTTTTGGCGTTGCAGGCGTCAAAAAGTCCAACCTCCTGAACGCATTGTCGATCGTCCCATCCAGCGCAGAATTGTCGCCCAGACGACAGGAGCTGACAGAACCTGCCGGAATAGGCAAGACGTCACGCTGCCGGTTATGGTGATAACGCGCTGAAAAAACGATTACGCTAAAGGAGTGATTTTACAGCTATATCCTCCACGCCACAGATTTACCCGCGGCGATCTTGCCGAGATGCGCATCATCTGAAGTCTATGGAGAACGCCCCATTCGAAGCCGCGCAGTCGCCTGCCGAAGGTTCTTAGTGGACCGCTTAAAGAGGGCCTTCGGCAGGCGACAGGCATGCAGGCATACGCACGGGATGGAGTGCGTATGTATGATCCCTTCCATCCTGTTGGGGGTGATGGGATGGACGGGTTTGGCTTTGGGACCGCAAACCATCATGGTCTTGGTCGGGTTTCATTTTACGGTTTCTCAGCTATGGAGCAATTGTCGGGTCCCGATATTGTCGGCCAACCGGCTTTTCGTGACGCAGTCTGGACTGATCTTGCGCAAAATGTATACGCAAGCACTTGCTTGAAAGCCGCCTGTCTTTCGCAACGAGCTGCCGAAAGTGGACAGAGATTTATGATCTCTCATCGAGCCCAACGATGGGAACTTCGGCATGATGCCGCCGCGCGCGATGCGTTCGGTTCTTCGAGCTGAGCATGATTTTCTCACTCAAGGCAACAAGCGACGGATCGCTTCCAAACGGACGCACGTGCAGCTTCAAAGTGCGACCGAGAGGGCACTATCGCGCCGGGGAGCCACCTCCTGCGAGTTCACCATCGCGCCCGCGAGCTGGCGGAAAGTGACAAGCCCCAATGCTTCCCCGGATGGTGAAACCACCCTGGCATCGTCGTGCGCCGCTGCTGCCAGAATCCGGACGGCATCTTCGACGGTTGTGCCTGATGCGATCGTCAATCCCCCCGGCGCCGCACCGGAATGCAGGGGTGTCATGACGGCATCGATCTGGATGACCCGGCCTCGATTGACCTCCTTGACGAAGTTGGCGATGTAGGCGTCGGCCGGACGCAGAACGATGTCCTGGCTGGTGCCCTGCTGGATGACTTCGCCATCGCGCAGGATCGCAATCTGGTCGCCCAGCCGAAGGGCTTCGTCGAGATCGTGGGTGATGAAAACGATGGTTTTCTTGATCTCTTTTTGAATGTCGAGAAGGACCGTCTGCATATCCGTCCGGATCAATGGATCGAGCGCCGAATAGGCCTCGTCCATCAGCAGAACCGGCGCATCGTTCGAGAGGGCTCGCGCCAGCCCAACGCGCTGCTGCATGCCTCCCGATAGCTGGTTGGGATATTTGCTCTCGAAGCCCTTCAAGCCGACCCGCTCCAGCCAGCCCATGGCGACATCGACGGCTTTCGAGCGCTCCATGCCCTGCACTTCGAGGCCGAAGATGGTATTGTCGAGAACATTCCGGTGCGGCAGAAGCGCGAACTTCTGAAACACCATTGCCGTCTGGTGCCGGCGAAACGTCCGCAATTCGGTCTCGTTCATTTTCACCACATCGACGCCGTCGACAAGCACTTCACCGGCGGTTGGATCGATCAGACGGTTGATGTGGCGGATGAGCGTCGATTTGCCCGAACCCGAAAGGCCCATGATGACCTGGATGCGGCCCGAGGGTATCTCGACATTGATATCTTTCAGGCCGAGCACGTGGCCGTGCTTTTCGTTGAGCTCGGTCTTCGACAATCCCTTTTTGACGGCGTCGACATGAGCGCCGGGATTGGGACCGAAGATCTTGTAGAGATGGCGGATCTTGATGCCGCCGAAACGTTGATCAGCCATGGACGATCTCCCGATGCTTCTGGAGCCGTTTGCCATACGCCTGGCTGACCCGGTCGAAGATGATGGCAATGCCGACGATGGCAAGGCCGTTGAAAATACCCAGGGTGAAGTACTGGTTGGCGATGGCCTTCAGAACCGGCTGGCCAAGGCCCTGGACGCCGATCATCGAAGCAACGACGACCATGGCAAGCGCCATCATGATAGTCTGGTTGATGCCGGCCATAATGGTGGGAAGCGCCAGCGGCAGCTGGACCTTGAACAGCTTCTGCGAACTCGACGTTCCGAACGCATCGGCTGCCTCGAGCACGTCCTTGTCGACCAGGCGGATGCCGAGGTCGGTCAGCCTTATCATCGGCGGGATGGCGTAGATGACGACGGCAATCAGTCCCGGCACCTTGCCGATGCCGAGCAGCATGACGACAGGGATCAGATAGACGAAGCTCGGCATGGTCTGCATGACGTCGAGGATCGGATTGATAACGCGCTGCAGCCGGTCGGAACGCGCCATCAATATCCCCATCGGAATGCCGATGGCGATGGAGAGCACGGTACAGACGAAGATCATCGAGACCGTCCGCATCGTATCGTCCCACATGTCGAAATAGCCGATCAGCAGCAGCGTGACGAGACAGCCGAGGACGATCTTCAGGCTGCGGCTCGCAAACCATGCGATGACAAGGATGATTGCCGTAATGATCGGCCACGGCGTCTGCGTCATGAAGCGGTCGGCGGCGATCAGGAAATGCTGCAGCGGGGAGAAGAGGCTTTCGATCGCGTCGCCGTAGCTGCGGGTAAATGCGCGAAAACCGTCATCGATCGCCTTCTTCAGATTGCGAAGGGCGTCGTCATCCATATGCGGGAATTTATAAAACCATTCCATTCGGTTCCCCTTTTCTTCAAAGAGCCGTGGCAGTCTTTTTGATTTTATCGGCAGCGAGAGGCGGTGCGCATTAAGCGCACCGCAGTAGTCGGCGTTAAAGAGCAGCTTCGATCTTCGTGGCTGCCTCAGGCGAAACCCACTTGGTCCAGAGGTCCTTGTTTTCTTTGAGGAAGTGCTTGGCACCGTCCTCGCCGGTCGCCTGGTTGTCGGTCATCCAGGCCATGAGCTTGTTGACCGTTTCGTTGCTCCAGGAGCGCTTCGTCAGGTAGTCCATGACTTCAGGGCCGACCTTTTCCGAGAAAGGCTTTGCAACGAGGGTGACGATCTTGTCGACCGGCCATGCATTCGGCTTCGGATCGGGGCAATCGGCGACGGTATTGCAGCGCTTCCATTCGGCGGCGTCGTTCGGCACGCCGGCTTCCAGCTTAACCATCTCATACTTGCCGAGCAGAGCGGTCGGCGCCCAGTAATAGCCGGCCCAGCCTTCCTTGCGTTCGTAGGCCTTGGAGATCGAACCATCGAGGCCGGCAGCCGAGCCGGTATCGACGAGGGTGAAGCCGGCCTTGTCGGCTTCGAAGGCCTTGTAGAGCTGCGTGGTCACCACGGTGCCGCCCCAGCCCTGCGGTCCGTTGTAGATCGCGCCCTTCTTCGGATCCTCGGGAGCGGGGAAGAGTTCCGGATGTTTCAGCACGTCGCCGATGGTCTTGATATCAGGATGGGCATCGGCCAGATATTTGGGAATCCACCAGCCCTGCACGCCGCCATCGGGCAGCGGAGAGCCGACCTGGACGATCCGGCCTTCTTCCGTTCCTTTCTTGACGACATCGGGCAGCAGGTCGATCCATGCTTCCGGCGCGATATCAGGCTGGCCCTTTTCGGCCATCGAGGTAATCGTCGGGACGGTATCGCCGACGGTGATTTCGGCCTCACAGCCATAACCTTCGTTCAGGATGAACTTGTCGAGGTTGGAGAGAACCTCTGCACTCTGCCAGTTCATGCTGGCGATGGTGACAGTGCCGCATTCGGCGGCGCTGGCGAAAGACGCCCCGCCGATCAGGCCGAACGTCAGACATGTCGATGCGAATAGTTTTTTCATTCTCGTTCCCTCTGTTTAGCGGCCGGTTTTGCTGAGCGGGGCGCCGCAGGACCCGCTCCAACGGTTGTCAGGAAGCGTCTCCCATACTCACCGATTTCTTGAATGCCGCGGATAGTCCTGCCGCAACCGAAGCGTCGAACCCCGCAGCGCGCATGCCTTCGATGGCTGCCGCAGTGGTTCCGCGATAGCCGACAAAGGTTTGAACGGCATCGTCAGGAGATTCGTCTTGGCGCTCCAGCAGGCGGCCGGCGCCCGTGATCACCGTGTTGACGGCGCGGCGCGCAATCTCCGCCGGCAGGCCATTTGCGACGGCGTCGCGCATCATGGCGGCCGCGAGCAGCGCCGGGAATGCCGGTCCAGACCCGGAAAGGCCGGTGAGGTAATCGATGTCGCTTTCCCTTGCGACCTCGTCCCCGGATCCGCATGCCTGAAAAATCGCGCGGACAAGCGCCCGGTCGTCTTCGGTCATATCGCTCGCGCCAATCCACGGCGTATAGGACTTGGCCAATTCGGCGGCGGCATTGGGCAAAGCGCGGACGACGCGCCCGGTATTGTGGCGCTCGGAAAGTGCGTCCAGGCGGATGCCCGCCATGACCGAGATGACCAGCTTGCCGCCGGCATCGACATCAAGAGCACGCCAGTCATCAGGACGGACGGAGAGAAGGATCACGTCCGAACGGTCGGCAAGCGCCTGATTGTCGGTGGTCAGGAAAGAATTCGGGAAACGGCGCGGCTGCTCGCTGCGATAGGAGAGCGAGAGATTTCGAGGTTCGACCAGGCCGGCATCAAGGATCGAGCCGGCGATTGCTCCGCCAAGCCAGCCTCCGCCGCCAATGATGCCGATCCTCAAGGAAGCGCTCATCCGGCTCTCCCTAACCCGGCCTGTAGCCATGCCGCGAGAAGAAGCGATCGAGCTCCCTCTGCTGCGGCACTTCGCCGGTGTAGATCGCGATATATTCGGGGATCCGTTTCATGCGGACGGCGAGTTCCTCCCTGGCTTGCATGGAGATGTATCCGATCTGCACGAGGTAAGTTGTTCGCGCTCGGACATCTGATGTCGCTTCTGGTAGCCCGAAGCGAATAAACATGCGCTTGAGGGCTTCCAGGCGAAGCTGATCGGCTTGCCGGACCTCGGCGAGAATCTCGTCGGACTGCAGCGCCCAGCTGCGCACGGCGAATTCGAACCTGGCGTCGAACAGATCATTGTTGAGCCAGCAGTCGAAGACGTTGAGCATCGCCTCGGCAAGCGATTCCGCATAGGCTTCGGACTGCTTGACGATGTTGCCGGTGTTTTTGTCGCGCCACCGCGCCACGAGCCCGGCCAGCAGTTCCTCCCGGTCCTTGAAGAACCAGTAGAAACTCGTGCGCGAGAGGTTGAGCTTCTTTGCCAGCGGCAGAATTTTCACCGAATCCACGCCGGAATCCAGCAGCGAGTGGTATGCTGCTTCCAGCCATCCCTCCTGTGATCCGCGCCAGCCTGTGTCATTCAGAGCCTGATCCATGGATTATCTCCTATCAAATTGTGAAGCTGCGTACAAGAAAAATGTACATCAGTGTCGAAAACAGCGACCAGGCTGTTTTCAATGTTGACACATATGTACATTGTGCTTAGCGTCTCCTCTGATGTTTTTAATCCGGAACCACGGCCCATGTCGAACGATCCCCTTCTTCAGCCCTACCAGCTCAAGCATTTGACGCTGCGTAACCGTATTATCGTGACCTCCCACGAGCCCGCTTATCCGGAAGACGGCATGCCGAAGGAGAGGTATCGCGCCTATACGGTGGAGCGGGCAAAGGGCGGCGTGGCCTTGACGATGACGGCCGGCTCGGCCGCGGTCTCCAGAGACAGCCCGCCGGTCTTTAACAACCTGCTCGCCTACAAGGACGAAATCGTGCCCTGGATCAGGGAAATGACCGACGCCGTGCATGAAGAGGGTGCGGCGATCATGATCCAGCTCACCCATCTCGGCCGGCGCACACGCTGGGACAAGGGCGACTGGCTGCCGGTCGTGGCGCCGTCGCATCATCGCGAGGCTTCCCACCGCTCCTTCCCGAAGAAGATGGAAGATTGGGACATCGAGCGCATCATCAAGGATTTTGCCGACGCTGCCGAGCGCATGAAGGCGGGCGGCATGGACGGCGTCGAGCTGGAAGCCTATGGTCACCTGATCGACCAGTTCACGTCTCCGCTCACCAACGAGCTCGACGGTCCCTATGGCGGCTCGCTCGACAACCGTTTGCGTTTCTGCTTCGATGTCTTCAAGGCGATCCGGCAAAGAGTGGGGAACGACTTCATTCTGGGTGTGCGCTACACCGCCGACGAATGTCTTCCCGGCGGCACCGGCAAGGGCGACGGCATCGAAATCTCCAGGCGCCTGAAGGAGAGCGGCCTGATCGATTACCTGAACGTGATCCGCGGTCACATCGATACCGATGCTGGTCTGACCGACGTGATCCCGATCCAGGGTATGGCGAATTCACCGCATCTCGATTTCGCCGGCGAAATTCGCGCCGCAACCAACTTCCCGACCTTCCATGCGGCGAAAATCCCTGACGTCGCCACCGCACGCCACGCGATTGCCTCCGGCAAGGTCGACATGGTCGGCATGACCCGCGCCCACATGACCGACCCGCACATCGTCCGCAAAATCATCGAGAAGCGCGAAGACGATATTCGTCCCTGCGTCGGCGCCAATTACTGTCTCGATCGCATCTACCAGGGCGGGGCCGCCTTCTGTATCCACAATGCCGCCACCGGCCGCGAACTGACCATGCCGCATATCGTGGCGAGGGCCGAGGCGAAGAAGAAGGTCGTCATCGTCGGCGCCGGCCCGGCCGGTCTGGAAGCGGCGCGCGTCGCCGGAGAACGCGGCCATGAGGTCGTGGTTTTCGAGGCGGCGAGCAACCCCGGCGGTCAGATCCGGCTCACCGCCCAGAGCGAGCGCCGCAGGGAAATGATCAGCATCATCGACTGGCGCATGAGCCAGTGCGAGAAATACGACGTCACCTTCCACTTCAACACCTGGGCGGAAGCCGATACCATCGAGGCCGAGAATCCCGATGTCGTGATCATCGCGACCGGCGGCCTGCCGCATACCGAGGTTCTCGCGAGCGGCAACGAGCTGGTGGTTTCTTCATGGGACATCATCTCCGGCGACGTGAAGCCTGGAACCAATGTGTTGATCTTCGACGACGCCGGCGATCATGCCGGCCTGCAGGCGGCGGAGTTTCTCGCCAAGGCCGGCGCCAAGGTCGAGATCATGACCCCGGACCGGTCCTTCGCGCCCGAGGTCATGGCCATGAACCTGGTGCCCTATATGCGGTCTCTTCAGAAGCATGACGTGACCTTCACCGTCACCTATCGTCTCGAAGCCGTCGAGAAGAGCGGCAACCAGCTCGTCGCCCATGTCGGCAGCGATTACGGCGGGATTGCCAGGCAGCACAGCTTCGACCAGATCGTCGTCAATCATGGAACCATTCCGCTCGACGAGCTCTATTTCGAACTGAAGCCCAGCTCGAGCAATCTCGGCGAGATGTCGCACGATCAGCTTCTTTCCGGAGAACCTCAGTCCGTCATTCGCAATCCTGATGGCAAGTTTCAGCTGTTCCGGATCGGCGATGCGGTCGCCGCACGCAACACGCATGCCGCCGTCTATGACGGGTTGCGCATTGCGAAAGATATCTGATCGCAAGAGCGGACCGCTTGCCAGCCGATCGTCTCGGGAGGTGATGACATGAGTTTACGCAATGAAAGCCTGCAGATTTTCCTCGATGCGGCTTTCGTGGCTTTCGACCAGTTCGCCAAGGCCCCGGAAGCCCGCCGCTCGATCCGTCAGATTTTTGCGGCGCTGGAGCGCACGGGGGCTGCGCGCGTGGGGGAGGGAAGCCGGTTGCCCGTTTGCGCTCAGCTTGATGTGGCGCTCTCGATCGATACGGCCTATCCTTCGCTGACGCGATTGATCGACGGGTTCAAAGGTATCGAGCCAATGCTTGAATGGCGTCGGCGCAGCAAGTATGACCACACGGCCAGCGACAATTTTGTCGGTGGGCATGCCAATGCGATGATCATCGGCCCGGGAGGATTGGAGGAGCGGAGCGACCTATGGATCGGCGTGACGTTGATGGCGCCTCAGGTGCGCTATCCCGACCACGTTCATGCGCCAGAGGAGGTCTACCTCGTACTATCCGAGGGAGAGTTCCAGCAGGGGGAAGGGGAGTGGTTTTCGCCCGGCATCGGCGGATCCTTCTACAATGTCCCCGACATCAAGCATGCTATGAGGTCGCTCGACACGCCGCTCTTCGCCTTCTGGGCATTACTTGCCGAACGGCCAGCAGTTTAGAAATAAAGGGGGGTTGCCCATGAAGATACTCGTCCCAGTCAAACGGGTTGTCGACTACAACGTGAAGATCCGGGTGAAGCCGGATGGCACGGGTGTCGAGCTTGCCAATGTGAAGATGTCGATGAACCCGTTCGACGAGATCTCGGTGGAAGAGGCGCTGCGGCTGAAGGAAGCCGGCAAGTGCGAGGAAGTGGTGGTCGTCTCGATCGGTCCGGCCAAGGCCGAGGAGACGCTGAGGACCGCCCTTGCCATGGGCGCCGACCGGGCGATCCTGGTCGAGACCGACGATCAGATCGAGCCGCTCACAGTGGCCAAGATCTTGAAGGCTGTCGCCGATGCCGAACAACCGGGCCTCATCATCGTCGGCAAGCAGGCGATCGATGACGACAGCAACCAGACCGGCCAGATGCTGGCGGCACTGATGGGAGTTGCCCAGGCGACCTTCGCCTCGAAGATCGAGATCGGCGATGGAAAAGCAATCGTCACCCGCGAAGTCGATGGCGGCCTGCAGACGATCGAGATCAAGCTGCCGGCGGTCGTGACCACCGATCTGCGCTTGAACGAACCGCGTTATGCCTCGCTGCCGAATATCATGAAGGCGAAGAAGAAGCCGCTCGACAAGAAGAGCCCTGATGATTTCGGTGTCGACACCACGCCGCGCCTCAAGGTGTTGAAGACCGAGGAGCCGTCGGGCCGCAAGGCCGGCGTCAAGGTCAAGTCGGTCGCCGAACTGATCGACAAGCTCAAAAACGAAGCCGGCGTGCTGTAATCAGCTTGGAACAGGAGCCATCATCATGACTATTCTTCTTCTGGCTGACCACGACAATGCCAGCCTGTCCGATCAGACCGCCAAGGCGCTGACGGCTGCCGCAAAGATCGCCAAGGAACAGGCAAGCGATATTCACATCCTCGTCGCCGGCAAGGCTGCCAAGCCTGCTGCCGAACAAGCGGCAAAACTTGCCGGCGTCTCCAAGGTGCTGCTGGCCGAAAGCGACGAACTGGCCAACAATCTGGCCGAGCCGCTGGCCGACCTGATCGTCTCACTCTCCGGCAGCTACGACACGATCCTGTCTGCTGCCACCTCGGTCGGCAAGAATGTGCTGCCGCGGGTGGCCGCCCTCCTCGATGTCGCCCAGGTCTCGGAGATCATCGAGGTGATCTCGTCCGACACCTTCAAGCGGCCGATCTATGCCGGCAATGCCATCCAGACGGTTCAGGCGAGCGATGCCAAGAAGGTGATCACCGTGCGCACCGCCTCCTTCGCCTCCGCACCGGAGGGAGGTTCGGCCACGGTCGAGGCGATCCCGGCGGTTTCCGATCCGGGGCTTTCGACCTTCGTCGGCGATGCGCTGTCGGCCTCCGACCGGCCGGAGCTGACCTCGGCGAAGATCATCATCTCCGGCGGCCGGGCGCTCGGCTCGGCCGAGAAGTTCAAGGAAGTCATCCTGCCGCTTGCCGACAGGCTCGGCGCTGCCGTCGGCGCATCGAGAGCTGCCGTCGATGCGGGTTATGCGCCGAACGACTGGCAGGTCGGCCAGACCGGCAAGGTGGTGGCGCCGCAGCTCTACATTGCCTGCGGCATTTCAGGCGCCATCCAGCATCTGGCCGGCATGAAGGATTCGAAGGTGATCGTTGCCATCAACAAGGACGAAGAGGCGCCGATCTTCCAGGTCGCCGACTATGGCCTCGTCGCCGATCTCTTCGACGCCCTGCCGGAATTGCAAAAGGCGCTCTAACCGGGGAGACCGAACGTGGCGCGCGTCGTGGGACGTCCAATCAAACCTGGTGCCGACCTTCTTCTCAACGATGACGAGAAGCCGGCATACATACGGCTGCACGACATCGGCAGAGAGCGGCGCTCTCGGCCGCTGCAGGAATTCCTCAATGATGTCGGCGGCCTGATGCTGTCGGCGGAGGCTCCCGCCGTCGCAAGTTTCGTCGCGGGCAAGGTTCTCCAGAGGCTGCTCAAGACCGGCAAGGTGCGTCCGGAGGGCGGGCCTCTTCCCGGCGCGCCCGAAGGGCTGGAAGACGCCATCGGCCATCTTGCAAAATCGGGGCGGAAATACGAGGCGATCGCCGGCCAGTTCCAGAGTCTCGCCGATAAGCTGCTCTGGAGACGCGGCCGCTCCGGTCCGTTCGCAAGCCTGAATTTTGGCAATACGCATTCCCATGCGGTCTTGGTCGGTCCCGGCGGCATGGAGGAACGCGCCGATCTCAGGGTCGGCGTGATCTACATGGATCGCTATACAAGATTCCCCGATCATGTTCAGACGCAGCCCCGCGCTTTCATTCTGCTTTCGCCGGGCGAAATCCGCCTTGGCGATTCCGAGTGGTTCTCCGCCGGTATCGGCACGGTCTTTGCGAACGACGCCGGGCAATCCTTCGCGATAAGATGCACAGCCCGGCCACTCCTCGCAGTCTGGTGTCAGGTTGAGCCGGAGAAGTGACGGTCGTCGGCAGGACGAACATGAGATGATCGAAAGCCCGAAGGCGAGAGCATGAAATCTCGGCGGTGACGGGCGAAGCAGGTCGGTGGGAAGCCGGTCTATCCGAATATGCAGCATCAGAATTTGATTTAAGAGGAAGGATATCAAAATGGACGTTCGCGCCGCCGTTGCCGTTCAGGCAGGAAAACCGCTCGAAGTGATGACCGTGCAGCTGGAAGGGCCGCGGGCCGGCGAAGTGCTGGTGGAGGTCAAGGCGACGGGCATCTGCCACACCGATGATTTCACCCTGTCGGGCGCCGATCCGGAAGGCCTCTTCCCGGCGATCCTCGGCCATGAGGGTGCCGGCATCGTCGTCGATGTCGGCCCCGGCGTCACCTCAGTGAAGAAGGGCGACCACGTCATTCCGCTCTACACCCCGGAATGCCGCGAATGCTATTCCTGCACCTCGCGCAAGACCAATCTCTGCACCTCGATCCGCGCCACCCAGGGCCAGGGCGTGATGCCGGACGGCACCTCGCGCTTCTCGATCGGCAAGGACAAAATCCATCACTATATGGGCTGCTCGACCTTTTCGAACTTCACCGTGCTACCGGAGATCGCCCTTGCCAAGGTCAATCCCGACGCGCCGTTCGACAAGATCTGCTACATCGGCTGCGGCGTCACCACCGGCATCGGTGCGGTCATCAACACCGCCAAGGTGGAGATGGGCGCGACGGCCATCGTCTTCGGGCTCGGCGGTATCGGCCTCAACGTTCTGCAGGGCCTGCGTCTGGCCGGTGCCGACATGATCATCGGCGTCGATATCAACCCTGACCGCAAGGCCTGGGGCGAGAAGTTCGGCATGACGCATTTCGTCAATCCGAAGGAGGTCGGTGACGACATCGTGCCCTATCTCGTCAATCTGACCAAGCGCCACGGCGACCTGATCGGCGGCGCCGACTACACGTTCGACTGCACCGGCAACACCAAGGTGATGCGCCAGGCGCTGGAAGCGAGCCACCGCGGCTGGGGCAAGTCCATTATCATCGGCGTTGCCGGCGCCGGCCAGGAAATCTCCACCCGTCCGTTCCAACTGGTTACCGGCCGCAACTGGATGGGCACCGCCTTTGGTGGCGCGCGCGGCCGCACCGACGTGCCGAAGATCGTCGACTGGTACATGCAAGGCAAGATCCAGATCGATCCGATGATCACCCACACCATGCCGCTCGAAGACATCAACAACGGCTTCGAGCTGATGCACAAGGGCGAAAGCATCCGCGGCGTGGTCGTGTACTGAGCCATGAAGACGATCTCGACCGAAAATTCGCATGGCGGCACCCAGGGCGTTTACGTCGACCGCTCGGATGTCTGCGACTGCGACATGACCTTTGCG
Source organism: Rhizobium aouanii (assembly GCF_037002925.1). Taxonomy (NCBI): domain Bacteria; kingdom Pseudomonadati; phylum Pseudomonadota; class Alphaproteobacteria; order Hyphomicrobiales; family Rhizobiaceae; genus Rhizobium; species Rhizobium aouanii. Next base: position 89,287 of record NZ_JBAMYD010000016.1, read on the forward strand.
GTATTCCTGCCGCCGCAGGCCAAAGCACGCAAGCTGCCGGTTCTATGGTACCTTTCCGGTCTGACCTGCACCCATGCCAACGTCATGGAAAAGGGCGAGTATCGGCGTCTTGCCGCAGAACTCGGCATGATCGTCGTCTGCCCCGACACCAGCCCGCGGGGCGACGCCGTCCCGGACGAACCTGATAATTGGCAGTTCGGCAAGGGGGCCGGCTTCTACGTCGACGCCACCGAGCCGCCATTCGCACAGAACTATCGGATGTACAGCTACGTCGTCGATGAATTGCCGAAGCTTATCGCGGCCGAGTTTCCGGTCGACATGGACCGACAAGGCATCTTCGGTCACTCGATGGGCGGACATGGCGCGATCACGATTTCGCTCAAGAACCCCGAACGCTTCCGCAGCTGCTCGGCCTTCGCGCCGATCAGCCATCCCTCGGTCTCCGGCTGGTCAAAGCCGGCATTCCGGAAATACCTTGGATCGGATGAAAGCCGCTGGCGGGCATATGATGCCTGCTCGCTGATCGAAGACGGGCACCGGTTCCCGGAATTCCTCGTCGACCAAGGGACGGCGGATAGCTTCATGGAGGATGGATTGCGCCCCGAAGAGCTCAGGCAGGCCTGCGAGACGGCCGGCATCAGCCTGCGGCTTCGCATGCAGGAAGGCTACGGCCACTCCTACTTCTTCATTTCGACATTCATGGAAGACCATCTGCGCTGGCACGCGCGGAGATTGGGAGACTGATTGCAGAGCTTGGCCGGGCATATCGCAAACGGCCCAGAAGGGGAGGAGAAACCCATGACCAGCATAGCCATACATCCGGCAGTGGATTCAGGCTTTCGGGCGACAGACGCTGCTTTCGCAGGCGGGACGCTCGTCTGCAAGTGCGCCAGCAACCCCGTGAAGGTCAGGATCAAGAGCGATATCGCCCACAATCACGCCTGCGGCTGCACGAAGTGCTGGAAGCCAGACGGCGCAGTCTTTTCGGTCGTGGCCGTCGCTCCGACCGAAAGCGTCGAGGTGCTGGAGAATAACGACAAGCTCGCCGTCGTCGATTCCGGAGCCTTGATCCAGCGACACGCCTGCAAGGAGTGCGGCGTTCATATGTATGGGCCGGTCGTGCGCGAACATCCGTTCCAGGGATTGTCGTTCGTCCATCCGGAACGCTTTCAGGAAAGCGGCTGGGCGAAGCCGGGCTTTGCAGCCTTCGTGTCGTCAATCATCGAAAGCGGTTTCGCGCCTGCAAAGATGGACGCCGTCAGAACGCAGCTGAAGGCGTCGGGCCTCGAGCCTTACGATTGCCTAAACCCTGGCCTTATGGACTATATCGCAACCTGGATGGCCAAGAAGAGCGGCGTCCTGGCCGCGTGATCAAGCCGGGGAGCGCCAGATCGGCGCTCCCCGACAAAACCGCCGCTATCTGGATATCGAGATACTCCATGATGGCCGCACACCGCTGGTTTGCCGGCGGCCGGGCTTGCGAAGCCTGATGGTCAACGTCGATGCGCACTGCATCAACCTCGACTGCAGAGAAATCCTCACCGACCTGCCACGATAATCCGCTTGGAAAGAAACTCCTCGATGGCCGCCGCCGCAGAGCGCCGATCATGGGCAGCGCTTTGAAATGGCGCTCGACATGCACCGGCATGCCTCCGGCCGGCGCATTGTATATTTCACGAATACTAATTGTGTACGCAGAGTACACAATATTTGACTCCTTTGGGAAGGCGTGCCATCTTCACGGCGTAGAGCAACGAGCGGCGGAGAGCGACGATGGCAAAGACACCCAAGAGCAATCTCTACGAAGACCTGAAGCGGCAGATTCTGACGATGGAGTTGGATCCGGACGCCGATCTGGACGAGGCCAGTCTGAGCGAAAAATACGGCCTCTCCCGAACTCCGGTCCGCGACATATTTCGTCGCCTTGCCGGTGAGGGCTATATCGATATCCGCGAGAACAGGGGTGCGCGGGTCATCCCGATGAACCATTCCACTCTGCGGAATTTCTTTCTCGTTGCGCCGATGATCTACGCGGCAATAGGCCGTCTCGCCGTGCAGAACTTCAAGCCTACTCAGCTTTCAGACCTGAAGCAGACCCAGGAGCGGTTCCGCGCCGCCAGCGAGAACATGGACCCTCTGGCGATGGTTCTCGAGAACAACCGCTTTCACGAAATTTTCGGCGAGATGTCGGGCAACTTCTATCTGCAGCCGAGTCTCGGCCGGCTGCTCATCGACCACGCGCGTATCGGCCACACCTTCTTCCGGCCGAGGAACGAGGACATGAAGCGGAGGCTTCAAGTGGCTGTCGGCCATCACGACAGCTTCATCGATGCACTCGGCGCTCACGACGAGAATGCCGTCGTCGACCTCGTCTTCGAACACTGGGAATTGTCCCGCGAGAACATGGAAATGTTCATCGCCCCGCAAGGCCTCAAGGCGGACGCCTTCCTCGGCGGTCCCGCCACGCAAATATTGGAGAAATCGTCGTGAAGTTTGACGGGATCTATACACCGGCGGTGACGCCGCTTGATCAAAATGGCCAGATCGACAGGGCTGGATTTGCCGCCGTGCTCGAGTCGCTGATCGAGGCGGGCGTCCACGGCATCATCGTCGGCGGCTCGACGGGTGAATACTACGCCCAGAGCAGCCAGGAGCGTTTCGGGCTCGCGGCCTATGCGAAAGACGTGATCGGTACGCGACTGCCGCTCATTATCGGAACCGGCGCCACGCGGACCGAAGATTCGGTCGAATTCGCCAAGGCGGCGAAGGAAATCGGCGCGGATGCGATCCTGGTGTCGTCGCCGCCATACGCGCTGCCGACCGAGCGCGAGAATGCGGTCCACGCCCTGACCGTCGACCGGGCGGCGAACCTGCCGATCATGCTCTACAACTATCCGGCCCGCATGGGCGTGGTGATGGGCGAGGAGTATTTCTCCCGCCTCGGCAAGTCCAGGAACGTGATCGCCATCAAGGAAAGCTCCGGCGACATGGGAAATCTTCACCTGCTCGCCCGGAAGTTTCCACACATCGCGCTGTCCTGCGGCTGGGACGACCAGGCGCTCGAATTCTTCGCATGGGGCGCGAAGAGCTGGGTCTGCGCCGGCTCCAATTTCCTCCCGCGCGAGCATGTCGCCCTCTACGAAGCCTGCGTCCTCCAAAAGAACTTCGACAAGGGCCGCGCGATCATGACGGCGATGCTGCCGCTCATGGATTTCCTGGAATGCGGCAAGTTCGTCCAATCGATCAAGCACGGATGCGAGTTGATCGGGCTGAATGTCGGATCGGTCCGCGCGCCGCTGCGTCCGCTCAACTCCGAAGAAAAGCGAACCCTTCAGACCGTCGTCGCCACATTGAAGCGCACGGTCGCCCAGATCACGTCGGGAGCCAATCATGCATGAACCCTTGACCGTCGCCGAATACAAGGCGATCGCCGCCGAGCTTCAGTTTCCGACGAATGCTTTCATCGATGGCGCATTTCGTCCGGCAAATTCCGGCAAGACTTTCACCTCCACGAACCCTGCGACGGGCGAAGTCCTTGCTGAAATCGCCGCCTGTGATGCCAGCGACGTCGATTTCGCCGTAATGAAGGCGAAGGGCGCGTTCGACGATGGACGCTGGCGGCTGCGCTCGCCGGGCGAGCGCAAGGAAGTGCTTCTCAAGCTCGCCAAGCTCATGGAGCAGAACAGGCATGAGCTCGCCGTCTTGGAAAGCCTCGATAGCGGCAAGCCGGTGCGCGAATGCCAGACGGTCGATGTTCCCGATACCATTCATACGATCCGCTGGCATGCCGAACTGATCGACAAGCTCTATGACAACACCGCTCCGGTCGGCGCCAACGCGCTGACGATGATCGTGCGCGAACCCATCGGCGTCGTCGGATGCGTGCTTCCGTGGAATTTTCCGCTTCTGATGCTGGCCTGGAAGATCGGCCCGGCGCTTGCGGCCGGCTGCTCGGTCATCGTCAAGCCGGCGCAGGAAACAACGCTCACCACGCTGCGCGTCGCCGAGCTTGCCCATGAGGCAGGCATTCCGGCGGGCGTCTTCAATGTCGTCACCGGCAGCGGCAAGGATGTCGGCGAGCCAGTCGGCCTGCACATGGATGTCGATATGGTGGCCTTCACCGGATCGACGCCGACCGGCCGCCGTTTCTTGCGTTATGCCGCGGACTCGAACCTCAAGAAAGTCGTGCTCGAATGCGGCGGCAAGAACCCCGCGGTCGTTCTCGACGATGCCGAAGACCTGGACCTCGTTGCCGAGCAGGTCGTCAACGGCGCATTCTGGAACATGGGCGAAAACTGCTCGGCCACGTCGCGTCTCATCGTTCATTCCAAGGTCAAGGATGAGCTGATGAAGCGCATCGGCGCCTATATGCGCGAATGGAAGACCGGCGATCCGCTCGATCCTGAAAACCGCATCGGTGCGCTCGTCAGCAAAGCTCATTTCGAGAAGGTGAAATCCTTCCTCGACGACGCCAAGACGGAGAAGCTGTCGGTCGCCCACGGCGGCGAAACCTATAACGGCATCTTCATCGAGCCGACCGTGGTCGATGGCGTGACGCCTGCCAGCCGCCTCTTCCAGGAAGAGATCTTCGGGCCGGTGCTTTCGGTGACCACCTTCAATTCGCTCGCCGAGGCGATCGCTCTTGCCAACGATACGAATTACGGCCTGACGGCATCGGTCTATACCGGCAGCCTGAGAAACGCGATCAAGCTCTCGCGTGAGATCCGTGCCGGCGTCGTCACGGTCAATTGCTTCGGCGAAGGAGACGCCACCACGCCGTTCGGCGGCTACAAGGAGTCCGGCTTCGGCGGCCGCGACAAGTCGGTCTTCGCCCACGACAATTATTGCGAACTGAAGACCATCTGGATCGATGTCTCGGAACGTTCGGTCGACGAGACGATCCGATGACCCACCATGTGATCAAGCGTCTGCCGATCGACACCGGCGTTTCGGGATGGGAGGCGATCAGCGAACGCGCCTTTCCCGCAACGGCGCTTGAGCACGACATTAGGGCGGACTGGCTGATCGTCGGCGGGGGATTTGCCGGCCTATCGGCTGCCCGCCGCCTCTCGCAGTTGCGCCCTCAGGACAAGATCGTTCTCCTCGAGGCCCGCGAAGTCGCGAAGGGTCCGGCCGGGAGGAATTCCGGCTTCATGATCGATGTGCCGCACAATCTCTCTTCCGGTGAGTATTCGGTTGACGACGAAGAGGCGACCAAGGACGAGATCAGGCAGAACCGTCTGGCGATTTCCTTCGCAGCCGATGTCGCAGCCGAATACGGCCTGACGAGGGAAACCTTCGATCCGGCGGGCAAGGTGAATGCCGCGGCCTCCGACCGGGGGCTCGGACTCAACGACAATTACAGGAAATCGCTCGAAAGGATTGGAGAGGAGCATCGTGTTCTCGACGCCGATCAGATGCGGGAGATGACGGGCTCGCGCTATTATCGCGGCGGGCTCTATACGCCGGGCGCGGTGATGATCCAGCCCGCCGACTATATCCGCGGGCTGGCGCGGGGACTGAGCCCAAAGGTCGCCATCCACGAGCACTCGCCGGTGTTGGAGCTGTCGCGCGAGGGCCGGTCCTGGAAGGCGAAGGCCGGCCGCGGATCGGTTTCGGCGCCGAAGGTCATTCTGGGCGTGAATGGCCATATTCAAAGCTTCGGCCAGTTCCGCGGGCGGCTGATGCACATCTTCACCTATGCGTCGATGACGTCGGCCTTTTCGCAGAACGAATTCGGCGGCGATGTGACCGGCGCAGATCGCTGGGCGCTGCTGCCGGCCGACCCGATGGGAGCGACGGTCAGAAAGATCACCACCGATGGTCGTTCGCGGATCGTCATCAGAACCAGGTTCACCTACGACCCGAGCCTTCAAGTGTCGGAGAAGCGCGTCGCCGGCGTGGCGGCCGAACAGCGCCGGTCGTTCGACGCTCGCTTCCCCGGACTGGAAAGCCTGCCGATGGAATATAGCTGGGCGGGAGCGCTCTGCCTCAGCCGAAACCATGTGCCGGCATTCGGCGAGGTCGAAGAGGGGCTTTTTTCCGCCTGCTGCGAGAATGGTCTCGGCACGGTCAAGAGCACGCTTGCGGGAATGATGGCGGCCGATTTCGCGACAGGAACCGCAAGCCCCGAACTCGACAAATACAAGAACCAGCCGGAACCGGTGAGATTGCCGCCCGAGCCCATCGCGTGGCTCGGCGTCAACTCGGTCATCCGCCTACAGGAATTGCGTGCAGGCCGCGAGGGATGATCCCTCGGCCCGCGCAATGTGAAGCTGCCCGCTCGCAGACTTCAATGAGAATGGGAACGTAAAACAGGAGTAAGAACAATGAAGACTTTGTGGAAGGCGCTTTGCGCCGCTGCGATGATCGGGGTGAGCATCCTTCCCGCTCGCGCGGAAGAAAAGACGATCAATCTGGGCACCATGTCGTGGGAGGACCTGACGCCCATCACCGGCATTACCAAGAAGGTTCTCGAAGACGCCGGCTACACCGTCAAGGTGACCGAGTTCTCCGAATGGGGCATCGCCTATGCCGCTCTCGCCAAGGGCGATATCCAGGCTCTCGCGTCGCAGACGGACTACGTCGCTCAGGACTATTGGGACAAGAACAAGAACCGGCTCGAGAAGATCTCACCCGTTTCGCATGGCCTCTATCAGGGCGTCGCGGTTCCTAAATATGTGCCGATCGACTCGCTGGAACAGCTCAATGAAAACGCCGACAAGTTCGGCGGCAAGATCATCGGTATCGAGCCGGGCTCCGGCCTGATGCGCGATACGTCGAATGCGGTCAAGGATTACGGTCTCAAGCTCCAGCTCGTCGAGGGCAGCACGGCCGCGATGACGGCGGCGCTGAAGTCCGCCTATGATCGCAAGGAGTGGATTGCGGTGACGATCTGGGAGCCGTCCTGGATGGTCCAGAAGTACGAGGTCAAGTACCTCAAGGATCCGAAGGGCGTATTTCCGCCGCCGCAGAGCTATTACTGGATCGGCCAAAAGGGCTTCTCCGCAGAGAACCCGCATGCGCGTGAAGTGATGGCCAGCATCTACGTGCCGATCGCCGACATCACCGCCATCAACGGCGCCGTCAACGAGGGCAAGACCATGGACCAGGCCGTGCAGGATTGGATCGGCGCCCATGCCGACCTGATCAAGCGCTGGGAAAACATCAAGAAGAGCTAAAACGCATCGTGGCCGTCCGATCCGTCGGGCGGCCACCCTGAAACCTAATGAAGAAGCCAGCGCCGAATGGCTCAAAGGGGATCGTTATGAAAACCGTGAATGCCGATATCAATGATGTCCTGATCGACTGCCAGTCCCTCTGGAAAGTCTTCGGAGGCAAGTCCGCTGCGGCAATGAAGTCGATCAAGGAGCGCGGCCTCGGCAAAAAAGAGGTGCTCAAGGAGTTCAACTGCGTCGTCGGCGTCTCCGACGCGAGCATTGAGGTCCGGCGCGGCGAAATCTTCTGTATCATGGGACTGTCGGGTAGCGGAAAGTCGACGCTCATCCGCCTTCTCAACAAGCTGATCACGCCGAGTTCCGGCAAGGTCCTCGTCAAGGGACACGACCTCGCCACTCTGTCGCCGGTCGATCTCCGGCAGATGCGCGCCAAGAACATCGGCATGGTGTTTCAGAGCGTCGCTCTGCTGCCGCATCGGACAGTCCTGGAAAACGCGGCCTTCGGCCTCGAGGTTCAGGGCATTCCCAAGCCGGAGCGCAACAAGACCGCTGCTGCGGCGCTCGAGAAGGTTGGCCTCGCCGACTGGGTGAGCCGATATCCGAACGAGCTTTCCGGCGGCATGCAGCAACGCGTCGGACTTGCCCGCGCGCTCGCTTCCGACCCTGAGATCATTCTGATGGACGAGCCGTTCAGCGCTCTCGATCCGCTCATCCGGCGCCAGCTTCAGGACGAATTCCGGCAGCTGACGAAGGCCTTGGGCAAGTCCGCGGTCTTCATTACGCATGATCTCGACGAGGCGATCCGGATCGGCGATCGCATTGCGATCATGAAGGACGGCGTCATCATCCAGACCGGCACGGCCGAGGAAATCATCCTCAACCCGGCGGACGCCTATGTCGCCGAATTCGTCGCGGGCATATCCCGCCTCCATCTGATCAAGGCGCATTCCGTCATGCGCAGCGTCGCCGAGTTCCAGCGCAACCAGCCGAGTTTGGACATCTCGTCGCTGGCGCGCACGACGCCGGACGCAGACATCGACGAACTCATCACACTGACTATGAAGTCGGAGCGCGACGCCATCGCCGTCGTCGACAACGATCAGGTCGTCGGGGTGGTCACCCCGCGCAGCCTGCTGATGGGCGTCAAGGGAACCTCCACCCACGATCTGACGGCAGCGTGAGCCCAACGGGAGCTGATTGAGATGGATACTTCAGGCTTCACCGATCTTTTCGACGAATGGACGGACTCTGCGCTCGAGTGGGTGAGCGACAATGGCGAGTTTCTCTTCGACTCCATCAGGCAGGTTCTCGAAGGGCTCTATGACGGGATCCTGTGGCTCCTGGAGCTTCCGCCATTCTACCTGGTCGCGCTGATCGTGGCGCTCGTCGGCTGGCGGCTGGTCAATGTCTGGTTCGCCCTGCTGAGCGGCGCAGCACTGGCGCTTTGTTTTTCGATGGGGCTCTGGCCGGAGACGATGAGCACGCTGGCGCTGGTCTTGACCGCAACAGCGCTCGCCCTGGTGATCGGCATCCCGATCGGGATCGCCGCCGGCTTCTTCACCGGCCTCGACCGCTTCATGGAGCCCGGCCTCGACCTGATTCAGACGCTTCCGCCATACATCTACCTGCTGCCGGCAATCGCCCTGCTCGGCTATGGACCGGCGACGGCACTGATCGCGACGGTGATCGTCGCCGTGCCACCGGCGATCCGCCTGACCTCTCTCGGTATCCGGATGACGCCCAAGGAGTTCATCGAACTCGGAACCGCGCTCGGGATGACGCCGGCGAAGATGTTCTTCAAGATCCGCCTTCCCTTTGCTCTGCCGAGCATCATGGCAGGGATCAACCAGAGCCTGATGATGGCATTCGGCATGGTCGTCATCGCCGGCATCGTCGGCTCCGGCGGGCTCGGAGAGACGATCTACGGCGCGATCAGGACGCTCGACATCGCGACCTCGATCAATGGAGCGATAGCCATCGTGGTACTCACCATGGTGCTTGACCGGATAACCCAGAGCGCTGCCCGCTTGGGAACAGGGAGGAAGTCATGAATCCTGCAATCCTGCAGTTTTCGCCGGGCGCTTTCCTGGCGCCGTCCGTCGATTGGCTCAACACCAACCTTCATCCGCTGTTTGCGGCGATCAGCTATCTGGTCGAAGCGGTTCTTTCTGGATTCGAGGCGGCGCTCCTCTTCTTGCCGCCCTATGGGCTTATCGCGATCGTCGTCGTCCTGGCATTCGTCGCCGTCGGTCTGCGCGCCGCAATCCTTGCCGGTCTTTGCCTGGGGTTCTGTCTCCTCATGGGGCTGTGGACGGCATCGATGCAGACCCTCTCTCTGGTCACCGTCGCCGTCCTGATCTCCGTGCTCATCGCCTTCCCGATCGGCGTTCTATGCTCGCGCCACAAGACATTGGAGGCGATGGTTCGCCCGGTTCTCGACGTGATGCAGACCGTGCCGCCGTGGGTCTACCTCATTCCTGCGGTAATGATCTTCAGCCTTGGACGTGTGCCGGCAATCATCGCCACCATCGTCTATGGTATTCCGCCGATGCTGCGCCTGACCACGCTGGCGTTCAATCAGGTGCCGAGAGAATTTGTGGAACTCGGCAGCGCCATCGGCGCGCCGCCTCGTTCGGTGCTCTGGAAGATCGAGATCCCCCTGGCCAGGCAGACGCTCCTGGTCGGGCTCAACCAATGCATCCTTCTGTCGCTGGCGATGGTCGTATTGGCCGGCCTCGTCGGCGCCGGCGGTCTCGGCGCCGAGGTGACGCGCGGCCTGACGCGCATGGAGATGGGGCTTGGCCTGCGGGCGGGTTTGGCGATCGTCGCGGTCGCCCTTCTGCTCGACAGGCTGTCCCGTAGCCTGCTCGACCGCGACAGGCCACGGAAGGCGGGATGAGCAAGGATATGGAAAGATGAGAAACAGCTTCTTCTGCATCGATGCGCACACCTGCGGCAATCCCGTCCGCCTCGTTGCCGGGGGTGGTCCGCTGCTTCCGCATGCGCCGATCAGCGAGCGCCGGGAAATCTTCGTCCGGGATCATGACCGGGTGCGCAAGGCGCTGATGTTCGAGCCAAGGGGGCATGACATCATGTCGGGGGCGATCATCTATCCGGCCTACCGAGAGGATTGCGATTTTGCCGTGCTTTTCATCGAAGTGAGCGGCTGCCTGCCGATGTGCGGCGCCGGCACCATCGGCACCGTGACCGCTGCGATCGAGGAAGGGCTGATCAAGCCGCGCGAACCCGGCCGGGTCGCCATCGAGACGCCTGCGGGGAGGGTCGACGTCACCTATGAGGAGAAGGCCGGATATGTCGAATCCGTTCGTCTCCACAATGTTGCCAGCTATCTCCATGAGGCGGATGTCGACGTCGACGTGCCGGGAATGGGCCGTCTGCGCGTCGATATATCCTATGGCGGCAACTATTATGCGGTCATCGAACCGCAAGACAATTGGAGCGGGCTCGACGGCATGACCGCATCCGACATCGTCGGTTGCAGCCAGAAGCTCAGGTCAGCGCTTGCCGATATCTGCGATCCCGTTCATCCCGACGATCCCAGGATCAGAGGCGTGCATCATGCCATCTGGTGTGATCGCCCCGTCAACGATACCTCGGATGGGCGTTGCGCGGTCTTCTATGGCGAGAAGGCCATCGATCGCTCGCCGGGCGGCACCGGCACCTCCGCCCGCATGGCCCAGCTCTATGGGAAGGGGCGGCTTACCGTCGGATCGAGATACCGGCATGAAAGCCTGATCGGAACCGTCTTTGAGGGCCGGGTCGAAGCAGAGGCACGCATTGGGCCCTATAGCGGTATTCTTCCAAGCATCGGGGGCTGGGCGCGCGTCATCGGGCACAACACCATTTTCGTTGACGATCGGGATCCGCTGGCGCATGGCTTTCAGATCCGATGAGCGCGTTTTCGACAGGGATGATGAGTATGCGACCCGATCAGCATCGCCAGGCAGATGACGCTGCGAAGTCGGCCAGCCGCCTCAAGGTCGGGTTCGTTCTGGCGCGATCGTTCACGCTGTCCGCCTTCGCCCTCTTCGTGGACACGCTGCGGCTCGCCAGCGACGAGCAGGATCGTTCCGGAAGGGTCCTAGCCGACTGGCAGGTAATTGGCAGCACGAGGCACCTGATCACCGCGAGCTGCGGCGTTCAAGTCGCTCCGACGTCCGATTTCGTCGATCCGTCGAAGTTCAATTACATCGTGGTCGTCGGCGGCCTTTTGACGGTGGAAAACCCTGTCGACCAGGAAACCATCGCTTTTCTCAAGCAGGCTGACGCCAAGAAGGTGCCGCTGATCGGCGTGTGCACGGGGTCGTTCATCCTTGCTGCGGCAGGCCTGATGAAGCGGCACGACTCCTGTGTAAGCTGGCTGCATTACAAGGAATTCCGGGAGCGGTTTCCGGACCTCAGCGTTCGCTCCGATCGGCTCTTCAATCTCGATCGCCAGCGTGGGTCCTGCGCCGGCGGCAGCAGTTCAGCAGACATGGCCGCGCTGTTAGTCAGGAAATACATCAGCCGCGACGCCGAACGAAACGCACTTGAGGTGCTGCAGATCGAGAGGGCCCGCGCAGCTGCGGACGTCCAGCCCCGGCGTCCGCTCTATGACAATTATGACGATGCCCGCGTCAAGGCGGCGATGATCACGATGGAACAGTTCGTCGACGGTAGCATGTCGATAGAGAAGCTTGCCTCCACGGTTGGGCTCTCAAGACGACAGCTGGAGAGGATCTTCATCGACAAGACGGGGATGTCTCCGGCCAAGGCGTATAATCGTGTTCGCATGGAGCGGGCGAAATCGATCCTTGCCCAGTCGAAGGCGCCTCTGATCGAGATCGCGCTGGATGTCGGCTTCGAAAATGCCTCGCAGTTCACAAGAACCTTCAAGCGCACATTCGGGCAGACGCCGTCACAGCATCGTGCTGCTTCGAGAGCGCACTAGAACAGGATGATTTAGGCCGGGTCGGCCTCAATCATCCTGTTCTAAATTATATAGTTAGAGCATGATGTCGTACGAAAACCGATCACACTTTTCGGCATCATGCTCTGGGCTTATTCAGATCTCTTCCCACGGAAACGTGTCCAGCCGCTCGGCTCCCCGTGCCGTGATCAGAGCCTGGGTTTCCAGTTTGATGCTCTCGGACCCGGCTTCGGCAATCAGGCTTTCGACGTTGAGAACCATGTTCTCCTCGATGATGCCGCTGAAATCAGGGTCGAAATCCGGATGCAGAAGGATCCCCGGCCATTCGTCCGCCATGCCGGTTCCGTGCAAAGCAAGCGTGTATCGATAAGGCTGGTATTTCTCCGGAATCCGCCACGACAGCGCATTGAACTCTTCGAACGTCATACCGGGCTTCAGGACGGCGAGATTGTGCTCGATCTGATCCCTGGCAGCGGCGTAGAGTTCCTTCTGCTTGGCGCTCATCGCCACGTGTCCCGCTGTCCACGAACGCGACAGGTCGGCGCAATAGCCGTAGGGTCCGATCATATCGGTGTCGAAGGATATCATCTCCCCGCGTTTGATGACGTAGTCCGAACATTCCTGATACCAGGGGTTTGTTCTCGGTCCTGCGGTCAAGAGCTTGGTCTCCAGCCACTCGCCGCCGCTGCGTGCGTTTTCGAAGTGAAGCTCGGCCCAGATCTCTCTTTCGGTGCGGCCCGGCTCGGATACCTCGTACATCCGCGCCATGCCTGCTTCGCAGACACGGATCGTCCATCTCATCAGCTCGATCTCCTCAGTGCTCTTGATGGATCGCGCCCGCTCGGCCAGTTCCTGGCCGTCCAAGAGCTTGAAGCCGCGTTCCCTGAGTTCGAACGCGCCCGCCGGTTCAAGCCTGTCCACCGCCACGCGTTTGTTGCCGCCATTGCGGCTTACGAGGTCCGCGACCTCGTCCGCCCAGGTTTTCAGGCGGGGTTCCGTAAGGTTCCCTGATGTGAAGAATATCCATGACTTCGCCGGCCGGATCTCGTCGATGCCGGGAAGCCCGTCATTGACGTGTTCGGCGCCTTCGAATTCGAAAAGTATGGCCGGACCATCGGCGAGGATCAGAGCGTAGCGCGAGGCGTTATGCATCGTCCAGATGCTCATATTCGATGAATCGAAGGCATATCGGATGTTGACGGGGTCGTAGAGAAGCAGGGCGCCGCAGTCCCATTCGTGCATCTTCCCGCGCAGGCGCTCCAGACGATAGCGGCGAACCCGATCGAGCGTCGTCGCCGGCACAGGACTGATAAGAGGCCGATCGGCGCCTTCAGGATTGAGGTATGCCTGCTTTCGCTCGTCCTTGAAGACCGTCGAACCGGTCAGCTCGGCGGAATCGCTTTCCTCTCGCAGCATCTCAGTCAGTCCTTGTTGCGGTGAACGACGCCCCGGATGTTCAGCGCTCGATGACCAGATCGCTGAGCGGCTTGGAGCAACAGGGCAGGAAGAAGCCGGCGTCGATTTCCCGCTGACGAATTCCGCCATTGTGGTTCATGTCGACCGTGCCTGACGTAAGCTTCGACTTGCAGGTGCCGCAGACGCCGTTCGCGCAGGAGGACGGGATCCTGACGCCTGACTTCTTCGCGCATGAGAGCACGCTCTGGTCGCCGGAGACGTCGATGCTGCGCGCCTGCTTCGAGAAGGTGACCTGAAAGACCTTGGCAGATGCCTCCTGAACCGCAGGGATTTCGGGTTCGTCGATGACCGCTGCGTCGAAGCTTTCCTCCAGATAGTTCGAGCCCGGCACGCCGAGTTCGGTGGCAATGCCGCGCGCGGCGGCCATGAACGGGGCGGGGCCGCAGCACATCACGGTTCGCTCGGCGATATCGGGAACCGCAAGCCGCATGTAGTCTTTCGAAATACGGCCGGTCAGACCGGGCCAGGACGGCTCGCCGGCCACGGTCTCCGGGAGGAATTGCAGGCGAAGGCCTTTCAGCCTGCGGGCGATGCAGGCCAGTTCGTCGCGAAAGATCAGGTCCTGCGGCGTCCGTCCTGCGTGCATGAAGACGACGTCGGCAGGTTCGCAACTGTCGGCGATCTCACGCAGAATGGACATGACGGGGGTGATGCCGGAGCCGCCGGACAAAAGCAGAAGCTTGCGTCCCGACGTCTCGGGCCTGACGAAGTGGCCGAGCGGGCCATTCGCCTTGACGGTCGTGCCGGGAACCAGGGTGTCGTGAAGCCAGTTGGAGATCTTTCCACCGGGGACGCGCTTCACCGTCACGGAGAAGGCGTTCGTCCGATGCGGCGAGGAGGAGATGCTGTAGCACCTGTTTTCAGCGTCTCCATTATGTTCCAGGTCGAACAGAAAATACTGCCCTGCCTTGAACGCGAACCGCTTGCCCTCGCGCGACGCGAAGGTGAAGGTCTTGACGTCGTGGGTTTCCTGCTGGACGTCGAGGCAGACGAGCGCGTCGTCTTCTTCCGGGTTCCAGGCGTCGTGAAGGGCGGCCCTGGCTACGGGCATCTGCGGGCTCCTAGTATCCATGGGCGCGCATCCGATCGATGTACCAGCTGGCGAACTTGTCGAGGTTCGTCTCGGAAAAGCGGGAGTAGGGGCCTGGCTGATAGGCCGGGTCGAGAGTGCCTGCATGGGAGCGCGCGACGAGATCGGCGTCCTGGTCCGTCGTCGCGACCCAGACATCCGTCAGCTTGTCGAGATCGTAATCCACGCCTTCGACGGCGTCCTTGTGGACCAGCCACTTGGTTCTGACCAGCGTCTTGCCCGCCGAGAGCGGGATGACGGTTGCCACCACGGCATGGTCGCCCATGAAGTGATTCCAGCTGTTGTGGCCCCAAAGATGCGTGTCGCCGAGATCCTTGCGGGTCATGTGGCCGAGAAGCTTGGACGATGCGGCGGTGGCGTCGTGGGTCTGGGATTCGCCGGCGCCTGCGATGATCAGCCGCTGGGTGCGGAAGTTGGTGGCGCAGTCGGCGAGCTGCTCGACGGCCGCCGAGGGGAAGCCGTCAGACTCCCACGCCTTCGTCCGCTCTTCATACAGCCTGAAGTGCTCCTCGGCCTGTTCGCGATCCTCCGGGCTCAGCGTCTCCGGGTCGAAGCCGAAGTCGAGATCGACGAAGGAGACGCAGAGCTCCGGATGGTTCGCGGAGCAATGGTAGCATTCGCGATTGTTTTCCATCGTGAGCTTCCAGTTGCCATCCTCGATGACATCCGTTTGGAAGGCGATCTTTGCGTTCCGGATGTCGTAGGGGGCGAGGCGCTCGGTCACGGCCTGTTCGAGGATGGCAATGTCCTCGGGCGGATTGTCGGAGAGACAGACATAAATCAGCCCGCCGATCGACTTGAAAGTGACAGGCTTGAGGCTCCGACACTCCTTGTCGAAGTCCTTGCCCATGTGAGGCGCGTAGCTGAGCTCACCCGTCAGTTCGTATGTCCAGGTGTGATAGGGACAGACGAGTTTTGAAACGATCGTCTTGCCCGGATCGAGAAGGCGGGAGCCGCGATGGCGGCAGACATTGTGCAGGACGCGAATTTCTCCGTCGTCGTCACGCAGAAGGATCAAGCTCGTCTTGCCGATATCGATCACGGTGGCGTCACCGGGTTCGGGAACATCGCAATCGAGACCGACACAGATCCAGTGATTGTGGAAGAAGACGTCGATGTCTGCTTCGAACACGTCTTCTCTGACGTAAAGGCCGGCCGGCAGAGAGTGACCGTTGGCACGAGCGTCGAGAAGGGCGGAAATGGACGATGGGAGCTTGTTTAGCATCAGAACCTCTTATGCGAGAGTTTCCTCAGATTGCCCTTGCAGTTCCGATGTTTCAACGGCATAAAAAATTGGGTTCGCATAAGTTTTTATCATGCGATGAGGGTTCTGTGATGCACTTTAGAAGACGGATCCCGTCGCTGACGGCACTGGTGACCTTGGAGGCGGTGCTCAGAAAGAAGAGCTTCACCACGGCTGCGACCGAATTGGGTGTCACCCAGGCGGCGGTCAGCAGACAGATTGCATTGCTGGAGGAGGAATTCGGCCAGCCCTTATTCGTGCGCAAGCATCGAGCGATCGAGCCGACGGCGGCATGCATCAACCTCGGAGCCACGCTGGCCAAGAGCTTTGCCGATATTGCCGAGAGCGTGGAAGCGCTCCAGTCGCGCAGCCAGGACGTATTGACGATAGGGGCGACCGTTGCATTCTCTTCTTTCTGGCTGCTGCCGCGGCTGGCCGAATTCCGCCGGGCGAACCCCGGCATCCTGGTGCGGGTGATATCCCAGGACAGCCCGATCGCTCTCGACGACGGCGAAGTCGATGTGGCAATTCGATATGGTGTGCCCCCCTTCAGCGATGGCACCGTCATCGCCTCGCATGGCGACGTCATCTGCCCCGTCTGCTCTCCCGACTATCTCAGGCGCCGCGGCGATGGCCCGCTCGGTTCCGGTGACGAGTTCATCGAAACGGATGTTCTCGATCGGTCCTGGTATAGCTGGGCGCAGTGGTTTTCGCTCACCGGCGCCAACCTCGAGGTAAAGCCGTCGCTTCGGTTCAACCACTATACCGAAACCATCGCAGCCGCGCGCGCAGGCCAAGGCATTGCCTTGGGATGGCGCATGCTGGTGGGCACCTTTCTGGAGGATGGAACCCTGGTGCAGATCGGCGGCGGCGAGCTTGCGGCGGAGGATCGTTACAACGTGATCGTGCCCGTCAAAGCCAAGCGAAGCAACGCGCGCGACCTTGCCGCCGCCTGGCTGACGGCATCACTGCACGGGTGATCGAAGCATAGTCACAAACCGAGTCCCACGGTTGCCGTCCGGTGAACGCCTTTCGGGACGAAGGCGAAGCGATCTGCCAGGCCAAGAAAATCGGCCGCCAGGTGAATGACGGAAAGCCACATTTCCGTTCCCTGCAAACTCGGCTCACCACCATCCGCGAATGGGAATCCTTCGCCATCCTGCCATCTCTCCAGGGCCCTTGATATGAGCTTGCGGGCGATCGCTTCGCCATCGCCCCGCCTGTAGTCGGTCTGCCGGGCAATCAGCAGCAGAGGGTGTATCGTATCGAGCAGGTTGCACGCATTGTATTTTGAGGCAACGAAGCCCTTGTGGTTGCGATAGTTGAGGTGAACCGTCTCGAGCGAGGCGTGCGGGTGGGGAAGTGCCACGCCGAACTGGGCGTAGGTGCCGCGCGTCAGGCGATAAAAGCCGTTCACCGGTTGAAGCCATCCTTCCGCCGCGGTCGGTTCACCCCATAGTCCCGAAACGCTGTTGGCATTCTGGCTCAGCCACTCGAAAAGCGCCTGCCGTGAATGCCTGATGCCGAAATACTTCGCATTGAAGTACATGGCGGTTCCGATTGCATCGACCACGCTGCCGGCGTGCCATGCCCGAGTCGACCAAGGCAGGGCGCTCAGCCATTCATCCAGCTCCCTGGCCCCGAGCTCGACCGCATGGACGGGTTGCCGCGGACCTGAACCAAGCAGTTCGAGCGCATAGCCCACCGCAAGGACGTTATAGAGCGCCTTTGGATCATCCCTGAGGGCCTTGCCATGCATTCGCGAATGCTCTTCCGGGAAAAGACCGGTCTCCCGCTCCTGCAGACCCTGGAGACGCTCGACGGTCTCTGCCGCATCGAGATCGGGCGGCAGCTGGCCGAAGCCGGCAGCGATCTCGATTGCATCGCAGAGATGCCGGATCGCCGGTCTGCGGACGCCGTCTGCTTCCAGCGATTCATAGCCCCCTTGCGTTTTCCAGCGCGCAAGAATGTCCGGCCATTGGTCCTGCGCTTTCTGGCCCAGCCTGGCCAATTGATCTTCGATGTCGCCAGTTCCGGATTTTTTGGGCGCCGAGCCTCGGCTCCGCAGCACCCGGGCGGGCACGCCACCGGCAATCGCCATGGCGGGAATATCCCCGGTGACCACCGCTCCGGCGGCGATCACCGCACCATTTCCAATTGTTGCGCCATCGAGGATGACGCAATTGGCGCCGATCCAGACGTCGTCGCCGATCACGATGCCGATGCTGACGACGCCCTGGCGGTGTATGGGAATGGTCGGATCGTCGAAGACATGATTGAAGCCGACGATCGAGGCATGCGAAGCAATCCGCACCCCATGACCGCACGTCACCGTGCCGGAAACACAGGCATAGGGATTGATGGTGCAATCGTCGCCTAAGATCACATGGCCACGAACGAGGGCGTGCCCGGCGATCCACGACCGCTCACCCATCGTCAGGCGTTCGGTGAAGACTGCGGCATTCTCGGCGATGTAGGACGTTTCGGCCAGCTCCGCACCGCATGATCGCCTGAGTTCCGCCTTGCGGGCAAGGTGAGCCGGATGACCGAGGTCCGACGCAATGTGTTCCCAGGTCAGGTATTGAAGTCTGCGCGCTTCCCTCTCTTCGCTTGCCGATGTTTGCTGGCTGTTGGCCTGATCCATCCTGCTCCTCATTCTCAGGTTCAACCGCCGAATATTCATCTGATTCAGCGATCCGTTGCCTCGCTGCATCAGACGGCCTGATCCATCCAAAAGCAAGACTTCCGACAATGGCGGCGTGGTCCTCGTTGAAATGGCTCAATTGCTTTGATCGGGTCCGGCCTCCCGGCGACCGATGCGATCACAATCGCCCGTAGGATGGCCTCGGTCGGGTGGCCGAGGCGTCCGAATTCGCGATTTGCAGAGACGTCATGCGCCAACGCACCGATCATCGGCAACGTGCTCAGCCATCTGGAAACCTTGAAGTCGAGTTATGCCGCGTTCAGAAGTTCAGCGCTAACCGGCATTCCCAGGTGAAAGCCCTGGACGCGGTCGATGCGAAGATCCTTGAGAAGGGAAAACTGTGCTGCCGTTTCGACGCCTTCCACCAGGATCGTATTCCCACGATTGCGGATGAGAGCAATCATGTCCTGAAGCATCATCAAACCGCGTGGGTTCGAGCAGTCGTGCAGGAAGGTTCTATCGACCTTGACCGTCTGAAACTCGATTGCCCTCAGCCAAGAGAGGCCCGAGAAGCCGCAGCCGAAGTCGTCGAGCCAGATTTCGACGCCGAGTGCCCGCAGATCGGCAATGCATTTCAGCACCTCCGCCTGCATATCCATGTCCAGGCCTTCGGTGACTTCCAAGGCTAGTCGCGACCCGCAGACCCCGCACCGAGCGAGGATATCGGCGACACTGGCAGCAAAGCCGGGGGAGCGCAGCTGTATCGGCGACACGTTGACGCTGACGGTCGCCATGCGATCGGTCATCAGTATATCCCGGCATGCCGTCTCGATCGCCCACCTGCCCAATTCGAGGATAGCGCCACTTCGTTCTGCGACTGGAATGAATGTCTTCGGCGAGACCGCGGTGCCGTCCGGCATCCTGAGGCGCATCAAAGCCTCGACGGCTCTTGCTTTCCCGTTGGTCACGTCGAAGATCGGTTGGTACACGAGCGAGACCAGTTTGCGATCGATAGCGGCCGCCAGCAGCGGGACGAGTTTGCCAGCGTGGTCGTCGGGGCGGGGTAAAAACGGATCAAAACTGCGAATGCAGTTTCGGCCACTTGCTTTGGCATTGTAGAGAGCGAGGTCGGCTTCGCGGACTATTCGTTCGACTTTCTCGCCAACTTTCTCGCGGGTGAAGGCGACGCCGATGCTGACGGTTACGGTCGACATATCATCTGGTCGCTCGTCGTGAGCAATCGCAAGTGACTCGACTTCCATTCTGATCTTTTCGGCGAGAGTCATCGCGACCTTGGGAAGGGCGGCCGACATGACCACGATAAACTCCTCGCCACCATACCTGCCGATCATGCCATCGGACGACTCTACAATCGCCTTCAGCGCATTGGCGATGACAGTCAGGCATCGGTCTCCTTCCTGATGTCCGTAGCGATCATTGAAGCGTTTGAAAAAGTCGACGTCGATGAGGAACACGGAGAAGCCGCGGCGTTCGTCTTTCCAGGCGGCCCAGCATTCATCGAGCCGCCGATCCAGCGCGCGTCTGTTGCTTATGCCTGTCAGGTAGTCAGTATGTGAAAGCTCGAGCAGTGACCTTCCTCGTTCGGACGCTTCCCAGTGCTGGTGGCGAGCCTCCGCCGCGTTCAGCAACACGTTTCGACGCTCCACATTCAATCGCCAATTGACGAAAGACGTGAAGGCAAAGCACGAAATGTAGAACAGCCCGAAAGCGAGCTTGTAGGTTTGGCTCGAAGGAAAAAATTCCTCGATGGTAATGAAAAACGCGCATAGAACGAGGCCGGAGGTGATCACCGAAAGCCGAAACGGGAAACTGAAAAACAAGTTGGCGCCCATCATGAAGATAGCGCCGAATATCATGTAGTAGGACATGGCGGTGACGTCGCGGGTGGCAATCGCCGGGTAAAGCCAGGCTACATAGCCCACAAGCAGCGCAGCGGCGCATGTGATGTCGAGCCAGACGGTTTTCGCATTTGCCAGTCGCAGGATTTCGAACGCCAGCAGCGCGATCGTTGCAACGACGAATCGCGCGGCGATCGTGACAGGGGCAACATCGGGGATCAGCCAGCGGTCGGGAAGTGCGAAGGCCACATAAACGGCAACCGCGATCCAAAGACCATGCCGTGAGCTCTGCCTTCGGACAGCATCATTTTCATTCTTTAGAGAATTGAGGGCCTCGGCAAATGAAGAACTGGCGGTTGATTCGTCGCGCTGGACATTATCGCAAGCCGCGATCATGCAACGACGCCGACCCGACAGCCATCTGAAGTATGTTGAAAAGTAAGCCATACTTCGGCGCCCTCCAAAATTGCGTTCGGCAATCTGCAACCGGTTTGTCTTATTGCTGAGCTTTGTTAGAGGGGTAGCATCGGACCCGCAAGAGTAGAATTACTCTTATCCCGTGTAGATTCTAGTCGCATCCCATTTCGAGGTTGATTATGCTTAACGCTGTGTCAAGGGGATCTCGAAATGGAACAAAGCCTGGTGTTAGACGGTGAGAGTCTTGTTGCGCCCGGCGAGATTCGTCGGTCGGCCAGGAGGGTTGCTGCCCCAGATCCCGGCCAACTGATCGTCGCCAGAGCCGAGCTTGCCCTAAGCCTTGACGTATCGATCCGTCAGTTCAAATCCGGCGTCGGGCCTCATGCGATCATCGAGCGACTTACCGACGCCTTGCATCAGATACGGCGGCGCTTTCATCCGGAGGCGTGGGACACCATCGTTCCGATCGCGCAATCTCATCCCGTTGCTCACTATCTTCATCAAGATCCATTGACCCGCTGGTCGTTCGAAAAGCCGCGCGGCTATTCTGGCGACGCACGCCTTCTCGACTTCATCTACGGCAGACCTGAGATTGAGGACGATGTCGCATCAGCGAGCGACTTGGGACGTTCGATCTACGCCTACACTCGAAATGCTTCGTCATCCGTCGCGGTAAGGGAGCGTCGAGACATTCTGGCGCGCCGCGTTGACGAAATCGCTTCGACCCGGCCTGGTTCGACCGAAGTCCTCGCCATCGCCGCCGGGCATCTTCGTGAGGGACCTTTATCGTGCGCGCTCAGCGCCGGCGCGATCAAACGCTGGGTGGCTTTAGATCAAGACCCGATGAGCGTTGGAACCGTCGCCCGCGATTTCGCCGGCACGTCCGTCGAGGCGGTGAACGGGTCGGTCAAATCCCTGCTCGCTGGAAGGCATGCGCTGGGAATGTTCGATTTCGTCTATGCCGCGGGTCTCTATGACTATTTGCCGGACGCGGTAGCCGTAAGGCTGACCAGAAAGTGCATCAGCATGCTGAAGCCTGGCGGTACATTCCTATTTGCCAACTTCTCTCCGGAGACGGACGTCGATGGCTATATGGAGACATTCATGAACTGGGCGTTGCTGTTGCGGTCGGAGCGAGAGATGGGCTCGATCGCCAGTGAAAGCGTGGCCGGGGCGGATGTGAAGGTGTCTGTTTGGCCAGGCTCAAACCGCAACATTGTCTACTGTGAAATTCAAAGACCGCATTAGGCCGCACGTTGGCCGACGGGCCTGCCGACCTTCGGCACCTACCCGGCCACCAAGGTCGCGCTGCGCTAGGCTCTGCCGGACACCCGGGGCGCAACACGCTGCGCCCCTTGCTCATCGACCGTTGCCGAGGGTTGTTACCGGGCGCTGTCGATGATTGCGCCGCCGTCGGGGGTAAGGCTGTAGCCCGTGATGAATTTGGAATCCTTGCTGGCGAGAAACAGGGCCACGGGCGCGATGTCGTCTTCCGGCGAGCCGAAACGAGCGAGCGCGTTTGCCGGGGGAGGAACATCCTTTTCCGCGGCGCCCCAGGTGTCCGCGATCGGCAGGATGTTGTTCACGGTGATGTTGTCGGCACCCCATTCGCGTGCCGCCGTGCGGGTCAGCGCGCGCACGGCCTCCTTGGCCATGTTGTACGGGCCGTACCCGGCCAATCCAATTGTGCCGGCCATCGAGCCGAAGTTGATGATCCGGCCTTCTCCGCTTTCCCTGAGGTGCGGATAACAAGCCTGCATGAAGCGCAGATACGCGATCGGCCCGGTGTCGAAGTTCCGTTGCAGTTGCTCGACCGAAAGGTCGATGACCGAAGACAAGACCGCAGAACCATCGAAAGCATTGTTCACGAGAATGTCGATGCGGCCGTATGCGGCGACAACCTTGTCCACCGCGGCCGTGATCTGATCGGCATCACCGACGTCGCAGACGACGCCGAGGGCGGTGCCGCCCGCGTCGACGATATCCGCGACAACGCGTTCGACGCCTTCGGACGTCCGCGAAAGAACTGCGACCTTCGCGCCTTCGGCCGCAAACAGTTTTGCGGTGGCGCGGCCAATGCCGCGGCTTGCGCCAGTGATAACGGCAACTTTTCCATTGAGTCGACCCATGTGTATCTCCATTTGATAAGGCTTGGGAATCTTCGAGGCGTCAGAGGAAGGCAGCCTGGACGTAAGGCGAAGGGGCGTCGCGGGCGTCGTTCTGCGTCATGAACGAGGCGATCAGCAGCGCCAGGCCGATCGCCGCCGGCAGCGCGCCGACAGGTTTTCGAACGCCGATATGTGCGAGGCCCGACAGCAGCAGGTGAAAGAAGATGCCTGCATAGGCGAGGTCGCTGAGCGGGACGCTGACGCGTGAAAGGATGGCGACCGGGCCGAGGACCTTAACAATGATCATGAACGGAACGAGGTTGTTCGCGCTGTATCCGAGTTCCGTCAGCGCCTCACGAACCCACTGTTTCCTTGTGGCGTACATGTAGGCTGAAGCGAGGTAGAGCGCGGATAGAAGTGCCGTGCTGATCCAGTATCCGTAAAATTCAAGCATAAGCTCATCCCTGTCGCTGCTCACGCAGCAACATTCCTCTCGTCGAGTCTGTCGGTTTCTATGTGAGGGGCGCTCCTTTTACTGCGCCCCTGATGCACGGATGGAAAATGTCGTCTAAGGTCTATCTTTGCAAGTAGGATGAATTACTTGCAGCTAGTATGGAAAACCAGACCATGTCCGATGGCGACATCAATATGCATGAGGAGATGCGTCGCGCATTCGCGCTGCTCTCCGGCAAATGGAAGCTGGAAATCATGTGGCTGCTCCATCAGCGGGTCCACCGGTTTGGCGAACTGAGAAAGGCTATTCCCGGCATCACCCAACACATGCTGACGGCGCAACTCCGCGAGCTCGAAGCAGACGGACTCGTGTCCCGCACCATCTTTGCGGAGGTTCCTCCGCGCGTCGAATACGAGATCACCCAAAAAGCGCGGGGCCTCGGTCCCACCATGGAAGCCTTGACGGCATGGTGGAACGAGTACGGCAAAAGCGTGCCGGCGAAGCCGAGCGCACGCGGGCGTAAAGCGAAAGGTGGCTGAACTGCTTCGGGTCGATAAACGACATTACCCTCACGAAAAACTCGAACCGGACTTGTCCCAGCCTTCCTTGATCGTTTCCATTGCGACATTGGTCGATGTGCTGGCAACGTGAGGCAGTGTCGAGATGCGCTCGCCGAGGACGCGGCGGTAGCGGCCGATATCGCGGGTGCGGATCTTCAGCAAATAGTCGAACCTGCCGGCGATCATATGGCACTCTTCGACTTCGCTGATCTTCTTGATGGCATCGTTGAAGCTTTTCAGCGCATCCTCGCGCGTATCGGAAAGCTTCACTTCGACGAAAGCAATATGGTCGAGCTGCATTTTCGACGGATTGAGGACGGCCTTGAAGCCTTCGATATATCCGTCGCTGATCAGCCTTTTGAAGCGGATCTGGCACGGTGTCTTCGACAATCCGACACGCGCGGCCAGATCGGTGATCGACAGTCTTCCGTCCTCGGTGAGTGCCGTGAGGATCTTTCTGTCGAACTGGTCCAATTCACTAAAGATGTCGGTTTCAGTAGCCATTTGAACTCTCACGGGCGGATTAATAAGTTCATACAGCCTGGAAACTGTTGAAATCAAGTGAGATTGCGATTTGCGATTATGATAGATTATCTGCCGGGCAGAAGAGTGCTGAAATCGGGATCGGTGCCGCGCTCAAAACGGGGATCATACATGCATAACAAAGAAGCGGATGACGATCGGACGCAGGATTTGCTCGCTCACTACCGGCCGCTGGCGATCAGGGCCGTGGCCGCGGCGCTCACCCTCAAGCGCGACAGACCGGATGCGCGCCCGCTGCGAGAGACGGAATATTCCGGCCCCGCCTTCACGGAAGATGCACAGTGGGACGACGAGCCCGGCATCTCATTCATCCGTTAAACCAGACATCGATTGATAGGTACTTTCATGTTGAACGCAGCGATCGACCCCACCCCCTCCAATGATCCGGCCGACGGCGCGCCGTTCTCGACCTTTGCCCCACCGATCCGACCGCAATCCGAACTTCGCCAGGCCATCACGGCAGCCTATCGCCGGCCGGAAACCGAATGCCTGCCGCCGCTCGTTGCGGCAGCGCGCGTCTCCGAGGCAAAACGCTATGACATTCGCAGCACGGCCCGCAGCCTCATCGAGGCATTGCGCGCCAAGCACAAGGGGACCGGCGTCGAAGGGCTGGTGCAGGAATATTCGCTCTCCAGCCAGGAGGGCGTGGCGCTCATGTGCCTCGCCGAAGCGCTGCTGCGCATTCCCGATACCGAAACCCGCGACGCGCTGATCCGCGACAAGATCGCCGAGGGCAACTGGACCTCCCATATCGGCGGCGGAAAATCCATGTTCGTCAACGCCGCCACCTGGGGCCTCGTCGTCACTGGTAAGCTCACCTCGACGGTCAACGACCGGAGCCTGTCGGCCGCGCTGACGCGGCTGATCGCGCGCGCCGGCGAGCCGGTCATCCGCCGCGGTGTCGATATGGCGATGCGGATGATGGGCGAGCAGTTCGTCACCGGTGAAACGATTGCGGAGGCGCTGAAACGCGCCCGGCCGCTGGAAGCGCGCGGCTTCCGCTATTCCTACGACATGCTGGGCGAAGCCGCGACGACGGGCGCCGACGCCGAGCGTTATTACCGGGATTACGAAAAGGCGATCCACGCCATCGGCAAGGCGTCTGACGGGCGCGGCATCTATGACGGCCCGGGCATTTCGATCAAGCTCTCGGCCCTGCATCCCCGCTACGTGAGGTCGCAGGCCGGCCGGGTGATGAGCGAGTTGCTGCCGAAGGTGACGACGCTCGCCGCTCTCGCCAAGTCCTATGATATCGGCCTCAATATCGATGCCGAGGAAGCCGACCGGCTGGAGCTTTCGCTCGATCTCCTCGAAGAACTCTGCTTCGCCCCTGAGCTTGCCGGATGGAACGGGCTCGGCTTCGTCGTGCAGGCCTATGGCAA
This sequence comes from Rhizobium aouanii, assembly GCF_037002925.1. Classification (NCBI taxonomy): domain Bacteria; kingdom Pseudomonadati; phylum Pseudomonadota; class Alphaproteobacteria; order Hyphomicrobiales; family Rhizobiaceae; genus Rhizobium; species Rhizobium aouanii. Next base: position 115,171 of record NZ_JBAMYD010000016.1, read on the forward strand.
GCGCTGCCCCTTCGTCCTCGACTATATCATCGATCTTGCGCGCCGCTCCGAGCGTCGGGTCATGGTCCGTCTCGTCAAGGGCGCCTATTGGGATGCGGAGATCAAGCGCGCCCAGCTTGATGGTCTCGACGACTATCCGGTCTATACCCGCAAGATCTATACCGATGTCGCCTACATCGCCTGCGCGCGCAAGCTGCTCGATGCTCCGGATGCGGTCTTCCCGCAATTTGCTACCCATAATGCGCAGACGCTCGCCACGATCTATCGTCTGGCCGGCCCTGATTTCACCGTCGGCAAATATGAGTTCCAATGCCTGCACGGCATGGGCGAACCGCTCTACGACGAGGTCGTCGGAAAGGAAAAACTCGACCGGCCCTGCCGCATTTATGCGCCTGTGGGAACACATGAGACGCTGCTCGCCTATCTGGTTCGGCGCCTTCTGGAGAATGGCGCCAATTCCTCTTTCGTGCACCGCATCTCCGATCCGAATGTCTCGGTCGAGGCGCTGATTGCCGATCCCGCCGAAATCGTCGCAGCCATGCCTGTCGTTGGCGCGCCCCACGCGCAGATCGCCTCGCCGAAGGCTCTTTATGGCAACGCCCGGGCCAATTCCGATGGTCTCGATCTCTCGAACGAGGCCACCCTCTTGGACCTGTCGCAGGCGCTCGCCTCCACGGCTGCGGCCCCGTGGCGTGCGCTTCCCATCCTAGCCGACGGCTCTATGGATGGGGTGACGCGCGATGTTCTCAATCCTGCCGATCACCGGGATGTCGTCGGCACGGTGACCGAAGTGAAGGTCGAGGAGGCCGCACGCATCGTTCGCATGGCTGCCGAGCACGCGCAGCAATGGGCCGCCGTGCCGCCTGCCGAGCGTGCCGCCTGCCTGGAGCGGGCCGCCGATATCATGCAGGCCCGCATCAAGGTGCTGATGGGCATCGTCATGCGCGAGGCCGGCAAATCTGCGGCCAATGCCGTTGGCGAAGTGCGTGAGGCGATCGACTTCCTTCGCTACTACGCCGAACAGGCGCGCAAGACGCTCGGCCCCTCGCATGCGCCGCTTGGCCCGGTCGTCTGCATCAGCCCGTGGAATTTCCCGCTGGCGATTTTCACCGGACAGGTCGCCGCAGCCTTGGTGGCCGGCAATCCCGTGCTTGCAAAACCGGCCGGCGTCACGCCGATCATCGCTTCGGAGAGCGTCAAGATCCTGCACGAGGCGGGCGTGCCTGTCGGTGCTTTGCAGTTCGTGCCCGGCAGCGGCCGTCTCGGCGCCGGCATGGTCGGTGCGGAGGAGACGGCGGGCGTCATGTTTACCGGGTCGACCGAAGTTGCCCGGATGATCCAGGCACAGCTGGCGGAACGGTTGTCGGCGAGTGGCAGGCCGATTCCGCTGATTGCCGAGACCGGCGGCCAGAACGGCATGATCGTCGACTCCTCGGCTTTGGCCGAGCAGGTGGTGGCCGACGTCATTGCGTCTGCCTTCGACAGCGCCGGTCAGCGCTGCTCGGCGCTCCGGGTTCTCTGCCTTCAGGACGATGTGGCCGACAGGACCCTCGCCATGCTGAAGGGCGCCTTCCGCGAGCTGACGATCGGCCGTACCGATCGGCTGAGCATCGATGTCGGCCCAGTCATCAATGACAGCGCAAAGACGGAGATCGACCAGCATATCGAGCATATGCGCGGCTTGGGCCGCAAGGTGGATCAGCTGCCGCTGCCCGAAAGTGCAGCGGCAGGGACCTTCGTTCCGCCGACGATCATCGAGATCAAATCCCTGGCAGACCTGACGAGGGAGATCTTCGGCCCGGTGCTGCACGTTATCCGTTTCAAGCGAAACGGGCTCGACCGTCTGATCGACGACATCAACGCGTCGGGTTATGGTCTCACATTCGGGCTTCACACCCGGCTTGATGAAACGATCGCGCATGTGACCAGCCGCATCAAGGCTGGAAACCTCTATGTTAACCGGAACATCATCGGCGCTGTTGTCGGCGTGCAGCCGTTCGGCGGTCGCGGCTTGTCGGGAACAGGACCGAAGGCCGGCGGTCCGCTCTATATCGGCCGGCTGGTGCAACGTGCGCCCGTGCCGCCGCAGCAGGATTCCGTTCATACGGACCTTGCCCTTCGTGACTACATCGTCTGGCTCGACAAGAAGGGCTTGTCGGGCGAGGGGGAAGCGGCGCGTGGATATGCGAGCCGCTCGGCACTCGGGCTCGAACGTGAGCTCACCGGTCCGGTGGGCGAACTCAATCTCTACGCGCTCCATCCCCGCGGCCGTATTCTCGTCGTGCCGCAGACCGAAGGCGGGCTTCATCGCCAGATTGCTGCAGCCCTATCGACCGGCAACCACATCGTCGTGGACGCGGGTTCCCTATCGAAATCCGTCCTGGCGGATCTTCCGGCGGCTGTCGCCGGCCGGATTTCCTGGACATCGGATTGGGAAAAGGACGGGCCGTTCTCCGGTGCGCTCGTCGAAGGGGATCGCGACAGGGTCCACGCGGCCAATAAAAGGATCGCGGCACTGCCCGGTCCGCTTCTGTTGGTCCAGGCCGCAAGCACCGATGAATTGGCGAGCGATCCCGACGCCTATTGCCTGAATTGGCTGCTGGAGGAGGTGTCGACGTCGATCAACACCGCGGCTGCCGGCGGCAATGCAAGCCTCATGGCTATCGGCTGAGTGATAAGACGAGGGCGCAGAAAAAGCGCCTTCGTCTGAAGAAGCCCATTCCAAGAATGTTCATAGGGCAAAGGCCGTGTTCCGTCGTGCGGTGCGCGTAAAAGCCGCTTGACAAAACGCGTCCGCCGCGACTATTGGGTAATCGATCACCCAAGGAGGATGGTGCGGATCGTGGCTGTATCTCTTTCTGACATCGCGGAACGTGCGGGAGTCTCGGTCAAGACGGTTTCCGGCGCATTGCACGGCGGCTCCGCCCGCATGTCGGACGATACGCGCCAAAAGGTCAAGGCCATTGCGGAAGAGCTCGGCTACGTAACCAACTTTGCGGCGCGCGGTGTGCGACAGGGCTGGCTGCCGCTGGTCGGCGTCGTCTCCGACGGTCTCATCACTTCGCCTTTCGCCACCGAGATCGTACGTGGCCTCGACGGGGCGGCCCGCAGCGCCGGCATGGCGGTCTTTGCGGTCAACCACCGCAGCGGCCAGTCTATCGGCTCGGTGCTCGACGAGGTGCAGCAGTTCCGGCCGCGCGCCGTTGCTTATGCCGCCATGTACCACAAGGATGTCGCCCTGCCGGACAGGTTGGCAGGCGCCGTCGGCGTGATGATCAACTGCCGCGAGGCTGCCGGCCGCGTCACCGCGCTGGTCCCGGACGAAGAGGGCGGCGCGCGGGAGATCGTGCGTTATCTCCTCGTCGCCGGCCGCCGGCGCATCGCCTTCATCAACCTGCCGGGCATTCTCGCCGGCACGCTGCGCGAGATGGGATTTCGTGCGGCGCTTGAGGAGGGGGGCATCGACCCCCTCGGGGTGTTGCCGGCGGTGCGCCGCAGCGTCTACAGCGACCGCGCGCCAAGCCTTGTTGCCTCTCATGTGGAGGCGCTTCTGAAATCCGGTCAACGGCCGGACGCCATCCTGTGCGGCAATGACCGCGTAGCGATGGAAGTCTACGCGGCGCTTGCCCGCGCCGGCCTTCGCATTCCGGATGATATCGCGGTGGCAAGCTTCGACAACCAGGTCGAGATTGCCTCGCGGCTGGACCCGCCATTGACGACGATGGCCCTGCCGCACCGCGCCATGGGCCGCCTTGCCATGGAGATCCTCCTGGCCGAGCAGCCCGAACCGCCGCATCTGCATAAACTGCCGTTCCATCTGGTCGAACGGGCATCCGTCTGAACATCGAGTGTCTAACAGGAGGAGAATATCAATGAGCACTGCAATGGGTAATCGTTTACTTTACGCATTCCTAGCGTCCGCCGCGCTGGTCGCGACCGCCGGTTTCGCCGAGGCGAAGACCGTCATCCACGTCATGCACCAGGGCGATCCGGGCTGGGTGAAGGCCTATGGCGACGTTGCCGCCCGCTTCGAGGCCGCCAATCCCGATGTCGATATCGAGATGATCTACGCGCCGCACGATGCCTATAACGAAAAGTTCAGCGCCGCCGTCATGGCCAAGCAGCTGCCCGATATCATGGAACTCGATGCTCCGTTCCTCGCCAATTATGTCTGGTCCGGCTATCTGCAGCCGGTCAAGCCGCTCATTGACAAGGACCTGCTCGATGACATGACGGATTCGAATGTCGCCCAGGGCACCTATCCGATCGACAAGGACCTCTATGCGATCGGCCTCACCGACTCCTCGGTCGTGCTCTACGGCAACAAGAAATATCTTGAAGCCATTGGCGCCCGCATTCCAAAATCGGTCGATGATGCATGGACCCGCGAGGAATTCGAGGGCTATCTCGAAAAGCTTTCCAAGCTCGAAGGCGTGAAGTGGCCGATCGACACCTTCCGAGGTTACGGCATCAAGACCGAGTGGATCACCTATGCCTACGGCCCTCTGCTTGAAAGCGCCGGCTGCGACCTGATCGACCGCAAGACCTGGAAGGCCAGCGGCACGCTCGATGGCGAGGCCTGCGTCAAGGCGCTGACGATGATGCAGGACTGGGTGAAGAAGGGCTGGGTCGTACCGACTTCGTCGGGCACCAACCAGTTCTACGCCGAGGGACAGCCGGCCGCGCTCGCCATGGGTGGCCACTGGTTCTACGCGGAGGCATCGGCAGCGATGAAGGACAATATCGTCGTCATGCCGCTGCCGAAGATCGGCGACAAGGGCGTGAGCCCGAACGGAACCTGGATCTGGGGCGTTTCCGCGACCTCGGAAAATCCTGAGATCGCCGGCAAGTTCCTGAGCTTCCTGCTGAAGGACAAGGAGTACCGGGAGTACGCCAAGACCCAGTCCGCTTATCCGGGCCTGAAGAGCTTCGCCGCGGAATCCCCACTCTATGCGGAAGGCGGTCCGCTCGCCGTCGCCTTTGAGCAGGCTTCCAAGACCGCGATCGCCCGTCCGCCGCACCCGGCCTATCCGACGATCACCTCGGCCTTCATGCAGGCCGTCGACAAGATCTTCAACAGTGGCGACGCGCAGGAAGCGCTGACGGCCGCTGCCAAGAAGATCGACGAGGATATCGAGGACAACGCCGGCTACCCGCCCTTCGACGAGCAGCAGTAAGGGGTTTTGACGGGGCCGGCTCGTCCTGCCGGCCCTGGACCATCTCGGGAAGGATGACCGATGAGGAGGAAACAATGACTTTGCAACAGACCTCCACGCCCGCTTTGCGACGCCCGGCGAAACGCCGCGACAACAAGCGGCTCTGGCAGGAAATGGCGATGATCGCGCCTGCCTTTCTGCTTATGGCGATATTCCTGATCACGCCGTTCCTCTTGTCCTTCTGGACGGCGATGACCAACCAGCCGCTCGTGCCGCGCCCGACGCCGGTGCGCTTCGTCGGCCTCCTGAATTTCGAGCGCGTCTTCACCGATCCGCTGTTCTGGACCTCGCTGTGGAACGTCACGCGCTTCACCGTCTGGGTGCTGCCGCTGCAGTGCGGCCTCGCCTTCCTGACCGCGCTGCTCTTGCATCAGAAGCTGCCGATGCAAAACCTGCTGCGTGGCCTGTTCTTCCTGCCGGCGATCACCTCCATGGTGGTGGTCTGCGTCATCTGGGGCACGCTGTTCCAGTATCCGAGCGGCCCGCTCAACCAGATCGTCGGTTTCCTTTCCGGCGGCACGATCCAGCCGATCGACTGGCTCGGCGACCCCAACTGGGCGATGTTCTCCATCGTGTTGCTTTCAGCCTGGCAGGCCTATGGCTTTCAGATGATCATCTATCTCGCCGGCCTGCAGGGCATTCCCGAAGAACTATACGATGCCGCCCGCATCGACGGGGCAAGCGCGTTGCGCCGCTTCTGGCACGTCACCATGCCCGGCCTTCGCCCGACCCATGTCTTTGTGCTGGTCATCACGACCATCCAGGCCTTCAAGCTCTATACGCAGGTGGCAATCCTCACCCAGGGCGGCCCGAACGAAAGCACCGAAACCGTTGTCCACTACATGGTGCGCGCCGGCTTCGAGGAGCAGAAACTCGGCTACGCATCGGCCGTTTCCGTCATCCTCTTCGTCATCGTTCTTCTGATCGCGCTCCTGCAACGCAAACTCCTGAGGCGCTTCGATGTCTGATATCGCTTTGAGCCAGCCCGTCCCGCTGGCAATCGCAAGGGGCAACGGCAAGAGAAGCCTGCGCATCGTGCAGAGCCTCTGCATCCTGGTCATCGCGCTGGTGATGATCTCGCCGCTGTTCATGTTGCTGATCGCCAGCCTGAAGGACGACCGCTTCCGCATCCTCGCCGACATGGGCAGCTTCCGCGCCTTCTGGGTCAGTGACCCGACCCTGTCGAACTACAATGAGATCGCCCATTTCTCCGGCGAGCTGGCTTATGGCCGATATCTCTTCAATTCGCTGGTGATCCTCGTCGCCACAGTCGTCTCGGGTCTTATCGTCAATTCCATGGCGGGCTTCGTTCTGGCCTGGGGCTCGCTGCGCGGCAAGGCGGCGCTCTTGGCGCTGGTCGTCGCGCTCTATGTCATCCCGCAGGAAAGCATCATCATGCCGCTCGTCGTCATGATGTCGCGGGCGGGGCTGACGGATACCTTCGCGGTGCAGATCCTGCCCTGGGTGGCAAGCCCGCTCTATGTCTTCCTCTTCTACCAGTTCTTCGCGCAGCTGCCGAAAGAACTCTATGAAGCGGCTGAAATGGACGGCGCATCGGTCTTCCGCATCTACCGGTCGATCTACATGCCGCTCAGCCTGCCGGCGCTCGCCACGGTCTCGATCCTCATGGGCATCGAAAGCTGGAACCAGTATCTCTGGCCGACGCTGGTCACCCAGACCGACTATGCTCGGCCGATTGCCGTCGCCATCGCCACCTTCTTCGGACAGGACAGCATCTACTGGGACCGCGCCATGGCCGCCTCGGTGCTGATGATGATCCCCGTCCTCATTCTCTATCTGGCTTTCCAGCGCTGGTTCGTCAGTTCATTCGTCGGCTCCGCCGTGAAAGGTTGATCATGTCACTACAGGCAAAATCCGAAACGTCAGCACCTGAAACCATCGAAGCGGAGCTGCCCGAAGGCACGGTGCTGCATCTCTGGCTGAAGGCGCGCCATGCCGGCGGCGAGGCGAAGCTGTTCGTCGCCGTTGATGGCAACGACATCGGCGAGCCCTCGACCCGCCGCACGGGGGAATTTGAGTTCTTCGCTGTGACGCTCGCGAAGAGCGGCCGTGCCACGCTGTCTTATGATGCGACAAGCACAGCGCTTTCCGTCGCTTATGCCTTCCGGCCGGAAACCGTGATGAAGGAGGGGATCCGCGTGCTGCACAGCGACGCCCGCACCGCCGCCCCCGGCGTGCCCGACAGCTACCATTTCCGCCCGCCTTTCGGCTGGATGAACGATCCGAACGGTTTTGGACGGTTCGGCGGAAATGCTCACCTCTTCTACCAGCATTATCCTCATGAGCCGCGCTGGAACACTATGCACTGGGGCCATGCCGTCTCGAAGGATTTCGTCCGCTGGAGGCATCTGCCCATGTTCCTCTTCCCGGCGGCGCATCTATCGGAAAAGGACGATGGCCGCGGCGGCGCCTTCTCCGGCTCGGCGATCCCCGGCGCCGGTCCAGAAGGCGAGGAAATCCGCGTCTTCTACACCGAGCATGTGCGTGACCGGCAGCCGGAAGAGCAAATCCAGCTTTCCGCCGTCAGCCGCGACGGCATCGTTGCCGGCCCGTCGGAAATCGTGATGCCGCTGCGCCCGGAAGGCTTGAACCTCACCAGCGATTTCCGCGACCCCTATGTCTTCAAGGGCCCGGACGGGCACTGGAAGATGCTGCTCGGCAGCCGCGACAGGCAGGGCGGCGTCGTACTGCTCTATGAAACCGCAGACGCGCAAGGCGCCGATGGCTGGACCTTCCTTAGCATCCTCCATCGCGAGGACGGTTTCGGCATGACGGCGGCGGAATGCCCCTGCATGGTGCCGCTTTCCGGCAAAAACGGAGTAACCCGCTGGGCGCTGATCTTCGGTCTGCTCACCAGCCGCGACCCGGCCACCGGCCGCCGCAACCTCACCTCCGTCACCATCGGCGGCTTCGATGGCCGCACCTTCACTGCGGAGTTCGTGCAGGAGTTGGATTTCGGTTCGGATGCCTATGCCTTCCAGGCCTTCGTTGATGGCGACGAGCCGGTCGGCATCGCCTGGCTCGCCAACTGGACGGATTTTTCCAAGAAGGACGATTTCCCGACGGCCATGACCCTGCCGCGCCGCATGCTTCTCGACGGCGACACCGTGCTGACCCCGCCGGTCGCGGCCGTCGAAAGCCTGCGTCATCAGTTGCTGGATGACACCGCGCTTGCCGCCGGCAAGACCGTGCCGCTCGGCACCGGCGCCGTCGAGATCGTACTTGATCTCACCGAGCCGGGCGCTGCCTTCGATCTCACCTTCGATCATCCGGATGTCGATCTAGGCGTTAAACTCGATGCCGATGGTCTGGCGATTGTCTTCGACGTTCGTACCGGTATGGCGCCGCCACGTTACGTCGCCGCTGGCGCGAAACCGTCGAGCCTGCGCATCTTCCTCGATGCCGGCTCCATCGAGGTCTTCGCTGACAACGGCCGCTGGACGGGGTCCAAACGCATTCCGGGCTTTGCCGCCGCACGTTCGGCAACGCTCGCCGGCACCGTCGCCGGGGCCGGCGTCTGGCAATTGAAACTGTGAGGGAGGACAGACAATGGCATCGGTAGCAATCGACCGGGTTCAGAAGCAATACGGCGCGGCCTCGGTTATCCACGGGGTTTCCGCAGGTATCGAGGACGGTGAGTTCGTCACGCTCGTCGGGCCGTCCGGCTGCGGCAAGTCCACGCTTCTGCGCATGCTGGCGGGGCTAGAGGATATCAGCGGCGGTGAAATCCGCATCGACGGTCGCGTCATGAACGACGTCGCGCCGAAGGAGCGCGATATCGCCATGGTGTTCCAGTCCTACGCGCTCTATCCGCATATGACGGTGCGCGAAAATATGGGCTTTGCCCTGAAGCTGCAGGGGCGCGATAAGGCGACAATCAACAAGCTGGTGACCGAAGCCGCCGGCATTCTCGCACTTGAACCGCTGCTGGAGCGCCTGCCGAAACAGCTTTCCGGCGGCCAGCGCCAGCGCGTCGCCATGGGCCGCGCCATCGTACGCCATCCGAAAGTGTTCCTCTTCGACGAGCCGCTGTCCAACCTCGACGCCAAGCTGCGGGTGACCATGCGCAGCGAGATCAAGGAGCTGCATCAGCGCCTTGGCACGACCATCGTTTACGTCACCCATGACCAGATCGAGGCGATGACCATGGCCGACAAGATCGTCGTCATGCGCGCCGGCCGCATCGAGCAGATCGGCAAGCCGCTCGATCTCTACGACCGCCCGGATAACACCTTCGTCGCCGCCTTCATCGGCTCGCCGTCGATGAACCTCTTCGAGGGTGGCGTCAGCGACGGCGGCTTCCGTATCGAAGGCGGTGTTTCCCTGCCGCTTCCGCCGCAATTGAGCCACAGCGCGGCACGCACCTACGGCATCCGCCCGGAAGACCTCGACATTGCAGAGACGGGCATTCCGGCCACCGTGCTGACTGTCGAGCCGACAGGTGCGGAGACCCATCTTTCGGTGCGTGTCGGCACGCAGACGGCAACCATCGTGCTGCACCGGCGGGTGGATCTAAAACCTGACCAACAAATCGACCTCGCGCCCAAATCCGAGAAAATCCACCTCTTCTCCGCCGAAGGCCGCCGGATGGACTGATCCCCCGGCGCCTGCCGCCGAGCCGCGTCCGTCAATGACAGGCGTGGTGCGGTTCCAGTGCCATACAGGCTTGCGACGTCTTGGTTTTGGGTGCCCAGCTTTTCAATGATCGAATTGACCAACTGCGCGGCGATGTGTTGCCACGGGTCAAATCTCTTGAAGAGCAGATCGGTTGTGGTCATGCCGCCGCGTGCCATCCATTGCGGATATGCCGGTAGCCTTCGCGGTAGACCGCTTCAGGCGTCTCGGAAAAGTCGCGCCAGACCTTTGTCGCGGCGGCGAGTTCCTTGAGCGCCCGACCGAAGGCCTCGATTGTCAGCCACCCGTCGTAGCCGCTCGCACGTAGCGCCTTGAACGTCTCCGCCCAGGGAACGTTGCCGCGCCCCGGTACGCCGCGGTCGTTCTCCGAAATGTGGACATGGACGATGCGGTCACTGTTTCGCGTGAAGGCGCCAATGGGATCGGCCTCTTCAATATTGCTGTGGAAGGTGTCGTACATGGCGCGGATATTCGGATGTCCGACCGCGTCGATATGGGTCGCAAGGTCGTCCATCGTGTTGAACAGATAACATTCGAAGCGGTTGAGCGCCTCAAGTCCGATCGTGACGCCGTGCTTTGCTGCATGATCGCCGATCGCGCGTTGCGAGGAAACTGAGCGCTTGAGTTCCGCCGCGCTCGGCCCGCTTCCGGAAAATTTGCCGAGCGTCGAATGCAGCGGCCCGCTCAGCATCGTCGCCCCAAGCGCATCGCTGCAGTCGATTGCCCATTTCACGAAGTCGATGCCGCGCTTGCGGGTCGCGGCGTCGGGGGCGATCAGGTTCATCTGCGGGTCGCCCATAGCGGAAACGGCGGTCCGTTCCAGGCCGATCCGGTCGAGCAAGGCCCCCAGCCGCCGGTAGTCGTCGGGTGCGCCCGAAAAGATCGGGATCTCGACACCATCAAACCCCGTGGCCTTGATATCGCGCAACAATGCCTCGTGTTTGCTGCCGACAGCTGTCGTCCAGAGGAACATGCACATCCCGATCTTCATCTCTCCCCCTTTTCCTTGCGGCCACTGCCCGGCGGCTTAAGCCGATCGACATCCTCATATCTGGTCATACCAAATTTGCGCATTAGGTCAAGCTGCGGTGCTCGCCGCCTGGAGCCAGGATTCCGTGCATAAGCGATGAAATGTCGTGATAAACAGCCGAATGCACCGGATGTATCGGTGTTTCAAGGCCGTCTTGCAGAGGCTCTGGAATTGGGTTAGATCTTTCAGACAACAAGAATTGGCCAAACCAGATTGTAGCAGCAACGGGACTGGCCAGCGATAAGGTGACGTTTCGATGCCAAGCGGCTGTCGAGCGTGGCCGCAACAGCCTAGGAGGAACCTCATGCATCTTTCCACACACAACTGGATGCGGGCGGAACCGCTCGCCGTCACGTTGAAGCGCATCAAGAAATATGGCTACGAGAGCATCGAGATATCCGGCGAACCGGCACAGTACGACGTCAAGGAGACGCGTGCGCTGCTGAAGGAGCATGGCATCCGCTGCTGGGGCGCCGTTACGCTGACGCTCGGCGAGCGAAATCTTGCCGCCAGGGATGAAGGCCAGCGCGCCAAGTCGGTGGACTATGTCAAGAGCGTCATCACCATGGTCAGCGAACTCGATGGCGAGATCGTCACCCTGGTGCCGGCCACCGTCGGCAAGGTGGTGCCGGATGGGACCGAGGAGGAAGAGTGGACATGGGTGGTGGACGCCACCAAGGAGTGTTTTGCCCATGCGCAGAAGAGGGGTGTGCGCATTGCCGTCGAGCCGCTCAACCGTTTCGAGACCTATTTCTTCAACCGTGCCGCCCAAGCGCTGGCGCTCGCCGATGCCGTCAGCCCCGAATGCGGGGTGTGCCTGGATGCCTTCCACCTGAACATCGAGGAGGAAGACATGTATGATGCGATCCGGCTCGCTGGAAAGCGCCTGTTCGATTTCCACGTCGCCGATAACAATCGTTTTGCCGCCGGCCTCGGCCATCTCGACTGGCCGAAGATCATCGGCACGCTGAAGGAAATCGGTTACGACGGCGCCGTCACCAACGAATTCGTCGCTCCGGTCGACCGGACGCCCGCCGCCAAATATCCGGACATGGTCGAGCGAAACCCTGTCGACATTCCCCCGGAGCAACTGAAATTCATCCAGGACCACGGCTCGAGCCTTCTCACTGAGAAGTTCTACGACGATCAGATGCGGATCACTGCCGAGACGATCCTGCCGCTGATCAAGTAACGAACGGAAAGACATATGCCATGCGGCTCGCGGGCCGTGCGGGGCAGGGGATCCGAGACATGCGCATCAAGACCGTAGAGGCCTGGTGGATCAAAATTCCCATCGAGGCCAGCCGTCAGCACCGCAGCGACTTCGGCCGACTGACGACCTTCGATAGCGCGATCCTGCGGATCGAAACGGACGACGGCATCGTGGGCTGGGGAGAGGGTAAGAATGCCGCGGGCAGTGCGGGCACCTACGGCACGCTGGTCCACATGATCAACCACGAGGTGGGGCCGAAGCTCATCGGCCGCGATCCTGCCGATATCTCCACCATATGGGAGATGCTTTACAACGGCGTACGCCACGAGACGGCGGCGCGTTCGGGTCACGCCATGCCCGAGATCGCGCGTCGCGGCCTTTCCGTCGCGGCGATCAGCGCGGTCGACATAGCGCTCTGGGACATTCTCGGCAAGTCGCTCGGCGTTCCCGTCTGGAAGCTGCTGGGTGGCCGCAAGGCCGACAGGTTGCCCGCCTATGCCTCGGGCGGTTGGGAGAGTGCGGAGCGGATCGGCGATCAACTCCGGTCCTATATCGCGGCCGGCGGTTTCAAGTCAGTCAAGATGCGCGTCGGCGCGATGGATCGTGCGCTGCATGTCTCGGCATCGCGCGTGCGGGCGGCTCGCAAAGCGGTCGGGCCTAACGTCGACCTGATGGTCGATGCGCACGGGACGTATACTGTTGCCGATGCCAAGCGCTTCATCCAGATGGTTGCCGATTGCGACCTCGCCTGGTTCGAGGAGCCGGTGATTGCCGATGACAAGCCGGGCATGGCGGAGGTGCGCGCGGCTGGGAACGTGCCGATCGCTGCCGGCGAGAGCGAGGCGACGCGTTTTGCCTTCCGAGATCTTGCCATGCTTCGGGCCGCCGACATATTCCAGCCGGACCCTGCCTTCTGCGGCGGCATTACGGAGGCGATGCGCATCAGTTCGCTCGCCAGCGCCTTTAATCTCCGTTTCGCGCCGCATCTCTGGGCCGGTGCGCCCTGCTTCTTTTCCGGTCTGCACTTGTGCGCGGCTTCCCCGGCAAGCTTCATCATCGAATATTCGCTCGGCGCCAATCCGATGATCCATGATCTTGTCGAGGACACTGTGTCAGTGAAAGACGGTATGATAGAGATCCCGGACAGGCCTGGCCTGGGCTTCACGATCAATCAGCGGGTCCTGGAGACTCACGCGCAAAGACAGTGACGATGAAAGAAAACTCCCTCCTCTCCGATCTCGCGGCCCATCTTTTCTCGAACTCGAGCGGCAACGGCCGCACGCCTTCGGAGCGAGAGCTTGCGGAGCATTTCGGCGTCAGCCGGGGCCAGGTTCGAGAGGCACTGGCCATTCTGGAGGCAATGCGCATCGTCGAGCGCCGGGCCAAGTCAGGGATCTATCTGACGACCACAGAGGCGAGCGTGGAGGCAATGGCGCTTTTTGCCCGCGCCGGCGTGCCGCTTGATCCCATCCTGATCTATGAGACCGTGGAGCTTCGCAAGATCCATGAGATCAAGGCCGCCGAGCTCGCCTGCGATCGGGCGACGGAGGAGAATTACCAGCACTTGCGCGATATCCTCGCCGCGTCCGAGGCGAAGCTTGCCGCCGGCGAGGGGCTGGCGCGCGAGGACCGGGATTTTCATTTGGAGATCGTCCGCGCCACCAAGAATAGCGTCTTCCATCGGGTGTGCAGCGTCTACTACGTCATGGGTGAGCACCGCCTGCCGATCTATTTTGCCGAACCCGCCCGCAGCCGGCGCTCGCATGAGGAACATATCCGCATCTACGAGGCGCTGCTTGCCCGAGACGGCAATCTGGCCCAGGCGCTGATGAGCGCGCATCTTCAAGGTGCGGAAAGCTATTGGAAGGGTCTCATCGGCAGTCCAGCGACGGCAGCCGGATAGGCGCAACCGGCGGGAGGGCCGATGAGCTTCATCTTTTCCACACATCCCCTGCACCCCGCGGCCAGGTCCATGCTTGAGGCTGCGGGTGATCTGCGCGTCGCTTCCGCGCCCGATCCCGAAACGTTGCTGCGAGAAGGCCGCGGCGCGGGCATCGTCGTCGTACGCGCGCCGATCCCGCCGGCCTTCTTCGAGGATGCGCCGGCGCTTCGCGCTGCGATCCGCCACGGCGCCGGGCTCGACATGGTGCCGATGGATGCGGCAACCCGCGCCGGCGTGCTTGTCGCCAACGTCCCGGGCGCCAATGCTTCGACTGTCGCCGAGCACGTCTTCCTCGTGACACTGGCCCTGCTTCGGCGCTTCCGCCTGATGGACCGTGAACTGCGTCAGAACGGCTGGGCGGCGGGCCGCGCCCAGTCGGATACGGCCGTCGACCTCGCCGGCCGCACCATGGGCATCGTCGGAATGGGCAATGTCGGCAAGGCGATTTTCAAGATCGCGAAGTTCGGCTTCGGTCTGGAGGTGGTCGCCACGAGCCGGTCGCCGGAAAACGTGCCGGACGGCGTGCGTTTCCTGGCGATCAATGAGCTTATGGCGACGGCCGATATCGTGGTGCTCTGTTGTCCGCTGACGCCGGAGACCACTGGCTTGCTCGATGCCGGTCGCATCGGGCGCATGAAGCCCGCGGCCATTCTGGTCAACGTCTCGCGCGGGCCGGTGATCGATGATGCGGCGTTGATGGAGGCGCTGCGCGACGGCCGCATCGGCGGAGCCGCGCTCGACGTCTTCGCAACGCAGCCGCTGCCGCTCGACCATCCCTATTTCGGCTTTGACAACGTCATTATCACTCCGCATCTGGCTGGTCTAACGGAAGAGAGCATGATGCGCATGGGAACAGGCGCGGCGAGCGAAGCCGTGCGCGTCATCAAGGGCGACTTGCCCGTCAATCTGCGCAATCCCGAAGTGGTAGAACACTATCGCCGGCGCTTTCCGGCATAGCTCCGAGCCCGGTCGCGTCAACTCGAAACGCGGGCTTGCCCTCCGCGCCCTGATACCGCCGGCATCTTTCGGACCGATGAGGTCAGCCCGCGTGCCGCAGGCTGACACCGCTTCCGGCGTCAAACAGCACGACCTTTTCCGGATTCCACGAAAAGTGAACCTCATCCTCTATGCGAAGCGCCGTCTGTGTCGGCACGGTCGCGTGGATGAACTTCTCGCCGGTGCGCAGCGTCACGATCTTTTCGACACCATGGTTTTCCACGTCGTGGACCCGTGCTTCTCCGGGCGCGCCACTATCGAGAAAAATGTCCTCGGGACGGATGCCGAAGGTGAGCGGGCGACCGTCTGTCGCGATCCCGTGTCCGTTGCCGAGGGGCAGCCGGTAGCCCTCGCTGGCCACTGCCTCGCCGCCGGCAAGCGTGCCGGCAATCAGGTTCATCGGCGGCGATCCGACCGCGCGCGCAACGAAAGTGTTGACCGGGTTTTGGTAGATCTCCTGCGGCGTACCCGTCTGCACCAGTTGACCATTGTTCAGGACGCCGATCTTGTCACCCATCGACATGGCCTCTATCTGGTCGTGAGTGACGAAGAGGAAGGTCGCGCCGAGGTTCATCTGCAGGTTTTTCAGCTCGGTGCGAAGTGCTTCGCGAAGCTTCGCGTCGAGCGCCGAAAGCGGTTCGTCCATCAGGAAGACCCGCGGCTTGCGCACGATGGCCCGGCCGATCGATACGCGCTGCATCTCGCCTCCCGACAGCCGGTCCGTCTTACGGTCGAGCAGATGCTCGATGCGCAGGGTCTTCGCAACGCGGTCTACGCGCTCCTTGATTTCTCCGGGCTCAACGCGACGGATACGGGATTTCAATGGAAATTCCAGGTTCTCCCGCACCGTGTAGCGCGGGTAAAGCGAATATTGCTGGAGCACCAGGGCGACGTCGCGCTCGGCGGCACCCCAGTCGGCGACGTCCTGCCCGTCGATGAAGATCTGGCCTGCAGTCGGCTTCTCGAGACCGGCGATCAGGCGCAGCGTCGTCGTCTTGCCGGCGCCGGTCTGCCCGAGCAGCACGAAGAACTCGCCGTCAGCAATGTCGATGTTCAGGTTTTTCAGCGCCGTGTGGTTGCCGAAAGTCTTGGTGATGCCCTTGAGTTCGATATGCGCCATCAGAGTCTGATCCCCAGCGACGAACCGGTCGCCGTGTTGAAGAAATGTGCCTGAGCGGGGTCAATGCGTGCCCAGACGGCTTCGCCCGGACCGGGCACGAAGCCGCTTTTGGTGCGTGCCCTGATCATCTGGTGACCAACCTTCAGGTCCACGATGTCGTGCGATCCGAGAGGCTCGATAATATGTGCCTCGACCGGCATGAAGCCCTCGCGGGCCTCCCGTGAAACAAGCACGCCTTCAGGCCGGACCCCGAGTGTCAGCTTGCCGTTCTCAGCCCTTGCGTCGGAGAGGCGGTTCGCCAGCACGGCGGGGAACTCAAAGCCCGTCGTCCCGTCGCCGACCTGCACGCTGGTATGGCTGCCCGTTGCGCTGATGATCGCCGGCGCCATGTTCATGACCGGGCTTCCGACGAACTGGGCGACGAACGTGTTGGCGGGTTGCGCGTAAACCTCTTCCGGCGTGCCCACCTGCTGGAGGATGCCCTCGTGCATGATGACGATGCGGTCGGCGAGCGACATCGCCTCCACCTGGTCATGCGTCACGTAGATGGTGGTTGAACCCTGCTTGATATGCAGACGCTTGATTTCCGCCCGCATTTCCTCGCGCAGCTTCGCGTCGAGCGCACCGATCGGCTCGTCCATCAGCATGGCCTTTGGCCGTCGCACCAGCGCGCGGCCGATCGCGACGCGCTGCATGTCGCCGCCTGACAGCGCCGAGGGCTTGCGGGCCAGGAGACCGGTGATGCGCAGCACACCGGCGATCTCGCGGACCGACGCATCGACATCGGCACGGCTCATCCGGGTCGCGCGGAGCGGGAAGGCGATGTTCTCGTAGACCGTCATGTGCGGATAAAGCGAGAAGGATTGGAATACCATGGCGATATCCCTGTCGGATGCCTTGATATGCTGCACCGGCTGCCCGTCGATCAGAATGTCGCCTTCGTCGATCGTCTCCAACCCCGCGACGGCGCGTAATGTCGTCGTCTTTCCGCAGCCCGATTGTCCAAGCAGCACGATGAATTCATTGTCGGCGATGGCGAGATTAAGGTCTTTGATGACCTGGACGGCACCGAAATATTTCTGAATCCCGCGAAGTTCGATCTGCGTCATGAATGGTTGCCTTCGTCTGGTTGCGCGTCGCGGGGGATTTTGGTCGCCACCATGAAGGCGATCAGTCCGACGAGTGTCATCGTCATGCCGTAGCGGTGCAGAAACAGGTTCCAGGGCTGGCAGAGCGCGACGATGCCCAAGATCATGAGATACTGCGAACCGGGTTCGAGATATTTCTGGTTGAAGGCGCGAAAGGTCATTTGCGGATCGCTCCGAAGCTCATGCCGCGCAGGAGATGGTTCCTGAGCAGGAAGGTGAAGATGGCGACCGGTAGCAGGAACAGGAACGTGCCGGCGGCAATCACCGTCCAATCCGGCAGGCCTGAGCCGACCTGGCTCGGAATGAAGGGTGGAGCCGTTTGCGCACGCCGGTTCGTCATGATCAGCGCAAATGCATATTCATTCCAGGCCGTGATGAAGCAGAAGACCGCGGTTGCGGCGATGCCGGTGGCCGCTTCCGGGATGACGATCTTGAAAAAGGCCTCCATCCGCGTGTATCCGTCGACGAGCGCGGCCTCCTCGTATTCCTTCGGGATCTCGTCGATGAAGCCCTTCATCAGCCAAACGGAGAAGGAAAGGTTGAAGGCAGTGTAGAGTATGATGAGGCCCCAATGCGTGTCGTTGAGGCCGACGACGCGGTACATGAGGAACATCGGGATCGCCACGACGACGGGCGGCAGCATGCGCGTCGACAGGATGAAGAAGAGAAGGTCTGCCTCCCCCTTCACTTTGAAGCGCGAGAAACCGTAGGCTGTGAAGGTTCCCATGCCGACGGCCAGCACCGTGGACGTGATGGCGACGATCAGCGAGTTCATGAAGCGGTTCGGATAGCCGGAGGGCTGCACCTCGCCGCGGCCGGAGCGAACGATCTTCTCGCCGCCGTCGAACACCATCCGCTCCCACCAGGGGGCGGCGGCATATTCTTCAGGGGTTGGCGCCCCGCGCAGTTGCGAGCGCTTGGTGAAGAGCTTCACGAAAGGCGAGAGTTCCGGCTCGAAGAGCACCGTCGGCGGAATGGTGGTAGCGAGATTGCGCGGCTTGAAGGCCGTCGAGGTGATCCAGTAGATCGGCGCCAGGAAGATCAGCGTGATGACCAGTACGGCGGCGATCGCCACCCGGTTCAGCGCGCGTTCGGAGCGGGTTTGGACGGCAGCCATCTCAGCGCTCCTTCACTTTGTTGAGGTACTTGACGTAGATGTTGGTGATCGCAAGAACCATGATGAGCACGATGTAGGCGAGTGCGCAGGAACGCCCCGTCTGCCATTCCTGGAAGGCCATCTTGTAGAGCCGGATGGAGATCACCTCGGTCGTCGGTTGGCTGGTCAGGATGTAGGCGAGGTCAAAGGTCTTGAAGGCCTCCATCGTACGGAAGATGATTGCGATCATCAGGATCGGCGCCACCAGCGGCAGCGTGATGCGGAAGAAGGTATAGAACGGTCCCGCCCGGTCGATCGCCGCTGCCTCGTAGAGATGTTTTGGCACGGCCGAAAGGCCGGCAAGCGACAGCAGCATCACGAAGGGCGACCACATCCAGATGTCCGTGATTGCGACCGCATAGAGAGCCATGTCCGGATTCGACAGCCACTCGAAGGAGCCGAGGCCGAGCGCGTAGTTGATGATGCCGAAGGACGGGTCGTAGAGCAGCTTCCAGAAGAGGCCGACGACGGCCATCGACAGCATCATCGGCAGCAGCAGCAGCGTCGTCAGAAGACCCTTCAGCGGAATGTCACGGTTGAGCAGCATCGCGGTGCCGAAGCCGACGATCACCTGCCCCGTCACAGAGACGATCACATATTTCGCGGTGATGGCGAAATTCGACCAGATGAAAGGATCGTTCAGCAATTCGCGGTAGTTCTGCAGGCCGACGAAGTTGGCCGGCGCGTTCGTCGAGGCGCGAAAATCCGTGAACGAATAGCCGAGCGAATAGATCAGCGGAAAGATGTTGAAGATGATCAGAAACAGGATCGTCGGGATAATGAAGAGATTGCGAATGCGGATGTCGCTCATGCCGCGGGATGCGGCACGCGATTTCGTGTCCAGCGATGTCATGACTGCGGTTGCCAATCCTCTCCTCCTCCGAGAGTCGGCGCCGGATGCCGGAAAGGCATCACGATGCGCGAAGTGAATTCCGGGCGCCGCGCCCTCTCGAACCGCGCCTTTGGGCGCGAGATGCAGAATGCAAACGGAGGGGCGACGGAGCCCCTCCGCTGATCGCGTTTGCTATTTATTGCGTCCGTATTTCTTGAACGTCGCGTTCCAGTCCGCTGCCAGAGAGTCGAGCACTTCCTTCGCCGTGCCTTGCCCGGCGGTGACGAAGGGATAAATGCGCTGGTTCATCTGGATCAGCAGTTCGGCATATTCAGGCGTTGCCCAGAAGTCCTTCACCTTGAACATGGTCTCGTAGAAGGCCTTGTTATAGGGTGTCGCGTTCTGAAATTCCGGCGATTCAAGCACCTTGGCGCTTGCTGTGTAGCCGCCGAGTTCGGCCCAGCGCTTCTGGGTCTCGTCCTTGATGAACCATTCGAGGAATTTCATCGCCTCTTCCTGGTTTTTTGAGTAGGAGATGACCGATATACCTTGACCGCCGAGCGCTGCGAATTGTTCTCCGTTCGGCCCAGCCGGATTGGCAAAGAAGCCGGTAACCTTGGCGCTCGGGTTGGACGCCTCGTTCACCAGGGCCGGGAAGAAGGCGAAGTAGTTCATGCTCATCGCCGCCAGGTTCTCGGTGATCGCCTGATTGTTCTCGACGAAGAAGGACTTGGCCCAGCCCGGAGGCGTAAAGCCGTAGAGCTCGCGATACAATTCGAGCGCCTTGACGTTCTTCTCGGAATTGATGATGCCGT
This sequence comes from Rhizobium aouanii, assembly GCF_037002925.1. Lineage (NCBI taxonomy): Bacteria > Pseudomonadati > Pseudomonadota > Alphaproteobacteria > Hyphomicrobiales > Rhizobiaceae > Rhizobium > Rhizobium aouanii. Next base: position 135,295 of record NZ_JBAMYD010000016.1, read on the forward strand.
CGACCTTGTAGCTCTGGTAGTCACCGAGTTCGCCTCCAAAGGAGAAGATCGCGTTCTCGACACCCATGACGAGGCCGTCATAAGAATTGTCGGTGTAGATGGCGATTCCGTAGCGCTTCTGGTCTGGACGGTGGAAGAACTCGGCGATGTCGCGCATCTCGGCCCATGTCTTCGGCGGGGCGAGGTCGTAGCCGTATTTAGCCTTGAACGCCTCCATCTCCTTGGGATCTTCGAACCAGTCCTTGCGGTAGGACCAGCCGACGGCGTCGCCTTCGGCCGGAACTGACCAATACTTTTTCGAGTTCGACGGATATTCGGCATAGTATTTCACCGTTGCCGGAGCCATCACCTGGGTCAGATTGTGCTTGGTGAAGAAGTCGGTCAGATCGACGTAATGGCCGGCTTCTGACGCCGCCCCGATCCACTGACTGTCGCCGACGACCATGTCATAGGCTGAACCCTTGGCGTTGAACTCGGTGAATGCCTTGGTCTGGAAGTCGGCCCACGGTGTGGTCTCGACCGTGACCTTGACGCCGGTTTCAGCCTCGTATTCGTTGGCGAGTTCCTGAAGGTAATTTGCCGGGTCCCACTCGGCCCAGAAAATCGTCAGTTCCTGGGCCTGTGCGGATGTTCCGCAGGCCCACATCAATCCGACACCGGCAAAGAGACCGGCCATAGTTTTGCGCATAACATTTCCTCCCATTTATGCACGCTTCCCGCGTCATCGCGGGCCTCCCGATCCGGCTTCCCGATCCTCCTGGGTGATTTTCGTGCTGGGGTCCTCCCCGACCCTGGCGCGTTTCAGATCTCAAGCCTGAATGTTATTCCCTAATCTGGTAGTACCAAACGCCAATATCGTCAAGAGTGAGCCTCGGAGAGCATTTAGCAAAGGTTCATCTTCCAGACTTCTGGATACCTTCCCACAATTGCGGCTCCGCTCATGCGGTCTTGTCAGGCAAACTCACGTTCCTGCTTGCCAATCCCGACCACATTTGCTTCATCTGGTCCAACCAATTGATAATTTGAAGGTTCCCCATGTCATGCTTTGCTCTCCGCCTGCCGTAACGCCGTATCAACAAGCGCCCTGGCGGCCCACTCGGCAACAGACTGCGCGCTTTCGGAGGTCAGGCCCCAGATATCCTTCAACACGATCAGCACCTCGACGCCGAAGACAAGCGAAAGCGCCTGTGCAAGGCGTTCCCGGGATTCGGGCGGCATGGTGCCCTGCAGGGGAGCCGTCACGCTCTTCAGCAGGTCGACCCGGTGGCCGCGCGTGAACAGCGGCTCGTTGCCGAGCGTGCCGGCCTGGCGCTGCGCCCACTGGTCCAGCGAAAGTTTCAGCGCCGCCTTGAAGGTGGCTTCGAACTCATCGATGCGCGGCATTGCGGTCGCCAAGAGGTCGGCAACGCGGGTGCGTGCATCGGGACTGTCCGACGACCAGCTGAGTATCGGCCCCAGAGCCTCGTCCACCACGGCATGCACGAGTGCGGCCTGGCTCGGAAAGTAACGGTAGGCCGTCGCGCGCGAGACTTCGGCAGCCTCGGCGACTTCACTTACCGACGGAGTGATACCGGACTGCATGAGCCGCGTTGCCGTTTCGAGCATCAGTTTTCGCGTTCGGGCACGCGGTCCTCGCTCGGTCCTGGCTGTTTCGTTCTGTTGACGTGAGACATCCATGTCTTTATGATACGCGCGTCTCACTAATTTGCAAGGGCCTATCGCTTTGCCGGACGTGGGATATGCTGGGAGGAAACCCAACCGGTCTCGGAGGGGAAATGAAGCAGATCTACGTGGTCGGCACGGCCGACACGAAGGGCGAGGAGCTTGCTTATCTGGCCGCCTGCATCGAAGCGGCGGGCGGGGCTGTCGTCCGTGTCGACGTCGGCATCCGCGAGCCTCAAATCTCCGTCGATGTGAGGGCCGACGCAGTGGCGGCGTGCCATCCGGACGGGGCTGGAGCCGTTCTTGCCAGCGGCGACCGCGGAACGGCGGTCGAGGCGATGGGCATTGCCTTCGCGCGCTTCCTCGTGGAGCGCCAGGACATCGCCGGCGTCATCGGTATCGGTGGAGGCGGGGGCACTTCGATCATTACCGCGGGCATGCGCCAATTGCCGCTCGGTCTGCCAAAGATCATGGTCTCGACGCTCGCATCCGGCGATGTGGCTCCCTTTGTCGATGTTTCAGACATCTTGATGATGCCCTCGGTCACGGACATGGCGGGCCTGAACCGGCTGAGCCGCGTCATCCTTCACAACGCCGCCCAGGCGATCACCGCCATGGCCCGCCGGCCGGCTGAGGTGACTGCATCCAAACCAGCCCTCGGGCTTACCATGTTCGGCGTTACGACACCTGCCGTATCCGCCATGGTCGAGCGCCTCCGAGCGGACTATGACTGCCTGGTCTTCCACGCGACAGGCACGGGCGGGCGTGCGATGGAGAAGCTTGCCGACAGCGAACTCATCTCTGGCGTGCTCGACATCACGACGACCGAGGTCTGCGACCTGCTGTTCGGCGGCGTCTTGCCCGCCACCTCGGACCGTTTCGGCGCCATTGCTCGCAAAGGCCTGCCCTATGTCGGCTCGGTCGGTGCGCTCGATATGGTGAACTTCTGGGCGCCGGAGACTGTCCCGGAGCGTTATACCGGCCGGCTGTTTTACCGGCACAACCCGAACGTCACCTTGATGCGCACGACGTCGGCCGAATGCGCGCAGATCGGCCGCTGGATCGGCGACAAGCTCAATCTCTGCCACGGCCCCGTACGCCTTCTCATTCCCGAAAAGGGCGTTTCGGCCCTCGACATCGAAGGCGGTCCGTTCTTCGATCCGCAAGCCGATGCCGCGCTTTTCGCCGCGCTCGAGGCGACGGTGAAGCCGACGGTGTCGCGACGTATTATTCGCCTGCCGCTCCATATCAACGATCCAGATTTCGCCGAGGCCGCCGTCGCGGCCTATCGTGACATCGCCAACCCCTGAGAGACAAATCGATGCCAGTCATACCGCGCAGCACCATCCTCGAAAAATTTCACGGCATGATCGCAGCCGGCGTGCCGATCGTCGGCGGCGGTGCCGGCACCGGCATCTCCGCCAAGGCCGAGGAGGCAGGCGGTATCGACCTCATCATTATCTACAATTCCGGGCGATACCGCATGGCGGGCCGCGGTTCGGCAGCCGGACTGCTCGCCTATGGCAATGCCAACGAGATCGTCAAGGACATGGCGCTTGAAGTGTTGCCTGTCGTGAAAAAGACGCCGGTGCTTGCTGGCGTCAATGGCACGGACCCCTTTGTGCTGATGCCGCGCTTCCTCGCCGACCTCAAGGCAATGGGCTTTTCCGGCGTACAGAACTTCCCCACAATAGGCCTCTTCGATGGGCGGATGCGGCAGAGTTTCGAGGAAACGGGCATGAGCTACAATCTGGAGGTCGAGATGATCGCCACCGCCCACGGCCTCGACCTGCTGACGACGCCCTATGTGTTCAACGAAAGCGAGGCTATCGCCATGACGACCGCCGGCGCCGACATCGTCGTGGCGCATATGGGGGTGACGACCGGCGGCACGATCGGCGCCACATCCGGCAAGTCCCTCGATGACTGCGTCGAGGAGATCGCCGCGATCGCCAAGGCGGCACGTTCCGTGCGCGACGACGTCATCGTGCTCTGCCATGGCGGCCCGATCTCCATGCCGGCGGATGCGCGCTACATTCTCGAACGCTGCCCTGGCTGCAACGGCTTTTATGGCGCAAGCTCGATGGAGCGCCTGCCGGCAGAGGCGGCAATCCGCAAGCAGACCGAAGATTTCAAGGCGCTCGCCATCGGCGCGGTCGTCTGAGGAAGGGCATGGAGGAGGTCGTTTCATGGTAAAGAACAAGTATTTTATCTATCCTGAGGATGTGAGCGCCTTCGGTTTCGACTGGGGCAAGCTGTCGCTGACTGTGGCGCCCGAGATCAACGGTGCCAGCCGCTTTTCCGGCGGCGTCGTCGAGCTGCCAAGCGGCGAGGGCCATTCCCGCCACAATCACCCGGGCGCGGAGGAAATCATTTTTGTGATTTCCGGCGAGGGCGAGCAGATGGTCGAGGACGAAAATGGTAATCCGATCACGCAGAAGGTCGCCACCGGCTGCACGATCTATATTCCGGAAAGTCGCTTTCATTCGACGAAGAACACTGGCGGCGGGAAGATGCTCCTTTTCGTGGTCTACTCACCGGCCGGGCCGGAGCTTGCGCTACGCGATTTGCCGGACTTCCGCCTGCTGCCGCCGGGCTTCTGAGGGGGCGCATCCATTTTCTGGGAGGAAAGACAATGAACGACAATGCAGGGCAAACAAGGCAGACCGCCGTGACGCCGTTCGATACGGCCAAGCTCGACCGTCTCATGGAGGAAGCCGGTATCGACGTCATCGTCGCCACCTCCAAACACAACACGCAATATCTCATGGGCGGCTATAAGTTCATCTTCTTCGCCGCCATGGATGCGATCGGGCATAGCCGCTACCTGCCGATGGTGATTTATGAGAAAGGCGCGCCCGATCACTCCGCCTATGTGGGCAACCGCATGGAGGGCGCGGAGCACCAGAACAATCCATTCTGGACGCCCTCCGTGCATACGGCGAGCTGGGGCACGCAGGATGCCGCCGGGCTCGCCGTCGAGCACTTGAAGAAAATCGGCAAGACCGGTGGGCGCATCGGCATCGAGCCAGCCTTCCTGCCCTCCGACGCCCGCGACCTGCTCGCCTCGCGGTTGGATGGCGCTCGATTTGTCGATGCCACGCATGTGTTGGAGCGGCTAAGGGCCGTCAAGACGCCGGATGAACTGGCAAAGCTGAGACGCGCCTCCGAACTGATCACCGACTCTATGCTGGCGACGATCGCGGCGGCCCGCGCCGGCTCGACAAAGATGGAGATCATCGAGCAGCTGCGCCGGGAAGAAACGAACCGCGGCCTGCACTTCGAATATTGCCTCCTGACGCTCGGCTCCAGCCACAACCGCGCGGGCTCGCCTCAGGCCTGGGCCGAGGGCGAGATCCTGTCGATCGATTCCGGCGGCAACTATCACGGATATATTGGTGACCTCTGCCGCATGGGTGTGCTCGGCGAGCCGGATGCGGAGCTGGAGGACCTTCTGGCCGAAGTGGAATGTATCCAGCAAGCGGCCTTCGCCAAGGTCAGGGCAGGGGCTGCGGGCAGGGAGATGATTGTGGCAGCGGAGGCCGAGCTCAAGGCCTCGCCGTCGGCGGCCTTCACCGACTTCTTCTGCCATGGCATGGGCGTCATCGCCCACGAAGCGCCATTCCTCATGACGAACCACCCCGTCACCTATGATGGCATCGATGCCGACAAACCGCTGGAAGCCGGGAGCGTGATCTCGGTCGAGACGACGATGCTTCACCCGAAGCGCGGATTCATCAAGCTGGAGGATACGCTTGCCATCACTGATGGCGGCTATGAAATGTTCGGCGACCGTGGCCGCGGCTGGAACCGCGCCGGAGCGTGATTGCAGGCCCATTGAAAAAAAGGCCCGGCAGATATCACCTGCCGGGCCTTTCGTTGCTTGGTGCCGTCGTCTCAGCTGTGGTGGATCTCTGTTCCCAGCACCTTCAGGCATTCGCGCATAAAGGCGGCGAGCGCCGTCCAGCCCTTGGCCGAAACCATCGTGCCATCGACATAGGCTTCGGTTGGCGAGAGGTCGATATAGGTTCCGCCCGCCAGGGTGACCTCCGGTTCGCAGGCCCCAAGTGCGCCCACCTTCTTGCCGCGAACGACGCCGTCGACCGCGATCAGAATCTGGACCCCGTGGCAGATGGTGAAGATCGGCTTCTTCTGCTCGTGGAACTGACGCACCATTGCCTGCACCCGCTTGTCGGTGCGGATATATTCCGGTCCGCGCCCGCCGGCGCAGTAGACGGCATGATACTGGCCGAGCTGGTCCTCGGCCTCGGAAAACGTCTTGTTGATGGTGACGTTGTGCCCGAGTTTTTCGGTGTAGGTCTGGTCTCCCTCGAAATCGTGCAGCGACGTCCTGAGGATGTCGCCGGCCTTCTTATCCGGGCACACGATATGCACCGTGTGACCGACCGCCTCCATCGCCTGCTGAAAGACGAAGATTTCGTACTCCTCGGTGAAATCGCCGGTGAGCATCAGGATTTTCTTGCCTGGCATGGGTTCTCCTCCTCATTGTCAGATCGGGCAGGCACGACCTTGCCTGCCGGTTGCTCAGATTTCGTCGAAGGCCGGCAACAGCCGGTCGCGCGAATGTTCGATATGGATGCGCATTGCCTTCGCAGCCGCGCCGGGGTCGCGCGCCGCGAAGGCATCAAGCAGCGTCTGATGCTCGCCGAGTGCCTCCTCGGTGACACGGCGATGAAACATCAGACGGAAGATATGGAAATGCGTGTGCTGGAATGTCAGCATCTCGCGGATCAACTCGTTGCCGGCAAATTCCATGATGCGGTCATGGAAAATGGCATCCTTGCGGGCGAAGGCCGAATAGTTCGCTCGTTCGTCCCTGTTGTCGCTGCGTGTCATCACGCCGGCGGCCTCCGTCAGGATTGCCAGCTTTTCGTCGTTCATTGCCTCGGCCGCCTTCGCAGCGCCGGCAGGTTCCAGCAGCAGGCGCAGTTCATAGAGCTCGTCGAAGCGGTGGCGCGTGATTTGCGGCGCGGCACGATAGCCGACCAGATGCTGCTTGACGACGAGGCCCTCGCCTTCAAGCCGGCCGAGGGCTTCGCGGATCGGGGTGTGTGAGACGTTGAATTCCCTGACCAGGTTGTCGACCGTAATCCGCGCCCCCGGCGCAATCTTCAACGACATGAGCTGGTTGAAGATTGCCTCGTAGACGTCGCCCGCCAGGCTGTTGGCGCGCGGTATCTGGGTCGTGGTCGTTGATGGTTCCTTGGGTCTCGTCGAAATCATCTGCTGCCTTGCCTCTTGACAGGTTCAATCGCTAGCACGATGCTGCGCCCAAGACAATCCTATATCCTATACGATTTAATATAGGGAGGAAAAATCATGCGCATATCCGAAGCGGCAGCCCTCGCGCTTGCCACCCGCCTGCTGGAAGAACATGGCGCTCCGTGTGACCACGCGGCCCTGCAGGCTCGCGTCCTGGTGACGGCGGAGATGAAGGGGCATCCCTCGCATGGCCTGTACCGGCTTCCACGGCTGGTCGAGCGCATCGAGCGCGGTGTCATTGACCCGCAGACGAAGGGCACGCAGCGCTGGCGCGCGGATGCGGTGCTGGAGGTGGAGGGTTCGTCGGGATTTGGCCCTGTCGTCGCCATGGCCGCGATCGAGCGGCTGGCGCCTCACATTGCGGATCTTGGCATCGGTCTTGTCGCCGTGCGCAATGCCAACCATCTCGGCATGCTCGCGCATTACGTGGAGGCCATCGCCGCACTGGGTTTCGTCGGCATCGCGCTCTCGTCGAGCGAGGCGCTGGTCCATCCCTTCGGCGGGACCCGGGCGATGCTCGGCACCAACCCCATCGCCATCGCCGTGCCAACCGCCGAGGAACCGCTCGTGCTCGACCTGGCCACCAGCCTCGTGCCGATGGGCAGGATTCATCATCACGCGGCGACCGGGAGGCCCATTCCCGAGGGATGGGCGCGCGATGCGGCCGGCAATCCGACGACCGATCCGGGGCGTGCGAAGGCCGGCGCGATTGCGCCCTTTGGCGACGCGAAGGGCTACGGCCTCGGCATTGCTTTGGAGCTGCTGGTGGCAGCTCTTGCCGGCTCGGCGCTCGCGCCGGATGCGCGCGGCACGCTCGACAGCCAGTCGCCGTGCAACAAAGGCGACGTCTTCATCTTGATCGAACCCAGTCTGGCGCCGGGACTGCAGGAGCGGCTGTCGACCTATCTCGATGCCGTGCGCGCTTCACCACCCGCCAGCGCCGGCGAACCGGTTCTCGTCCCGGGCGATCGTGCCCGCGGGCGGCGAGCGGCGGCAAGCCGCAACGGGCTCGAGATCGACCAGCGCCTCTGGGAAGACCTCAACGCGCTTTCGCGCCCGCGCATTCTGGCCTTCGAGGGACAAAGATCATGAGCCTGTTTGCCGCCCTGAGGTTGCCGCGGGAAATCCTGTCCGGCGTCGGCCAGCGCCACGCGCTCGCGAGCGTCGCCAGCAGGACCGGCCGGCGCGCACTCGTCTGCACGGATGCGCGTTTTGCCGCAACACCCGTCTTCGCGGAAATGATCGCCGCGCTTGAAGCGGCCGGCATTGTCGTCCTGGTGCATGACCAGACGCTGCCGGACGTGCCGCAGGATACGGTGGCCGTTTGCGTTGAGGCCGCGCGCGGTTTTGAGCCCGATATGGTGATCGGCATCGGTGGCGGCAGCTGTCTCGACATGGCCAAATGCGCTTCGCTTCTGCTCGCTCACGGCGGCGCGCTCGCCGATTATTACGGTGAGTTCAAGGTGCCGGCGCCCGTCCTGCCGGTCATCGCCGTGCCGACGACGGCAGGGACAGGCTCCGAGGTGACGCCGGTTGCGGTCGTTTCCGATCCCGATCGTATCCTGAAGGTTGGCATTTCCAGCCCATATCTCATCGCTGCGGCGGCGATCTGCGACCCGGAACTGACCCTATCCTGCCCGCCTGGGCTCACGGCGATTGCCGGTGCGGATGCGTTAACGCATGCCATAGAAGCCTTCACGGCCATGCGCCGCCCCGGCGATCCTCAACTCGCGCAGCAGCATGTCTTCATCGGCAAGAGCGATCTCTCCGACCAGTTCGCGCTGCATGCCATCCGGCTCCTCAGCCGGAGCCTGGAAAAGGCCTTCGTCGACGGTGCCGACATCGATGCGCGCGCCGATGTGATGATGGGCGCGCTCGCTGCCGGCTGCGCCTTCGGAACGGCGGGCACCGCTGCGGCCCATGCCGTGCAATATCCGGTCGGTGCCTTGACCCATACGCCGCACGGCCTCGGGGTTGCGACCATGCTGCCCTATGTGATGACATATAATCGCCGCGTCGCGGGCGCGGACATCGCCATTGTCGGTAGGGCGCTCGGCCTCGATCCCACCGGAGTGGAGGACGACGAGACGGTTGCCGATGCCGCGATCGCGGAGGTGAGCCGCCTCTTTGCCGCGATCGGCATCGCTCCGACGCTCGCCAGCCTCGGCCTGCCGGAAGACCGGATCGACTGGGCCGCCGAGCAGGCGCTCGGCATCGGCCGGCTGATCAAGAATAATCCCCGCTCCTTCGATGCCGCCGCCATGCGCGCCCTGGTGCGCGCCGCCTATGACGGCGATCTGGCCGCTTCCGCCCTCTGACCTGGGAAATCATCATGAACGTCAACCAGCATTCTCCGCATTCAGACCGCGATCCCTTCGGCCTCAGCGTGTTCTCCCGCGGCCTCTATATCGGCGGCGCCTGGCGGCCTGCGGCGGGCGAGGGCCGGATCGAGGTGATCGACCCCTCGACCGAGGCGGTCATTGCCTCTGTGCCCGATGCCACCGTCGCGGATGCGGCGGCGGCCGTGGAGGCTGCCGCAAGCGCGGCGGAAGGCTGGCGCGAGATGCCGCCGAGAAAGCGCTCCGAGATCCTGCGCCGCTGCTTCGAACTTATGGTGGAGCGCTCCGAAACGCTTGCCGGGCTCATTTCGCTCGAGAACGGGAAGGCGTTGCGAGACGCGCGCGGCGAGGTCGCCTATGCGGCAGAGTTCTTTCGGTGGAACGCCGAGGAGGCGGTGCGCATCTCCGGAGAGTTCGGCGTTGCCCCGGCCGGTGGAAACCGCATCGTGGTCGACTACCAACCGATCGGCATCTGCGTTCTCATCACCCCGTGGAATTTCCCGGCCGCGATGGCGACCCGCAAGATCGCGCCTGCCCTTGCCGCAGGCTGCACCGTCATCCTGAAGCCGGCGAGCGAGACGCCCCTGACGGCCTATGCGCTTGCGGCTCTCTACGAGGAGGCTGGCGTGCCGCCGGGCGTCGTGAACGTGATGACAACATCGACGCCAGGCCCCGTCATCGCCGCCATGCTGGGCGACCCCCGCGTGCGAAAACTTTCCTTCACAGGTTCGACCGGCGTCGGCCGCACGCTTCTGGCGGAAGCGGCAAAAAATGTCATCTCCTGCTCCATGGAACTCGGCGGCAACGCGCCATTCATTGTTTTCGACGATGCGGACATCGACGCGGCGATCGAGGGTCTGATGGTCGCGAAAATGCGCAATGCGGGTGAGGCCTGCACGGCTGCAAACCGCATTTATGTCCAGTCCGGTATCCATGATGCCTTCGCGGAAAAATTCACCCGACGCATGGCCGCCCTCAGGGTCGGCCCGGGTGTGGATCCGGATACGGAATGCGGTCCGATGATCACACGCAAGGCCGTGGAGAAGATCGAGCGCCTGGTTGCGGATGCCGTTTCGCGCGGCGCGCACGTCCTCTGTGGCGGACGAACATTGGCAGGCCGCGGCTTCTTTTATCCACCGACGGTGCTTGTCGATGTTCCCCCGGCCTCCGACATGGGCTGCGAGGAGATTTTCGGTCCCGTCGCGCCGCTCTACCGTTTCGAGACCGAGGCAGAGGTCATCGCTGCCGCCAACGATACGGAATATGGCCTTGCCGCCTACATCTATACCCGCGACATTGGCCGTGGCATCCGCGTCGCCTCCAAGGTTGAGGCGGGCATGATTGCGCTCAATCGTGGACTGGTCTCCGATCCCGCTGCCCCCTTTGGCGGTGTGAAACAGAGCGGCCTTGGACGTGAAGGAGGGCAGCATCACGGTATCGCGGAGTTCATGGAAGCTAAGTACATTGCGACAAGTTTCTGAGGGAGGAACCTGTGGCCGCCGATCCGTTCCGCATTCGTGACCATGTCGCAGATTTCGACGCGATCGTCGGCGATATCCGTGCCCGCAGCCTCGCGACGCGGCGCACTGTCGCCATGGAGGCCAACATCGCCTACGGGGCTGGACCTGGCGAGACGCTCGACATCTTCCTGCCAGATAGCGCCGGCTCGGACTTGCCGATCCACATGTTCATCCATGGCGGCTATTGGCGGATGTTTTCCAAGGAGGACTATTCCTGCGTCGCTGAGACCATTACCGGCGCCGGCGCGGTCGCAGCTATCGTCGATTACTCCTTGATGCCCACGGCGAGAATGGACGTTCTGATTGATCAGGTCCTAAAAGCCAAGGCATTCCTGCTGGCGCATGCCGATCGTTTTGGCGCCACGTCAAAGCGGTTCTCCGTCAGCGGTCACTCCGCTGGTGCACATCTTGCAACCTTTCTCTTCCATCGCTCGCCGGCGTCTTCGGGCGTAGGTGCTGCTTTCCTGCTCTGCGGCCTATACGATCTCGAACCCTTGCAGAGATCTTTCCTGCGTGACGAGATCGCCTTGAGCGACGAGGAGGTGCGACGGTTTACGCCCATGCGTCACGAGCACGATCCTGCAACGCGTGTCGCTATCATGACCGGCGAACTTGAAACTGATCCGTTCAAAATTCAGGCAAATGCTTTCAGGGACATTCTTGCCGCCCAAGGGCTTGACGTCCGGGCATCGCAGGTCGCAGACGGCAATCACATGAGCACGGTGCGCGATCTCGCCGTCGCTGGCACGCCTGTGGCGGCAGCACTGCACGCCTTGATTGCCAATAATGCCAATGAGGAACCGAAGCGACACACCTTCCCTTGACCGCCGGGTTTTCGTGATCGTGGCAATCGAAGCGTGATGCATCGGCTCCTATGCCCGGTACCAAGTCGTGCCGATCCGCGTCGTCCAACGTCGCGCAAAGGCCGACCGCGTCCTAAAAATCAGCCACCTTGCCCCAGGCGGATCCACCGAAGCGGTCGGGGTGGTAGGGCCTCGGATCAACGATCGGCTCATCGCCGGTGACGATATCGGCGATCAAATGGCCGGCGCCTGGCCCGATGCCGAAGCCGTGGCCGCTGAAGCCGGCAGCGACGATGAAACCCGGGAGGGTAGGGATCTCGCCAATCCCCGGCACGCCGTCAGGTGTGCTGTCGATGTACCCTGCCCAGGCCGCGCTGATATCGGTTTTCTTCAACGCGGGAAGAAGCTCGATCGCCCGCGCATGCGTGAGGGCAATGGTGGCCTTGTTTACCGCCGGGTCGAGGATGCGCATGCGCTCCATCGGTGTCGGTCTGTCGAGCCGCCAGCGTGCCAGAGATTCATGACCTGAGCGAAAACCTTCCAACCCGCCGGGTGCCAGACTGCGCCAGCGCCGGGCAAACATCGGCAGGAACTGTGGCGCGAAGCGGAACTGCTGCGGGGTCGGATCCACGCGGCCGCGGCCGCTGATCGCCAGCGTGTAGCCGCCATCGCGACGTCGCGTCACCGACACGGCGGATGTATGCAATGCATCCGGCAGGCCCTCGGCCCCCGCGGAAACCGAGAGGATTGACGAGCGGATCGAGGCTTGCGGAAATCGAATGCCGAGTTGGCGGCAGAAGGAGGAGGCCCAGGCGCCGCCGGCGAGGATGGCGATTTTTGTGCGGATCGTGCCATGCTCGGTGACGACGCCGGAGAGCCTTCCGCCTTCGACCTCAAGGCCGCGGGCCGCACAGGATTGATGCACCGTACCGCCGAGTTTCAGGATCGCACGCGCGACGGCCGGCGCAGCGCTTGCCGGATCGGCGGTGCCGTCGGTGGGCGAAAACACCCCGCCTTTCCACGAGGTGCCGGTGGCATGCCCGCGTTCGGTTGCCTCCGTGCTGCTCAGCATATGCGTCGTGACGCCGACCGAGCGGGCGAAATCGCGCCAACGGGCCCAGCCGGACAGTTCCTGGTCGCTATTGCTGAGATAGAAGAGGCCGCATCGACGGAAGCCGGTGTCCTCACCGGTTTCGGTGGCGAAGCGCTCCCACAGATCGAGGCTCTTCGTCGACATCGGCAATTCGCGGGCGTCGCGGTTCTGCTGCCGGCACCAGCCCCAGTTGCGGCTCGATTGCTCGGCGCCGATCAGGCCCTTCTCGACGAGGGCGACCTTCAATCCGCGCCGGGTGAGATAATAGGCCGCAAAAACGCCGACGATGCCGCCGCCGATGACCACGGCATCAGCGGTGGAAGGCAGTTCCGGCGTGGTGTCGACGCGATTGAGCGGTGCGGGCATGGGAGAGTCTCCGTTTTAACCGCAGTGTAGCGAATCTGACGCCACGGCCTTGCCGGAGATCGGTTGGCGGCAGCAGAAGATTCCGTGTTGGGAGGATCCCAGCAGCCGTTTGTGCTTCGGCCTGTCTCGCAACGCGATCGACAGGCCAACGCCATGTGCTAAGGTTGGTGTCGGGAAACAGGCAGCATAATCTGCTGCGTCATTGGCGATCTCCAGCAAGTGAGGGCGTGTGAGATGAAACTCGACCGGATCGACGTAAAAATCCTTTACGAACTGCAGAAGAATGGCCGCGTCACGAATGTGGAGCTCGCCGAACTGGTCAATCTGTCGCCGAGCCCCTGCCTGATGCGGGTGAAGAAGCTGCAGTCGGAGGGCTACATCGAAGGCTATTCGGCTCAGATCAACGTCAGCAAACTGGGGCAGACGCTGACTGTATTCACTGAGATCACCCTGAAAAACCATCGGCAGATCGACTTCGCCCGCTTCCTGGCGGCGATCGAAAAAGTCGACCAGGTGATCGAATGCCATCTGGTCTCCGGCGGATACGATTATCTGCTGAAATTCGTCACCGCCGGAATCGACGAATACCAGACGATCATGGAGCGCCTCACCGATATGGACGTCGGCATCGACAAGTATTTCAGCTTCGTCGTCCTGAAATCTCCAATCATCAAAGCCCACATGCCGCTGACCACCTTGTTTCCGCATTAGTCGGCGAGCAGGACCGCACCGGGGGCCGCTCCTGATATCACGGCTGGATGTCCTTTCGTCCGCCCCCGTGGCCGAATGTCCCAACGCACTCTGTCAGGGCTCCAGATCGACCTTACCCAACTGCACCTCCTCGACCCAATCGAGAGGTCGATTCTCTCTGTCGCGGGTTGTTCTCCCTATAATGAGAGTTCCATACTGGTTGGAAGGACTTGCGACAGGATGTCGGGCCTGCTCTCTAAAGCCATATTCTTTGCCACTTGCTGATCTCTGCCGTGAGGCCCGAGACGTTCCAGCACGACCTGACCGGGTGAGCGCTGAGTCCGGCAAGCATCTCGCTTTTGGCTCCGAGCAGGGCAGCGCGGCAACGCCTTGAATCGGCGCTCAGTGCCGGCAATAGGTCCGCACCAATTCCGGATCCTGCTGGAGACCGTCGAGCCATGCCGGATCGAGGGTCGGCACCGATGAGAAGAGCAACTGCGAATAGGGATGTTGCGGCGCCTTCACCGCCGATGAGGTGATCTCCTCGACCTTCCGGCCTCCATACATCACGACGATCTCGTCGCAGATCGCCTCCACCACCGAGAGGTCGTGGCTGATGAAGATGTAGGAGAGGCCGAGTTCGCGCTGCAATTCCTTGAGCAGGTCGATGACAGCGGCGGCGACCACCGTGTCGAGCGCCGAGGTAATCTCGTCGCAGAGGATCAGCTTCGGATCGGCGGCGAGCGCCCTGGCGAAGTTGACGCGTTGCTTCTGCCCGCCCGAGAGTTCGCCCGGCCGGCGGTGGCGCAGGTTGCGGGGCAGGCGCACCATGTCGAGCAGCTGATCAATCCGGGCGTTCCGCGCCTTTCGATCCATGCCGTGGTAAAAGACCAAAGGTCTGTCGAGTATGTCCTCAACCGATTTGGCCGGATTGAGCGCGGTATCGGCATATTGGAAGACGATCTGCATCTCGCGCAACTCATCACGCGAACGCTCGCGCGCGTTGCGGTGCAGTTCCGTGCCGTCGAAGACGATCTTGCCGACCGCGGCCGGCAGGATGCCGGCGATTGTGCGGGCGAGCGTCGACTTGCCGCAACCGGATTCACCGATGATGCCGAGATTGCGGCCTCTTTCCACCTTCAGGCTCACGTGCTCGACCGCGCGAACGAGCGGCAGGCCATCAGCCTGGCGCTGCCCATAGCCCGCGACAAGACCTTCTATGCTGAGCAGGGGAGCGGTCGCGGGTTCGGCCGGGCCTGCTGCGCCGCGCGGCTTCGGCTCGAAGGCTGCGAGCAGCTCCCTGGTATAGGGGTGTTTCGCATTGTTGAGGATCTCGTCCGTGGTGCCGGCTTCCTGGGTCTCCCCGCCTTTCAGGACAACGATGCGGTCGGCGATCTGCGCGACGACGGCAAGGTCGTGGGAGACATAAACGCCTGATATGCCGCCCTTCTTCATGACAGACTTGAAAGCCCGCAGCACTTCGATCTGGGTCGTCACGTCGAGCGCTGTCGTCGGCTCGTCGAAGATGACGAGGGTCGGGTCGCCGATCAGCGCCATGGCGGCGGCCAGACGCTGCAGCTGGCCGCCGGAAACCTGGTGCGGATAACGACTGCCGATCGTCTCGGGGTCCGGCAGCGACAGCGCCCGGAAGAGCTCGACGGCCCGGGCACGCGCATCGTCCGGCGACATCAGTTGATGAATGCGGGTGACTTCGATCACCTGGTCCATGATCGATGTGGCCGGGTTGAAGGCGGCAGCCGCCGATTGCGGGACATAGGCGACTTCGGTGCCACGCACCTTGGCGCGCTGCTTCTCGCTGAGCGTGACCATGTCCTTGCCGCCGACCGAAACGCTGCCGCCGGAGATACGACAGCCCGCACGGGTGTGGCCCATCAGGGTCAGGGCGATGGTTGTCTTGCCCGAGCCGCTCTCTCCGATCAGCGCGACGATCTCGCCCTCGGCAACATCGAGGCTGACACCTTTGATGATTTCGACACGCCGGCCGGAATCGGTGGTGGCCTCGACCTTCAGGTCACGGATTTCGATGAAATTGCTCATGACACACTCCGGTCGCGGATTTTCTGCGGCAGGTTGTCGATCAGCAGGTTGACGCTGATCGTCAGGCTGGCGATGGCAAACGAGGGAAACATCACCGCCGGCGCACCGAATGGCAGGCCGCCGATGTTCTCACGCACCAGCGCACCCCAATCGGCATAGGGCGGCTGGACGCCAAGGCCGAGGAAGGAAAGCCCGGAGAGCAGCAGAACGATGAAGACGAAGCGGATGCCGAGATCGGCAAGCACCGGTCCGACGATGTTGGGCAGGATTTCCGAGCGAATAAGATAGAGGGTGCTTTCCCCGCGGATGCGCGCGACCGTGATGAAATCCATCGCATTGATGTTGACGGCGAGCGCCCGGGCGAAACGGTAAGCGCCGGGGATGTAGATCACCGACAGCGTCATGATCAGCACCGGGACCGAGGAGCCGACGGCAGCGACGACCACCAGGCCGAACAGTTTGCTCGGGATGGAGTTAAGCGCATCGAGGAAGCGGCTGAGGATCGTGTCGAGCCAACCGCCGGCGACCGCTGCGATCATGCCGAGCACGACGCCGCTGAAGCAGGCGATCGTGACCGCCGCCAACGAGATACCGACCGTGTAGCGCGCGCCCATCAGAATCCGCGATAGCATGTCGCGGCCGAGATAATCGGAGCCGAGCCAGAGTTCCCGGCTCATCGGACCGAAATAGTCGAGATCGATGATCTCGCCGACGGGGTAGGGGATGACCCATGGCGCGAAGATCGCGACGAGCGCCCATAAGAAGATGACGGTGAAGCCGATCGCGCCGATGATGTTGAAGCGATAGCCAAACCGGGTTCCGGACAGCGGGCTGGAGGTGGTTTCGGAACTGGTCATAGTCATCGGAGCCTCGGATTGGAAAGGATGGCGATGATATCCGCGATGGTGATCAGCAGCAGATAGCCCAGGCAGAAGATCATCGCGCAGCTCTGGATCAGCGGCAGGTCGCGGGTGGCGACGGCATCCAGCATCAGCTTGGCGATACCGGGATAGTTGAAAATGGTCTCGACGATGATGACGCCTCCGAGCAGATAGGACAGCGAAAGCGCGACGGCATTGACGATCGGACCCAGCGCATTGGGCAGCGCATGGCGAAAGACGATGCGCGGCCGGGAGGCGCCCTTGAGCAATGCCATTTCGACATAGGGCGTATTGAGCGTCTCGATGACAGCCGCGCGCGTCATGCGGATCATCTGGGCCGAGACGACGAAGGTGAGGGTGATCACCGGCATGGCATAGACACGCAACAGGTCGGTTAGACTGTGGACTTCATTAGCGAAGGACAGCGCCGGCAGCCATTTCAGATAGACGGCGAAGATGAGCGCCGCGGAGGTCGCGACCATAAACTCCGGCACGGAGATGACGCCGATGGTGATCACGGTGACGATCCGGTCGTAAAGGGTGCCGCGCAGCATCGCCGCGGTGATCCCGAGCGTTAGCGCGATCGGTACGGAGAAAAGCGCGGTGACGCCGGCAAGTTTCAGCGTGTTGACGAAGCGGCCGGCGATGAGAGCGGCGATCGGCATTTCGTTGGCATAGGACGTGCCGAGGTCGCCTTGCAGCAGTCCGACTAACCACCGCAGGAAACGAAAGAGGGCCGGTTCGTCGAGATGCATGGCCTTGCGCAGGCCTTCGACGGCTTCCGGCGTGGCGGCTTGGCCGAGCAGGATCGTCGCCGTATCTCCAGGCAACAGCGTTGTCGCGAAGAAGACGGCGAAGGAGACGATCACCAGGGTGATCACGGCGACGAACAATCTGCTCAGTACAAGGGATAAGACCTGGCGGTTCACGGGCGTCTTCCCTTTGCGTTCGAGTTAAGTTCCATCAATGCAGATGGAGGAACTGGGGCGCGGGCTGCAGCCCCAGTCTCCTTTGCTTAATCAGGCTTCAAGCCAGACATATTCCGCGAAAGCGTATCCCATCTGGCCGCCGAGCGGGTTGGCTTCCAGGCCCTTGAGCTTGGTGGTCGTGGCATCGACGTTCGAGATATAGGCCGGAATGATTGTACCAGCTTCCTGGGCGACCATGCCCTGCATCTCGTTATAGATCGTCTTGCGCTTGTCTTGATCGAGAGAGCCGCGCGCCTGGATCAGCATCTTGTCGAACTTCTCCGACTTGTAGTGGCTTTCGTTCCACGGAGCGTCCGAGGTGTAGAGCAGGGAGAAGAGGATATCGGGGGTCGGCCGCGGGTTGATGTTGCCGAAGTGGATCGGCGCCTTGAGCCAGTAATTGTCCCAATAACCATCAGATGGCACTCGCTGCACATCGAGCTTCATGCCGATTTCGGCGCCGGCCGCCTGGATGATCATGGCCATGTCGATCGACGAGCTCGCCGCATCGGAAGCGATGATCGGGATGGATTGGCCAAGCACGCCGGCCTTTTCGAAGTGGAACTTCGCCTTGTCGGGATCGAAGGCCCGCGCTTTCAGCTCTGCGTCACGATAGAAGTTCGCCGGTGAAACGGGTTGATCGTTACCGACTTCACCGAGACCACGCAGCGCCGATTTGACGATCTGTTCGCGGTTGACGAGATACTTCATACCCTCGATGAAGTCCCGCTTGTTGCCGGGCTCCATATCCAGGCGCATGTTGAGATTGGTATAGTTGCCGGACGTCGTCTTCGACACGGTGAAGCCGTCGCCCTGGGCCTCGACGAGGCGCATAGAACGCGGATTGATCGTGGCTGCGAGATGGATGTCGCCCGCAAGCAGGGCGTTGACGCGGGCATTGTCGTCGCTGATGGCGAAATATTCGAAGGAATCGACGTTCGGGCCGGATTTCCAGTAATTCTTGTTCTTGATCCCGACCGACCGAACACCCGGCTCGAAGACTTCCTTGACGAAAGCGCCGGTACCGTTGGCCTTGGTGAAATCGGTCGTTCCGTCGGCGACGATCATGAAATGATGCATCGACAGGATGGTCGGCAGATCGGCATTCGGGCTGGCGAGCGTGATCTCGACGGTTTGTTTGTCGACCGCCTTGAAACCGGTCATCTGGGCGGCGATCTTGGCGACTTTCGAGCCGACGGACGGGTCGAGATGGCGCTTTAGCGAGAAAACCACGTCATCGGCGGTCAGCGGCTTGCCGTCATGGAAAGTAACGCCGTTCTTCAGCTTGACCGTCCAGGTCTTCGCATCCTTGGACTCGATTGCTTCGGCAAGCTCCATCTGCGGCGTGCCTGATTTGTCGAGGAAGGTAAGGCGGTTATAGAAGGAGCAGCACCGGACATAGTCGGTGGAGAGCGACGCCTTGGCGGGGTCGAGCGTATCGGCTGTGGAGGACGACCAGCCGGCCGCCTTGAGCGAGCCGCCGGAAACGGGCGTGGCGGCAAGCGCCTTGCCGGCACGGCCAAGCACGAGCCCGCCGGCAGACAGCGCCACACCGCCCGCAAGCATCATATGCAGCAACTCGCGACGAGTGGCGCCACGACGGATGGCGCTTTCGACCATGGCATCGTCGGATCTGGTCCAATTGGTGATCTTGTCGTTCATCTCATTCCCCTTTTCTTCTGTGGCGGGCTGCCCGTTGCGGGCAGGCCCGATCTGCTTTCAAAGTCAGGCGCGCGCGGCGGCCACGGCATCGGCAAGGCCGGCCATGGAGGTGAAATGGTAATCGGGTTTGGTGAACTCGGCCGGTTCGATCGTGCCGCCGTAACCCTTCTCGGCATGTCGTCGCTCGATCCAGCAATTGGTCAGCCCGAGTTTCCTGGAAATCCCGATGTCGTGGTACTGGCTCTGGGCGACATGCAGGATGTCGTCCTTCGAATGTCCTTCCGAGGCGACGTAGTCGAATACCTTCTCGAAGAATGCGGGATCGGGTTTCTCGGTCCCGGTATCATCTGCGGTGAAGGCGGCATAAAAGGGATTGCCGAGTTCCTTCTCGAAGAAATCGAAGGCCCAGCGGCGGGCATTGGTCATCGCCACGAGGCGATAGTCTTTCGCAAGACTTGCCAGCGCCGCGGCGCTGTCGGCAAAACCCTTCCAGCTTTTCGCCGAGTCCCGCAGCCGTTCGCCATATTTTTGCTCCGCGGGCAGGCCGAGCTTCGGCGCGATCGCGAGATAGACGCGCACGAGGTCGTCGGGAAAAAGGTCGGCATCCTCGGAGTAGCGGGCTGCGCGGTAGAGGCCAAGCGCCTGCTCGCCGTCGATTTCAGTCCCCGCCTCGGCCGCGATCTCGGCGAGGCAGGTCTTGAGGCCGCCTTCGAAGTCGATGAGCGTGCCGACGACATCGAAGGTCATGTATTTGAATTCCGAAAGGCTCTTGCTCACGTGAATTCCCCAGTGTTCGGCCCCGATGGGAGCTCGGCTTCTCGAAGAAGAAAATTCTGTTCCGCTGGCGGGGTCATTGTCCCGCTCTTTTATGGGAAGGCCCGCATCTGCCGGGATCCAGGGCTTTCGTTGACTTCAGTTTGTCACCTGCACTGCGCCGGATTCGCCGAATAGACCCCATGAGGCGGCACAAAATACCGAATCTGACGGTTTCCCGATATTCTCAGGCCTGCAGCGCCCGACGCACATCCGGATCCTCCAGCGTCTCGTCCAGCGTGATGCGGGTGCGCTCGATGATCGCGTCTATCTCCGTGTCTGTGCAGCAAAGCGGCGGAGCATAGCCAATTGCACCATTGCCGAAGGCGCGGATGACGAGGCCGTTTTCCCAGGCGCGATCGAAGATGCGGCGGGCGGGTTCGGCAGATGCCGGCAAGGGCGTTTTGTTCACCTTGTCGACCACCAGCTCGACGGCGGCCAGCATGCCGCGGCCGCGGACATCGCCGACGAGCGGATGATCCCTCAGCGATTCCAGGCCCCGCATCAGCCGTGCGCCGGCCCTGACGCCGTTTTCGAGAAGCCCGTTTTCGTAGAGCTTCAGGACTTCGAGGCCGACTGCGGCGCTGACGGGATGGGCCGAATAGGTATAGCCATGGCCAACGGCGGCAGCACCCGCGCCCTCGGCGATCGTTTGATAGACGTGATCGGCCATCAAGACGGCACCCATGGGAACGTAACCCGAGGTGAGGCCCTTGGCGGTCGTCATGAAGTCGGGCACGACCTCATCCTCGATGCAGGCGAAAAGCGGGCCGGTGCGGCCAAAGCCGGTGATCACCTCGTCCGCGACAAAAAGGATGTCGTGCGCGCGGCAGAATTCGCGCATGGCTTTCATCCAGCCTTTCGGCGGCACCAGAACGCCGCCCGATCCCTGGATCGGCTCGACGTAGAAAGCGGCGACGCGTTCCGGCCCGATCGCCTCGACCTTGCTTTTCAGCGCCGCAAGCGAGGCTTCGATGATCGCCTGCGGATTGTCGCCCACCGGGTTGCGATAGGCGTAGTGAGACGGAATCTTATGCTGCCAATCGAAGGGAACGCCGAAGCCGGCATGGAAGGCAGGTAGCGCGGTCAGGCCCGCGCCGACCGTCGAGGAACCGTGATAGCCTTGTTCGACCGAGATGAACTGATCGCGCTCGGGCTGCCCACGGGCATGCCAGTAGTAGCGGATGAAGCGGATCGTGCTGTCTATAGCATCGGAGCCGCCGAGCGTAAAATAGACGTGGTTGAGATCGCCCGGTGCGCGGTCGGCGAGTTCGCTGGCAAGTCGGATCGCGGGCTCTGAGCCGAGGCCGAAATAGGCCGTCGCATAGGGAAGCTCCCGCATCTGACGGGCGGCCGCCTCGACGATGCTTTCGTGGCCGTAACCGGCATTGACGCACCAGAGGCCGGCGAAGCCGTCGATCAGCTGCTTGCCTGAGGCGTCGGTGACCGTCGCGCCCTTGGCCGAGGCGAGCACACGCACGCCAAGCTTTTCATGGCCGCGGTAGGAGGCGACTGGATGGATGAGGTGGGCGCGATCGAGTTCGATGAGGGAATTGCTGTACATGGAGATCTCCGGATCAGCCGAGTGCCTGGCTGGCGAGGGCAAAGGTGGTGACGGCCGGTTCGGCGGCCTGGTGGACGAAGGGCTTTTTCATGGTGATTCCGCCGCCGACATGGGCGAGCCCGTGTTCGGCGAGCCACGGGGAAAGCCCGGTCTCATCAGTGGTGTCGACCCTGAGGAACCGTCCGGGCCGTCTGGCGATGAAATGTTCGATGAGTTTCCTGGCCTGCCCGAGGTCGGCGGCCACCACGGGTCCGATCACTTCGCCGCGGCCGAAGGGACGCAGGCAAGCGAACCCGGAAACGTGGCCGTCGCGGCGAATGACGGCGAATTCGCCGATCCCGGCGAAATAGGAGAGCAGTCCTTCGCGATCGGCGCCGAAGGCACGGCGATCGAGTGCCGCGATATCAGGCAGGTCGGCGTCGGTAGCGGCTTCCGTTTCCGCCGGCGCGGCAATTTCCCCGGCAAGGCCCTGGTGCTGCAGCACGGTTCCCGTCTCGTGGAAGCCAAGCTTCTGATAGAGCGGCAGACCTTCCGTCGTCGCCACCAGCCTCAGCGGCCGGTCTCCCGCTGTCAGCAAAGCGGCGTCCATGAGTTTTCGGCCGAGACCCCTGCCACGCATCGTCTCGTCGACGATGACCATGTTGATGGTCGCACAATCCCACTTGTACGGCGTGACGAGGACGGTGCCGACGACCCTGCCGTCCTCGACCGCGACCATCCCGTCGCTTAAGGCGAGCGCCAGCTGCCAGTCTTCCGTCCGATGCGGCCAGCCCGCCTGTCTAGAGAGCGCGACGGCGGCTTCCAGATGATCGGGGCCGAACGGGACGATTTCGATCTGACTTGTTTGCATGGGGGCGTCCTACATATCGTACCCGCCAGTCTGCCGGAGCACCGGCGGGCAGATCGTCTGAAGGCCATGGTTGAAGCAGTATCTTATGGCGCTGCTGTCATGGGCCGCCGCATCTTATGCTGGAACCGACCGATATTCATCGAAACGAGGCCCTGTCAGTGCATCATCGCCAGCGCGGCCGTAAAGAAATCTTCACCTCCGAAGTTTCCTGATTTCAACGCCAGCAGCATATCGCCCTGGGCATTGCCGACTGTGCGCAGCACCGGCACGCCGGGCGCAATCTCCGGGCCGATCAGAAATGCCGGAATGGCGAGCCTGTCGACCGCCGCGCCCGAGGTTTCCCCGCCTGCGACCACCAGGCGCCGCACGCCTCTCTCCACCAGTTCTGTGGCGATGATCGACGTCGCGGTCTCGATCGCGTGGCCGGAGGCTTCTCGTCCATAGATCGATTGCAGCCGGGACACGGTTTCAGGCGCAGCACTCGCGGCGATGACGACGGGGCCGGCGGAGATGCGTTCTCCGGCCCATGTAATCGCCGCGGCGATCTCGTGGGGACCGGCAAGCAGACGCTCAGGGTCGAGCCGCAGGACGGGCATCGACCGTTCGGCGATGTCGAGTTGGTGTAGCGTCGCCTTGGAGCAACTGCCGGCAACGATCGCTGAAAGTCCGCCCACGGGGCGAATGGCGTCCGCCGTTGTCGCGCCGCCGGACGATATCCGGCCGGAGCGGACGAGCGCGCGGGCAAGGCCGAGGCCGAGGCCGGACGCACCGGTCGACACCGGCGTTTCGAGAGCGACCTCGCCGAGCGTTTCAAGATCCCGTTCGAAAATCGCATCGGCGATAACAGCAGTGACGCCTGCGGTGCGAAAGGAAAAGGAATCGAGCCTCATTTTGACGGCGCCGGGTCCGGCCGCGATGGTCGTCAGATCGACTAGCCCGACAGCATTGCGCGACTGGCGGGTCAGAACCCGCACGAGATTGGCGTCATGCATCGGATTGAGGGGGTGGTCCTTGAGCGGGCTTTCGTTCAACGGTTGTCCGCCGACGAAGAGATGGCCAAAATAGACGGTGCGTCCCGTTTCCGGAAAGGCGGGCGTCACCAGCACGACGCCGCCGCCGGCAGCATCGCTCAAGGCCTCGGTGACCGGACCGATATTGCCGGCATCGGTGGAATCGAAGGTCGAGCAGATCTTGTAAAGCACATGGCCGGCACCCCGCTGGCGTAGCCATCGCTCGGCGCTCGTCGCCGCCGCCACGGCCTCCGAGGCCGGGACGGAGCGGATCTTCAGGGAGATGACCACGGCGTCGACATCCGGCAGGGCGAGCGACGGATCGGGGATGCCGACCGTCTGCACCGTGCGCAGGCCGTTCTTCGTCAAGGTGTTGGCGAGGTCGGAGGCGCCCGTATAGTCGTCAGCGATTGATCCGAGCAAAATAGCCATCGTCTAGCTCCGTGCAAAAGGTTTGAACCAGCCAAGACCGTCCAGTGTGTGGCCGCGCGGGATGTATTCGCAGCCGACGAAACCGTCGTAACCAAGGCGATCGACTTCGCCGAACAGGTAGGGATAGTTCAATTCCTCCCCATCCGGCTCGTTGCGTGACGGCACGCTGGCGATCTGGATATGGCCGGTGATCGGCAGCAGGCGCCGCAACGCGATAGTGACGTCGCCATGGATGATCTGACGGTGATAGATGTCGAACTGCAGCTTCAGGTTCGGCAGACCGCATGCGGCAATCAGCCGCTCGGCGGCGCCGAAGTCGTTGAGGAAATATCCTGGCATGTTGCGCCCGTTGATCGGCTCGAGCAGCAGATCGATGCCCTTTTCCGCAAGCCGCCCGGCGGCATAGGTGACGGAGCGCCGATAAGAAGAGGCGGCGTCTTCGTCGTGACGGTCGGCTATGCCTGCCATCAGGTGCAACCGTCTGACGCCCGTTGCCGCCGCATAGTCCAGTGCCTGCTCGACATCCGCTTTCAGCGCATCGAACCGTCCGGGAAGAGCGGCGATGCCACGCTCGCCTGCTGCCCAGTCGCCCGGCGGCAGGTTGAACAAGGCCTGCTGCAGATTGTTGCGGGCAAGCCGTTCGGCGATTGCCTCCGGCGTGGCCTCGTAGGGAAAGAGGTATTCGACGGCGGCAAAGCCGGCATCGGCAGCGGCGTCGAAGCGGTCGAGGAACGCCCATTCGTTGAACATCATCGTCAGGTTGGCGGCGAAAACCGGCATGTCTGGCGTTCCTTTTACAGGCTCTGCGGCTCTTTGGTGGAGCTGGGCAATTCAGCGCCCGAAAGCCTGGCATAGAGCCGCGCCAGCGAGGAATCGTCGTCACGGCCCATGCCTGCCCCGGAGGCGGCCAGATACATCTGCAAGGCTGCTGCTGTCAGCGGCACCGGGTAACGCTCGGAGCGGGCCATGTCTTGGACGATACCGAGGTCCTTGACGAAAATCTCGATGCTGCTGAGCGGAGTATAATCTCCGGCCAGCACATGCGGCACACGGTTTTCGAACATCCACGAGTTCCCGGCTGAAGCGGTGATCACCTCATAGACCTTGTTGAGGTCGAGGCCCTGCTTGGCGGCAAAGGTTATCGCCTCGCAGGCAGCTGCGATGTGCACGCCGGCGAGAAGCTGGTTGATCATCTTGAAGGCAGCACCTTTTCCGGCCTCGTCGCCAAGCTCGTAGACCTTGGCAGCCATGGCGTCGAGACCCGGGCGCGCCGTGTCGAAGGCCTGTCTGGAGCCGGATGCCATGACCGTCAGTTCGCCACGCGCCGCCTTGGCCGCGCCGCCTGAAATCGGCGCGTCGAGGTAATGCAGGCCGAGAGCTTCCACCCGCTGTGCCAGATCGCGTGCGACGGCGGGATCCATGGTGGCCGACGAGACGAAGACGGCGCCGGGCTTCATCGCATGCGCAACGCCTTCAGGCCCGAACAATACGGCCTCGGTCTGCGCGCCGTTGACGACCACGGAGACGACAATGTCGGCACCCTTTGCCGCAGCGGCAGGGGTCGCCGCGCCCCGTCCGCCATCGGCGACGAAGCGGTCCACTGCGGCCGGCGTGATGTCATATCCAACGACGTCGAGACCGGCGCGCTTCATCGACCGGGCCATTCCAAGCCCCATGGAACCAAGACCGATGACGGCTGCGATAATGTCGGGACCTGGGTTTTCAGCAAGGGGTGACATGAGGAGCTTCTCCAGTATCATGAGAAAGGTCTGCGCGCCTCCGGGTGCCGTCCCGGAGGGGCTGTGGTTTAGCGATTGACGCTTTTTGCCGGAACCGTCAACACGGCCAACGAACCAATGATCAACGCAGCCGCCAGCAGATACATGCCGGCGCTGTTGGTGCCGGTGAAGTCTTTGAGATAGCCTACCAGAAACGGCCCGAGAAAGCCGGCGAGATTACCGACCGAATTGATCCAGGCAATGCCGGCCGCAGCGCCCGTACCGGCAAGAAAAGCTGTCGGAAGCGACCAGAACAGCGGCGCGCAGCTGATGGCGCCCGCAGCAGCCAGCGACAGGCAGACAATCGAGACCGTCGTGCTCGTCGCCATCGTCGCCGCGACAAAGCCACCGGCGGCGATGAAGGCCGGGACGACGAGGTGCCAGCGGCGTTCGCGCAGCCTGTCGGCGGAACGTCCGAGCGCCAGCATTACGACGAATGCAGATATAGGGGATCGCCGAAATCAGGCCGATATTGAGGTTTCCGTTGACGCCCGAGGCCTTGACGATGGTCGGCATCCAGAAATTCAGGCCATATTGCCCGAGCACGAAGCAGAAATAGATCAGGCACATCAACCAGACGCGGCGGTCGGTCAGCGTTGCGCCGATGCTGTGCGGGCTTGCCGTCTTGACCCGGTTCTCCGCCTCGATATTGAGCCGTCAGCACGCGCTTTTCCTCATCGCTCAGCCATTTCGCGCCTTGGA
Source organism: Rhizobium aouanii (assembly GCF_037002925.1). Lineage (NCBI taxonomy): Bacteria > Pseudomonadati > Pseudomonadota > Alphaproteobacteria > Hyphomicrobiales > Rhizobiaceae > Rhizobium > Rhizobium aouanii. The sequence goes on from NZ_JBAMYD010000016.1 coordinate 161,769, forward strand.
TCGTATCATCAAGATAGAAGAACGTCGCGACGCCGAAAAGAATAGCCGGAATGGCTTCGATCAGGAACATCCACTGCCAGCCGGAAAGTCCGTGCGTGCCGTGAAAACTATCCATCAGGAGACCCGAAAGCGGGTTGCCGAAAATGGCGGATATCGGGATCGCCGACATGAAGGTGGTGATGATCCTGGCGCGGCGATGGGCCGGATACCAGGCGGTCAGATAAAGAATGATGCCGGGGAAAAATCCGGCTTCGGCCACGCCCAGCAGGAAACGCAGCACATAGAAGACGGTTTCCGATGAGGTGAACATGAAGGCGGCGGAAATGATGCCCCAGGTGAGCATGATGCGGGCGATCCACACCCGTGCGCCAACCTTGTTCATGATGATGTTGCTCGGCACTTCAAACAGAAAATAGCCAATGAAGAAAATGCCCGCGCCGATGCCATAGGCGGCTTCCGAAAGGCCGAGTTCGCTCGACATCTGCAGCTTGGCGAAGCCGACGTTGACGCGGTCGAGATAGGCGACCACGTAGCACAGCATCAAAAAGGGTACGATGCGCCAGAATACTTTGCCATAGGCACGGTCTTCGAGCGTCTGGGCGGGATGTACGCCAACAGCTGGCGCTTGCGTCTGCAGCGTCATGATTTTCTCCTCCGATTGTTGCCGCGGTCTCCTTGAGGTCCTCCCGCGGCACGCCATGCCACTGTTTGGCAGCGCTGCCATTCCCATTAATGCATTTTGGCAGCGCTGCCAACAGCAAATTGGTAGCGCTGCCAAAAAAACCTTGCTTCTTGGCGGAAGCGGTGAAAAATGGTGACAACGCGGGGGCATCGGGCGGGGCAGGCCGGGCAACCCTTAACAGTCGGGTTCAAACGTAACGATGGAATTCAAACATCAACCGACGGTAACGCTTGCCGAGGTCGCGGAAGCGGCCGGTGTCGGCGAGAGCACGGTGTCGCGCGTGTTGCGCAACCACGGTTCGTTTTCCGGCAAGACGCGCGAGCGGGTGATGGCCGCCGTCGAGCGGCTGGGCTATGTGCCGAACCGGATCGCGGGAACGCTCGCCTCCACCGGTTCGCGTCTCGTTGCCTTCGTCATTCCCTCGCTGTCCAACATCGTTTTTCCCGATGTGCTGCGCGGCGCCAGTGCTGTTCTGGAGGAGAACCGGTATCAGGCGGTCTTCTCCGTGACCGATTATGATCCGGGCAAGGAGGAAGCGCTCGCCGCCGCGATGCTTGCCTGGCGGCCGGCGGCGGTCATGCTGGCGGGATGCGAGCATACCGAGGGCACGGTCAAGATGCTGCGCGCCAGCGGGTGCCGGGTCGTCGAACTGCTCGATCTCGACGGCGATGCTCTCGATATCGCGGTCGGCTTCTCGAACCGCGCGGCCGGACGGGAGAGCGCTGCCTTCCTGCTCAAGCGGGGTTATCGCCGGATCGGCTATGTCGGTCACGACCTGAACCGCGATACCCGTGCCGGCAAGCGGTTTTCCAGCTTTTGCGAAACGCTCGCTGCGCATGACGCCCCGCTCGTCGCCCGCGAAATTCTTGCCGGCGCTTCGTCCGTGGAAAATGGCAGACTGGGGCTGGAGCGGCTGCTTGCCCGGACGACCGATCTCGATGCGGTTTATTTCTCCAATGACGACATGGCGCTGGGCGGCTATTTTCATTGTCTGGCCGAGGGGATCGTGATCCCGTCAAAGCTCGCCATTTTCGGCTATAACGGCCTCGATATCGGCCGGGCAACACCGCAACCCTTGTCGACCATCCGAACGCCGCGCGTGGCGACCGGGCAGATCGCCGCGCAGTTGGTCGTCACTAACGCGCCGCCGCAGGCCGTCGATCTCGGCTTTGAACTGATCGAAGGGGCAACCGCCTAATATTGGAGGAACTGTCATGTCCGACGCGCGCCTGCGTGAGGAAATCTGCCGATACGGCCGCTCGCTGTTCGAGCGCGGGCTGACGCCCGGTTCGTCGGGCAACATATCGCTGCGGCTGGAGGATGGCGGCTGGCTGGTCACGCCGACCAACGCCTCGCTCGGCTTTCTCGACCCGGCACGGATCTCCAGGCTCGATGCCGAAGGCCGGCTCCTGTCCGGCGACAAGCCGACCAAGGAAATTCCGCTGCACACGGCCCTCTACGATACGCGCGGCAGCGCCCGCGCCATCGTCCATCTTCACTCCACCCACGCGGTGGCACTGACCATGCTGCCGGAGATCGATCCGCGCGCGGCCCTGCCGCCGATGACGCCATATTATCTGATGCGCGCCGGCGAAACCGCGCTGGTGCCCTATTATCGTCCCGGCGATCCGGCGGTGGCTGACGCCATCCGCGGGCTGGCGGGCAAGTATTCGTCGGTGCTGCTGGCCAATCACGGACCTGTTGTCGCCGGTGACAACCTGGAGGCGGCGGTTTTTGCGACCGAGGAACTGGAAGAAACGGCGAAGCTTTATCTGCTGTTGCGCAACCTCAATCCCCGTTTCCTCAGTCCGGCGCAGGTGGCCGATCTCGTCAACACCTTCGGCCTCGACCTTCCTTCGCATCACGATCACGATCACGACGGCGATTGAAGGCGTCACTCCGCCGGCCGTTGACCGCGGGCAAGCGCGCAACCTTCTGCCAAACTCTGCTTTCGATACGACAGATTCTGCTTCCGATGCCGGCAATTCAGGCGAGCTGTGGGTGAAGCGGTGCCTATGATTGTGACAGCTCCGATCGCTCAAGGATACGCAAATGACGACGTTCCGTCCGAAATACATCACCTTCGATTGCTACGGCACGCTGACCAACTTTCAGATGGCGGAAGCGGCACGCGACCTCTACGGCGAAGAGCTCGACGAGCCACGCATGGCGGAGTTCATCAAGAATTTCGCCGCCTATCGGCTCGACGAGATCCTGGGTGACTGGAAGCCCTATGCCGAGGTGGTGCACAATTCGCTCGAGCGGACATGCAAGCGCAACGGCGTGACATTTCGCAACGAAGCCGCCCGGATGATCTATGAGCGGGTTCCGACCTGGGGGCCGCATTCGGATGTCCCGGCCGGTCTCGCCAAGGTCGCCAAGGAAATCCCTTTGGTCATCCTTTCCAACGCCATGAATTCGCAGATCATGTCGAACGTCGAAAAACTGGGTGCACCCTTCCATGCGGTCTATACCGCCGAGCAGGCGCAGTCCTATAAGCCACGCTTCAAGGGCTTTGAATATATGCTCGATATGCTGGGCTGCGGGCCGGAAGACGTGCTGCATTGCTCGTCCTCCTTCCGCTACGACCTGATGTCGGCCCACGATCTCGGCATCAAGAACAAGGTCTGGGTCAATCGCGGCCACGAGCCGGCCAACCCTTATTACGGTTATGTCGAAATTCCTGACATCTCGGGCCTGCCTGGCGTCGTCGGGCTCTGACGGAGACACGCGGATGCAGTTCGAATCCTACTGGCACGACACGGCCCAGCCCTTTGCCGGCGGCGCCCAAGGCCCCGTCGAAGGACATTACGACGTCGCGGTCATCGGCGCCGGCTTCACCGGGCTTGCCGCGGCGCGCCAGCTTGCGAAGGTCGGCGTCAAGGTCGTGGTGCTGGAGGCCGAACGGGTCGGCTGGGGGGCGTCCGGGCGCAATGGCGGACATCTCAACAACGGGCTCGCCCACAGTTTCCTGTCCGCCAAATCAGCACTCGGCGTGGGGCGGGCCGTCGCCCTCTACAAGGCGTTCGACGATTCCATCGACACGATCGAGGCGATTATCGCCGAAGAGGGGATCGACTGCAATTTCCGCCGCGCCGGTAAGCTGAAGCTTGCCTCCAAGCCGCAGCATTTCGATGCCATTGCCCGCAATTTCGAGGCTGTTCACAAAGAGGTCGACCCGGACACCGCACTTCTGACGGCGAGTGACCTGAAAAGCGAGGTCGGGTCACCCTTCCATGGCGCCATGCTCTCGAAGAAGAGCGCGATGATGCATATGGGCCGGTATGTCGCCGGGCTTGCCACAGCGGCCGCCCGTCACGGTGCCGTCATCTTCGAAAAGGCGGCGGTGACCGCGCACCGGCAGGGAAACGGTCGCCACAACCTTGAGACCGCACGCGGCAGCGTCACTGCAGACCACGTGCTGGTCGCGACAGGCGCCTATACGCCGTCGCTCTTTAATTATTTCCGCCGCCGGATCATTTCCGTCGGCAGCTTTCTGATCGCGACCCGTCCGCTGACCGACGCCGAAATCGCCGCTACGATGCCGGGCAACCGCACTTGCGTCACGTCGATGAATATCGGCAACTATTTCCGGCTGTCGCCCGACAAGCGGCTGATCTTCGGCGGTCGCGCCCGGTTTTCCGCCACATCGGATCAGCGATCGGACGCAAGGAGCGGCGACATTCTGCGCGCCAGCCTGGCTGAGATCTTCCCGCAGCTTGCCGGCGTCGAGATCAACTATTGCTGGGGCGGGCTCGTCGATATGACGAAGGACCGCTATCCGCGCGCCGGCTATGTCGATGGTGTCTGGTATGCCATGGGTTATTCCGGCCACGGCGCCCAGCTCTCCACCCATCTCGGGATGATCATAGCCGACGCCATCCTCGGCAAGGCCGACCGTAATCCGATCAAGGGGCTCGAATGGCCGGCCGTTCCCGGCCATTTCGGAAAGCCGTGGTTCCTGCCGCTCGTCGGGCTCTATTACAAGACCCTCGATCGCTTCCAGTAACGGACCGGATCAGTCTGATTGCCGCCACTGTTCTAGGATTGCGACGAGCGCCTGCGCGGCAGCGGTTATCAGTCGTGACCCGCCTCATATGCGGCGCGGACGAGGCTGACGCGATCTCGCTGACAACGCTATTCAAGCTTACGCTGCGGCATGAGTATGAAACCCAGCGACAGCATCAGCGGTATCCCTGACCAGACGATTTCGACACCGGGCGATGCCCAGTCGAATTGATAGAGATAGAAAGCCCCGCCAAGCCGGGCCGCCAGGATGTCCAGGCACGAAATCAATCCTAATCTGGATGCATCGACATAGGAGAACGCGAGAGCCGTTGACGGAATGTTGGCGATCGCCATCGCGGCGCCCGCGACAAACATGACGAGGAAGAGGCCGCTTGCGGAATCTATTGGCGAGTTCATGAAAATGATCAGACCCGCGCCAGCCAGGATTGCCGAGACCATCAGACACTGCGGAAAATAGACACTGCTGACCCTGCTCATCATATAGCAGACGATGGTGAATGAAACCCACGGCGACGCTCCGAGGAGCGCCAAGTAGGTATCGGTGGCCCCGCCATGAGCAGCCCTAAGCGGAACGGAGTAGATGAGCCAGGTCACTTGGCCGTAGATGACGAAAACCGTCACAAGAACCGACAGCAGGCCCTTCCATGACACCGACGGCGATCCGGTGACCTCCGTGGAGGAGGCGCTTTCCGACACCACCGCCGTGGATTTCCCAGCTAGAAAGAAAGCCAGAATCGATAAGAGAACGATCAAAATAACCGAACTGCGAAGTGCGAACATCTGCGCGGCCATGATCAACGCCAAGGGCGCGATCACGCAGACGGCTCCTGTCGTCGTCGCCCAGTAGGAAAGATACTTTGCCTTTTCCTTGTACATGACCGAAATGATGGAAGGGATAAGCGGTGAGAAAATCCCCGCTCCCAGGCCCATCAGAATCCGCGCTGACAAGAGACCGTAAAAGGCGCCCGAAGCGGACAGCAGAACCGCCCCGGCCAAAAACAGGACAAGCCCCAATCGAAACAGGCTCAGAAGGATATGCGGAGTCCGGGCAAAATAGGAAGGAACGATGCCCGCGACCAAGGCGATGTTATAGGAATAGGCGAGAAGAACGCTGTCTGCGGCGTTCATCTCGTATCCCCTGGACAAGCTTGCCAATATGATCGGGAAGATGGAGATATCGGCTGTGTAGGCAGATGCGGCCGAGAGCACCGACAGGAAGAGCAGCCTTCCGCCTGACGGCCTCTCGCTCATGTCCGTTTGGACTTTCGTGATTGCCTGGCATAGCTGCCCTTTTCCCGCTTTGGCCCCACGCGATCGACAATCGTGCTTTTGTACGCCGCCCAGTCATCCTCCCCGAACTCATCGAGGGATTCCACGAAGCCGAAGTCTCTGACGGTTCCAAGGGACAGGAAATCGAAATTTACCGGAAAAACCTGCAGGATCGGCTGGTTTCGCCGATAGATGATCTCGGTGTCGGTCTTCAGGATTTTGATGTTCGTAAAGAGCGGGCCGAACCAGGCGTCAGTCTCGACGATGCCTTCGTACGTGAATGTGTGATTGTTGGGAGTGTGATTGATGGGGGAGCGAACATAAGCGAAAACCCCGGGGGGCGTTTTCAGGACGAGCCCGCTCCACAACTGGAACGAACCGCCCTCCGGCACGGAGGATATGAACGGCGGAGAATATCCTTGCACCTCGGCAGGCGCGGAGGCATTGAAGTGATCCTTGAATTTTGGAAACTGGAGAGTGTCCGCCTGTATCCAGCTGTCGATCCCCGCGCATTTGAATAGAATGACCCTTCCATCCCATACCACGCGGAAGTCGATGGGCGGAAATACGTACCACCCCAGCTGCGATGCCAGCCTGATCGGCTCGCAATATCTGTAGGCTCGAACAGGAAGCGTACCAGAGGCGGAGGAATCCGCAGGGATCGGCTTCACAGCCGAAGGGATCATGCGCAAAAATGTTATGCCGACGTCACCGTCGGACTCCGGCTGAACCAAGCTGCGCATGATCTGATTGCAACCCTTACGCTGCTTCGTCCATCAGGGCGATATCGAAAGCAGGGCTCTTGTTCGCGATATGGACTCTGCCGTCATCAACGAAATCGGCGATGTCAAATGCAGGACTTTTATTTGCAATATGCACTTTGCCATCATCGATGAAATCGCCGATGGCAAACATGGGGCTTTTGTTGGCGATGTGAACGTTGCCGGCGTCGGCAAAGTCAGCTGCTTTATACGCAACTCGCTGCTTGGCGAGTGAATCATCATGTTTCATATCACCACCTATAGTAAAGCGACGAGACTGTCGCCTACCGAGGCTAGCATTACAGCCGCGCATGTCAACCTGGCTTAGCAGCGCGGGAGGCTGATATTTGGTTGTGCTGGCGTCCTTCTCGCCGAAGCGCTTCCACCAGCGCGTCCCCAACCACGGACAGGTCGCCACCGGCGATTTCCGTGGGTGTGCCCAGCTTGGAAACCGGGATTGCGAAATGTAAATCTATGCTATGACCGATGACCGAATTGAAGCATAACCGGTTGAAATCCCTCTGCGTAACTTCGCAAACCGGCCGTAGCATCCTGCCGTCAAAGCAGCGTCAAAGAAATGTTGTTTGGGCACCGTAATTTTGCAGGAATCCGCCAAAGGCTGCGGAGTACTCAGCAGAAGCATCGACAGTCGCTCCGATCATCCAGCGCCGGGATTATTCCCCGGCGCTCTTTTGTTTTCCTTTAGTCAGGCGAGCCCGCCGATGTGGAAGCTCTTCATTTCGAGATATTCCTCGATGCCACACTGCGCGCCCTCGCGGCCAAGACCGGATTGTTTGACGCCGCCGAAGGGAGCCACCTCGGTCGAGATTGCCCCTGTGTTCAGGCCGACCATCCCGAATTCGAGCGCTTCGGCGACACGCCAGGAGCGTTTCAGGCTCCCCGTGTAGAAATAGGCCGCAAGGCCGAAGGGGGTGGCGTTGGCGATGCGGATCGCCTCTTCCTCGTTGTCGAAACGGAAAAGCGGAGCAACGGGTCCGAAGGTCTCTTCGCTGGCAAGCTGCATCTCGGTTGTCGCACCGCCAAGCACCATCGGCACCGCATATTGATCGCCTTGAGGCATGGAGCCTGCAGTGGCGAGGATCCTCGCTCCCTTTGCCACCGCATCGTCGACATGACGCTTGATCTTCTCGATCGCCGCCCTGTTGATCATCGGCCCGATATCCGTGCCGGCATCCGTACCGGCCCCGACCTTCATGGCCGACACGCGTGCGGAAAGCTTGGCGGCAAAGGCCTCGTAGACGCCGGACTGGACGAGAAGCCGGTTGGCGCAGACGCAGGTCTGGCCGCCATTGCGGAATTTCGAGGCGATCGCGCCTTCCACGGCCAGATCGAGATCGGCATCGTCGAAGACGATGAAGGGCGCGTTGCCCCCGAGTTCGAGGCTGAGCCGCTTGACGCTGTCGGCCGCGCCGCGCATCAGCAGCGAGCCGACGCGGGTCGAGCCGGTGAAAGAGATCTTGCGGACGGTTTGGTTCGCCATCAGTTCGTCGCCGATACCAGCCGGCATGCCAGTGACGATATTGATCACACCCTTGGGGATGCCGGCGCGCTCCGCCAAGACGCCGAGCGCCAGCGCCGAAAAGGGGGTCAGGTCCGATGGTTTGACGACGACGGTGCAGCCCGCGGCGAGCGCTGGCCCGACCTTGCGGGTGATCATCGCATTCGGAAAATTCCACGGCGTGATGATCGCCGACACGCCGACCGGCTCCTTCAGAACGACGATCCGCCGATCCGCTGTCGGTGAGGGAATGGTCGTTCCGCCGATGCGGCGCGCCTCCTCGGAGAACCATTTGATGAACGAGGCGCCGTAGCGGATTTCACCGCGCGCTTCCGTCAGCGGCTTGCCCTGCTCACGGGTGAGGATCAGCGCCAGATCCTCGATATTGTCGAGCATCAGATCGTGCCAGGCTTCCAGCAATGCGCCGCGCTCGGCATTGGTCTTTGCGCGCCATGGACCAAAGGCCTTTTCCGCCGCCACGATTGCCGCCCTCGTATCGGCTCCATCCATGTCGGGTACCGTGCCCAGCACATGCTGGGTCGCCGGATCGATCACCTCGATCGTGTGCCCGGCCGCGGCCCCCCGCCATTCTCCGTCGATCAGTCCCTGCTGACGAAGCAGGCTGCTATCCCTCAATCCGTCCATTCTGTTCTCCATTGATCAGCCAAGTGCCGAAAGCACCGATGCCGTGATCGCGTCGGTCTTGTCCTTGCCGGGAATTGCACCGATGCCGCGTGCGGTCGTCGCCTCGATTGATGCCATCACCTTTGCAGCGGCAGCCGTTTCTCCGAAATGCTCCAGCATCATCGCGCCCGACCAGATGGCGGCGATCGGATTGGCGATGCCGAGATCGGCTATATCGGGTGCGGAGCCGTGGACCGGTTCGAACATCGACGGCGCTGAGCGGTCAGGATTGATATTGGCGGAGGCGGCAAAGCCAAGCCCGCCCTGTATGGCGGCGCCGAGGTCGGTGAGGATATCGCCGAACAGGTTGGAGGCGACCACGACGTCGAGACTATCTGGCGCCATAACCATGCGGGCGGCCATGGCGTCGATATGGTAGCTGGTCACCTCGACATCTGGATATTCCGCAGAAAGCCTCTGGGTGACTTCGTCCCAGAAGACCATCGAATATTTCTGGGCGTTGGACTTCGTCACCGAGGCAAGCTTGCCGCGCCGCGCCCGTGCTTGCTCAAAGCCGAAGCGCAGAATGCGCTCGACCCCCTTGCGGGTGAAAATCGAGGTCTCCACAGCCACCTCGCTATCGGTGCCCTGGTGGACGCGGCCACCGGCGCCGGAATATTCGCCCTCGGTGTTTTCACGGATGCAGAGGATGTCGAAGCCATCAGACCGCAACGGCCCCTGCACACCCGGCAGCAGCCGGTGCGGGCGGATATTGGCATATTGCACGAAGGCCTTGCGGATCGGCAGCAGCAGCCCATGCAGCGACACGGAATCCGGCACTTTGCGAGGCCAGCCGACGGCGCCGAGCAGGATGGCATCGAAGGATCTGAGCGTTTCGATGCCATCCGCGGGCATCATGCAGCCGTTCTCCAGATAGTAGTCGCAGGACCAGGGATAGCTGGTTGCGTCAAGAGAAAATCCGTTCAGGCGAGCTGCCTTTTCGAGCACGGCCCAGGCTGCTGCCGTCACATCACGGCCGATGCCGTCTCCGGGCAGAAGGGCGATCTTGTAGGTTTTCATCGCAGGTCCTCACAGGCTGATGAGCACACTCTTGCTCTTGCGGTTGGCGAGATAGGCTTCGCGGCCGAGATCCTTGCCGATGCCGGACTGCTTGTAGCCGCCGGTCGGCAGGATATGGTCGCGCGAGCGGCCGTAGCGGTTGACCCAGACGGTGCCGGCCTGAAGGCGGCGCGTCACGCGGATGGCACGCGAGAGGTCGCGGGTGAAGAGGCCGGCGGCGAGCCCATAGGCCGGATGGTCGGCGAGCCCCAGCGCTTCCTCCTCGTCCTCGAAGGTCTGAATGGTCAGCACCGGTCCGAAGATCTCCTCGAGAACCGCCGGCGATGTTGCTGTCACCCCCGAAATCAGGGTCGGTGCGTAGAAATAGCCTTCGCGGTCGAGGCGGCGGCCACCGGTGAGGCACTCGGCGCCACCGTCGATCGCGGCCCGGACGATACCGTCCATGCGGGCGATCTGGCGTTCGGAGATGACGGGCGAATAATCGGTTGCTTCATCCCAGGTGGGGCCCGGGCGGATTGCCGCCAGCCTTTCGACGAGTGCGGCTGCGAGCGCGTCTGCCACCTTCGCCTCGACGATAAGGCGGGATCCGCAAACGCAGGCCTGACCGGCGTTGGAGAGAATGCTGCCGGCGATTGCTGCCGTCGCAAGATCGAGATCGGCATCGGCGAAGACCAGTTGCGGGCTTTTGCCGCCGAGTTCGAGCGTCATCGGCTTGACGCCGGTGCGGGCGATGTTGGTCATGATTGCCGCGCCGGCCGCGGTCGAGCCGGTGAAACTGACCTTGGAGATGCCGGGATGTCCGGTGATCGCGTTTCCTGTGGTCGGGCCGTCGCCGAGCACGATGTTGACGAGACCTGCCGGCAGGCCGGCCCGCACCGAAAGTTCGGCGAGATAGAGCGTCGAAAACGGCGTCATTTCCGATGGCTTCAGCACCACCGCATTGCCTGCCGCCAGCGCCGGGCCGAGCTTCCAGCCGGCCATGGACAAGGGGAAATTCCAGGGCGTGATGGCGCCGACGACGCCATAGGGTTCCGTCATGATCATACCGAAGTTCGCATCGTCGGTCGGGACGAGGTCGCCGCCCTCCTTGTCGGCGAATTCGGCAAAGAAGCGGATCTGTTCGGCGGTGACGGCGATGTCGCCGGCGACGAGATGACCGACGGGCCGTGTCGAGGAAAGCGCCTCGAGCTTGGCGAGGGTCTCCGCCTCGGCTTCGATCAGGTCCGCCCAGCGCTGCAGCGCCACGGTGCGCTCGCGCGGCCGCATGCCGCCCCAATTGCTCGTCTTCAATGCGGTCCTGGCGGCTTCGACGGCCTGGTCGACAAGCGCCTCGTCGGCCAGCGGGCAGCCGGCATAGGCCTTGCCGTCGGATGGGCGATGCATGTCGATGACGGCTTCGGCCGGAACCAACCGGCCGCCGATGAAATGTCCAACGGGCAGGGATATCGTGTTCGGATCGAAGCTGAGTGTCATCGCATGTCCTCGGGATGGGCTGAGACGAGCTTAGCTGGGGAAGGCGAGCAGCATGCATCGACCGGGGATGCCGCAGCGGCGAAAAATTGCGTTTTCGCCGCCGCCGCAGTCAAATCTACGGCGTCGGCATCACGACACGGTGACGTAGATCTTGCGCACCGTCTCGATCGTCTTCCAGACGCCGACGAAGCCCGGCTTCATGACGAAGCTGTCGCCGGCCTTGTAGAGAACCGGTTCGCTGCCTTCCGGCGTGAGTTCGATCAGGCCGGAAAGGATGTGGCAGAACTCGAACGTCTCCCCCTTGATCGAGCGCGTCTCGCCGGGTGTCGCTTCCCACACGCCGCTATGAACCGTCTCGCCGCGGGCGACGTCCTGCGCCCAGGTCTTGAAGGCCGGATTGCCCGAGATCAGCCGTTCGGGCAGGGGGGCGGATTCGCGCGGCGCGAAGGACGGGTTGGTGTCGATCGTCTTGAGGAGGGACATGATTTTGCTTTCCTAGGTTGAGAACTCAGTAGCCGCGGTTGCGATCGACCAGGCCGATCGGATCGACGCCCGCCTGGTGCCGTTTGATGTTGCCGATCACCGCCGCCGCGGCGGTTTCAGGCTGGGTGACGCTCGCAATGTGCGGCGTCAGCAGGATCTTCGGATGGTTCCAGAAGGCGTGGTCCGCAGGCAGCGGTTCCGGATCGGTGACGTCGACAACGGCGCCGGAGAGATGCCCGGCGTCGAGCGCGTCGACGAGCGCCTGATGGTCGAGCTGAGCGCCGCGGCCGACATGGACGAGTGCTGCGCCGGCCGGTAATCCGGCGAAAAGCTCGGCATTCAGGAAGCCGCGCGTCTCATCCGTCAGCGGCAGCAGGCAGACGAGAATGTCGGTGGTTGCAAGCAGAGTATCGAGACCGTCCCGGCCGCTCAGGCATCGGATGCCGTCGATCTCGCGCTGGCTGCGGCTCCAGCCCGAAAGCGGAAAGCCGAAGGGCTGCAAACGTTCGAGCACGGCGCTCCCAAGCATGCCGAGCCCGAGCACGCCGATGCGGCGTTCGGAGGCCTGTACTGGCGCGATCGTCTGCCAGGTCCGGCGCCGCTGCTGGTCGAGATAGATCGGCAGGTCGCGATGGAGCGCAAGGACCGACAGCGTCACATATTCCTGCATCATCCTGACGATGCCGTCCTCGACCATGCGTACCACCTTGACCGATGCCGGCACCGCATCGATATGGAACTGGTCGATGCCGGCGCCGATCGAAAACAGGATTTCGAGATTGCGGTAGCGCGCGAGATCCTCCGGCACGATCCAGGTGATCAGGTAGCGAACGGCGTCCGGTTCGACCGACTGGGGATCCATGGAGAAAGCAATTTCGGGCAGTTCGCGCGCGAAGGCTTTGGCGAATATGGCGCCGCGCTTCGCATCGGAATTGAAGAGAAAGGTCATGGCGTCGGCTCCTTGATCCCGAAGTCATCAGGTGCAGCGGCGGCCAAGCGCCTCGACCATCGCCTGGCAGGCGAGCAGTTCGCCGGCGAGGATGAATTCGTCCGGCTTGTGGGCGCGGCCGATGTCGCCGGGTCCGCAGATGATCGCATCGATGCCGGCGCGCTGGAAAAGCCCGGCCTCGGTGCCGTAGCTGACGGCAGCGAGCGGCTCGATGCCGGTCAGTTCGCCGAGCAGCGCCGCAAGCGGCGCATCGGCGGCAACCGAAAGCGCCGGATAGGCACTGAGTTCGCGCCACTCTATCTGGAAGCCTCGCCGCGACAGTCCCTCGGCCGATGCTCGCAGGGGGGCCAGCAACGTGATCGGATCGACACCGGAAATGGCCCGTGCTTCGAACTCGGCCTCGCAACTGTCGGGGATGATGTTGACCGCCTGGCCGCCCTTCAGCGTGCCGACCTGAAGCGAGGAGTAGGGCGGTTCGAAGACAGGCTCATACGGGCCGCGCGTGAGCCGTTCGGCTTCGGCGCGAGCGCAAGCCAGGACGTCGGTGATGGCATGGATTGCGTTCAGCCCTTGGTCCGGGCGCGAGGAGTGGCCGGAGCGCCCCTTGACGGTCAGCCGGGCGGCGGCCTTGCCCTTGTGGGCGCGGATCGCCCGCAGGCCGCTCGGCTCGCCGATGATCGCGCCAAGCGGAGTGGCGCAGAGCTCCGGCAGGCGAGCGATCATGTGCGGCACGCCGCGGCAGCCGGCTTCCTCGTCGTAGGAAAAGGCGAGGTGGATGGGGCGGCGAAGCGGTGTTTCCGCCAGCGCCGGAACGGCCGCGAGAACCGCGGCAAGGAAGCCCTTCATATCCGTGGCGCCGCGACCGTAAAGGCGGTCCGCTTCGGCCCGCAAGCGGAAAGGGTCGCTGGTCCAGCCGCTTTCGGCGGCGGGGACCACGTCCATATGGCCTGAGAGGATATAGCCCGGCGTTTCCTTCGGGCCGATCGTCGCGAAGAGGTTCGACCGGTCGCCCTCCGGGCCGGGAAGCTCCGTGACGACAGCGCCGTGGCTTTGCAGATAGTGCCGGATCCACGCCACGATCTCGCCGTTCGGCGTGCCGACGACGGAGGGGAAGCCAACGAGCCTTTCGAGAACTTCAATTGCCTGCATGGAATTCCTCACAGTGCGGGATCTTCGAGGTGCTTACAACTCGGCTGAGGAGAGGCGACATTCAAGATTCTCACAGTGAACGGCGACTGCGCACGGTCGGGCTTAGTCAATGACTTTAGAGGGCGGTCCAGGCTTTATTTGCCGAAAGCGCAGCGGATTTGGTCGATTGTTGTGTTTGCGCCGGCCTCACCAGTGAATTGTATCGAACGATCTGTTCTAGTCTGGGCGGAGAAGTTCCCAAGCGTAGGCTTGGCCGGAAAAAGCGGCAGGGGGTGGGAGTGAGTGAACTGGCATCCGAATCCAGGCTCGTCGATAGTTTCGAGACGCATATCGCCGGGATCGACAGCGTCGATCTCGACAAGCTGCATGCGCTGTCGATGACCGTCGCATGGCCGCATCGTGGCGAAGACTGGCAGTTCCTGCGGGAGTTCGGCCAGGGCATCGTCGCGATCGATGAAATTGGCCGCATCCTGGGCTCCGCGATGTGGTTTCCCTATGACGCGCAATTTGCCACGGTCGGTATGGTCATCACCTCGCCGCGTCTTCAAACCAATGGCGCCGGGCAATGGCTCATGGGCCATGCGCTCAATCAGGTCGCCGGGCGGAACCTCGGGCTGAATGCGACGCGCGCAGCGCGCCGTCTTTATCGGTCCCTGAACTTTGTTCGGGAGGCGCTCGTCTTTCAATGCCATGGCGAAGCGACATTGCCGCCGGATGTGGAGCCGCCGTCCGGCGCCGTGATACGGGCCGTGGAGACTGGCGATCTGGAAGCGATCGCCGAATTGGATTGCGTGGCCTTCGGCACGGATCGCAAACTGCTCCTGGCCCGGCTCCTGGCAAATTCCAAGGGCATCGTGTTGAGCCGCGCCGGCCGGATCGAGGCATTCTCGCTTTGCCGGCGGTTCGGGCGCGGCCATGTCATCGGTCCCGTTGTGGCGCGCAGTGACTCAGACGCGATCGCCGTCGTCCGCCCGCATGCTGCCGAGCACGCAGGAGCGTTCCTGCGCCTCGACACACGCGAGCAGGGCGGAGCCTTTTCCGATTTCCTCTCCCGCTGCGGTCTTCCTGTCTACGATATCGTGACGACCATGTCGCTCGGTGGCCCTTGGCTTCCGGTTCCGGGGCATCAGCCGGCGCATGAGCCGAGGACCTATGCGCTCGTCAGCCAGGCGCTCGGTTGACGCAAGCCTACCGGGCGATCGTTGTCAGGTCTTAAGCGCCGGGACAGATGGGTATGCAGCTCAGAGCCTGCTGACGCTCGAATTCGGGCCGGAACGAACGATATTGCCAGGAACCCTCCGGGCTTTCCTTGCGGTACACGGTCTCGAGCCAGAACACGGAGTCATCGATCGGCAAGACAGGATGCCACGCATACCACTCCGACCAGATTTTTCTTGCCGGGTCGCTGTCCATGATCGCCACTCGCCTCCTCATCATCGGCGCAACTCGAACATCCGTGCGGCACGGAGCGTTTGCGATCCCGGCGTGCCTCGACAAATGTTCTATCGTGGAGAATAACAGCGAGAGAATATTCTTCAACCGAGATCATTTTCCCGTGCTGCGCGAAGTTTTTCTTGTCCGCGGTCGGGGGATGTTTCAGGTTGTAAGATGTGGCGCTGTTGACGAATAATTTCGTCGGTAGATGCAACGCCTCGATTGGGCTTCGGCACCGGGCTATGAGCTGCGGTGTTCAATCACCACCGATCTGTTGCGTGACGGTTTGGATGGCTTAGCTAATCGAACGCAGCCCGAGATAGGCCGCCAAACTGATGGCGGAGAGGGCAATCGTCAGCCTGGGTCTCGCATCGTCGAACATCGCCGCCAGCGAAAGGCCGAGCATCAGGATGACGGATTTTGCCCAGAGATCCTGATCGGAGACGGTAAAAGCGATTGCCGCCAGAAAGACGGCGCTTGCGACGATCGTCGCTGGGGCGGATTTCTCGGCGAGATCGCCGCTTGAAAAATATGGCAGAAGAAAACGGCGCATGCTCAAGCCCGAAGCGACGCTCAGAAGAAGACAAGTCAAGACAAGATGCAACATGAGGTCGTCGCCGATCAATCTGCAGATCGTCCGACAGATGCAAACCGCATGCCAGCCTTAAACCCTAAAATCCTCATCCTGCAGAGGCAATGTCGCCGCCTGCTTGGCTATTTCCTCGGCGTCGCGATCCTTTTTTCGGCAATCGCTTGCTTGTCCAGTCCGCGGGCTTGCGTTTTTTCGCCCAAGGCCGAAACCGGCTTGAGCCTGCGCAATGATTTTTGTATAGAGAATAATCTACCGTTTTAATTCCGGAAATGAGATCTTTTCATTGGACCTTTCATCGATCGAGATATTCCTCGCTGTCGCCAGCGACCGCAGCGTGACGAAGGCTGCCAAGGCCGTCGGGCGGGTTCCGTCGAATGTGACGACGCGTATCCAGCAATTGGAGGAGGACCTCGACGTTTCCCTCTTCAGCCGTGACGGCAAGAAGATGACGCTGACACGCGAGGGTGAGACGTTTCTTTCCTATGCCAACCGGCTTATGGCGCTTGCGCTCGAAGCGCGCCAGGCCGTGCGGCCTCTCGCCCCATCCGGGACATTGCGGGTCGGCACCATGGAGAGCACGGCGGCAAGCAGGCTGCCGGCAGCGCTGACGCAATTCAATCAGATGTGGCCCGATGTGTCGCTTCATCTGACGATGGGGGCTTCCCGCGATCTGACCCGCGACGTTCTCTCCGACGCGCTGGATTGCGCGCTGATTGCCCGCCCGCCGAAGACGATGCGCGAGGAAGATGCGAGCTTCGATGCCGAACTCAAGGCGCTCGAGATGGAGCCGGTCTTCGTCGAGGACCTGTTGATCGTGCTGCCCTCCGGGCATCCCTCCATCAAATCCGCCGCAGACCTGCGTGTCGGGTCGCTTGCCGCTCTGGAGCCCGGCTGCACCTATCGCAGGATCGCCGAGAACTGGGCGCGCAAATCGAGCGACCTGCCGACGACCGAACTCGGCTCCTACCACGCGATCCTGGCGAGCGTTGCGACCGGGAACACGGCGGGTGTCATGCCGCGATCCGTCCTTGATCTCATGCACTGGCCGACATCTGTCCAGACCCACCAACTGGGGCCTGTCGAGACGCTGCTCGTCTATCGCAAGAATGATCGCCCCAGCGCGTTCAACGCATTTCACGAAGTCCTCAGCGCGACAAAGGGCAGAGATGTCAGGCTGGCAACAAACTAGCTCACACGTCTTCCCCTTCGCCCTCCAGATAATCCTCGCTTAATTGGTCTTGTCATGCAGTATCCCGTTTCCCCGAAGGTGGGACCGAGCCGCTTCCGCCGCTTCCGCTTGTTCTCACCCATATTGGCGGGAGCGACCTTACGGGAGCGGTTGATTGCATGTCTCGGCGCTTTGCTGGCCATTGGTCTCACCGGCGTCATCAGCGGCTATCTGTTCGGGCAGGGACCGCATCTTCCACTGATCGTCGCACCGATGGGAGCGTCCGCGGTGCTTCTTTTCGCGGTGCCGGCAAGCCCGCTGGCGCAGCCTTGGTCGATCATCGGCGGCAATACGATTTCCGCCCTGATGGGGATTATTGCCGCCTATTTCATTGGTGATCCGATCATCGCGACCGGCGTCGGCGTTTCGCTTGCCATCGGCGCGATGTCCTTCACGCGCTGCCTTCATCCGCCAGGAGGGGCCGCGGCGCTGACCGCCGTGCTCGGCGGACCTGTCGTTGCGGGCTGGGGGTTCGTCTTTCCCTTCGTGCCCGTCGCTTTGAACTCCTGCATTCTCGTCGGCCTTGGCCTGCTGTTCCACAAGCTGTCCAAGCGGAATTATCCGCACGTCGTTCCGAAAGCGGCGGAGAACGCCCATCAGACGATCGACTTGCCATCTGCCGTGCGGGTGGGGTTTCGCGAGGAGGATGTCAATGCGGCTCTCGAATCGCTCGACGAAACCTTCGATATCGACCGGGCAGACCTTAGCCGGCTGTTGCGGCAGGTCGAGCTGCAAGCGGCTATCCGCTCAACCGGCAAGATCAGCTGTGCCGATGTCATGTCGCGCGACGTGATCGCCATTGGGGAGGCTTCGGAACCGGATGCCGCACGGCATCTTCTCTTGAAGCACAATATCCGTACGCTGCCGGTGAAGGATCCGGAGGGTCGCCTCATCGGCACCGTCGGCTTGCGGGAACTGTCGATGAGCACCGAGACCATCGCGCATGCGATCTCGAGACCGACGGTAGCGAGGCCTTTGGACCCCGCTCTGTCGCTATTGCCCGTTCTGACGGACGGACGGACGCATGCCGTCATCATTGTCGATGACGATTACCGGATCCTTGGCCTGATATCGCAGACGGATCTGCTGAGCGCAGTAGCGCGGCTGCTGCCGAAGGAAGACGACACGATCCCAGCGGTGGCCTGAGCTGTCGGTGTGGAACGTAGCTGGAGAAAAAATCGGTGCTGATCGAGCGCGATGCAAATGGCGATTTCATCCTGGAATCAACGGAACTGGCGGAACGGTTCGGACTGTCGCTGGCCGATCTTCGCCGCCACATGCGCCATGGTTCCGTCGTCAGCTCCGTGGAAATCGGGACAGCTGAACATGAGGGGACGAAACGGGTGTCGCTTCGGCTCGGCAACAGGCTTTGGCAAGCCGTTCTGAACGATGAAAATGAAGTGCAGCAGGAGCAGATGACCGTTCTTAGGGGTAAATCCTCCGGACGGCATCCGCGCTGACCCCGTCCTTATGTGTGGTCCCGCGCGGTACTTATTACGCGCAGGCTCGGCATTCCCTACCGCTCGCTCGTTTCGAATAGGCCGCGGGCCGCCTCGACCATCGACTGCAGATGATTGGGGTCACGTACGCCTTGTCGGTAAAGCTCGATGATGATGCTCGCCATTCGTTCGGCTTCGTCGCCGTCCTTTGCTATCCCGTAATCGGCGCTCAGCTTGTCGAAGACGCGCTGGCAAGTTTCAAGATCGCGAGAGTCCAGCGGTACCTGCGATTCGGGTTTTGATCGTTTGAACCATCTCTATTCCCTCCGAAAAGGCCCGCCGGCGAAGCCGGCGGGCCGGTAGCCGTCTTAGAAGTCCATGCCGGCGCCGGCGGGCAATGGTGGCGGCGCGTCCTTCTTGGGTTTCTCGGCGATCATGGCCTCCGTCGTGACGAGAAGACCGGCGATGGAGGACGCATCCTGCAGCGCGGTGCGAACCACCTTGGCCGGGTCGATAACGCCCTGGGCATAGAGGTCGCCATATTCGCCCGTCTGAGCGTTCCAGCCGTAGGAGAACTCGCTTTTCTCGCGCAGCTTGCCGACGATGATCGAGCCTTCCGCTCCGGCATTTTCGGCGATCTGGCGAGCCGGCGCCTCGACCGCGCGGCGAATGATCTCCACACCGACGCGCTGGTCCTGGTTGGCCGTATTGAGATTATCGAGCGCCTTGACGGCGCGCAGCAGCGCCACGCCGCCGCCTGGCAGGATGCCTTCCTCGACCGCCGCGCGGGTTGCATGAAGTGCGTCGTCGACGCGGTCCTTCTTCTCCTTCACTTCGACTTCCGTCGAGCCGCCGACGCGGATCACGGCAACACCGCCGGCGAGCTTGGCAAGGCGTTCCTGCAGCTTCTCCCGGTCGTAGTCGGAGGTGGTTTCCTCGATCTGGGCGCGGATCTGGGCAATACGGCCTTCGATGTCGGACTTGGCGCCTGACCCATCGACGATCGTGGTATTTTCCTTCTCGATTGACACCTTCTTGGCACGGCCGAGCATGTCGAGCGTGACGGATTCGAGCTTGATGCCGAGATCTTCGGAAATGACGGTGCCAGCGGTCAGGATGGCGATGTCTTCGAGCATGGCCTTGCGGCGGTCGCCGAAGCCAGGCGCCTTGACGGCAGCAATCTTCAGGCCGCCGCGCAGCTTGTTGACGACAAGCGTCGCAAGGGCTTCGCCTTCGACATCCTCAGCGATGATGAGCAGCGGCTTGCTGGATTGGACGACGGCTTCAAGAACCGGCAGCATCGACTGCAGGTTGGAGAGCTTCTTCTCGTGGATGAGAATATAGGGGTCTTCGAACTCGACCCGCATCTTGTCGGCATTGGTCACGAAATAGGGGCTGAGATAACCGCGGTCGAACTGCATGCCTTCGACGACTTCGAGTTCGGTTTCGGCGGTCTTGGCTTCTTCGACGGTGATGACACCATCATTGCCGACCCTTTCCATGGCTTCCGCCAAAAAGCGGCCGATTTCGGCATCGCCATTGGCGGAGATCGTGCCGACCTGGGCGATCTCGGAATTGTTGGAGATCTTGCGGGCGTTGGCCTTCAGTTCCGCGACGATGGCACCGACCGCAAGATCGATGCCGCGTTTCAGGTCCATCGGGTTCATGCCCGAAGTAACGGCCTTGGCGCCCTCCTTGACGATTGCCTGGGCCAGCACCGTTGCCGTCGTGGTGCCGTCGCCGGCGATGTCGCTGGTCTTAGAAGCGACTTCGCGGACCATCTGGGCGCCCATGTTTTCGAACTTGTCTTCGAGTTCGATTTCCTTGGCGACGGAAACGCCGTCCTTGGTGATGCGCGGTGCTCCGAAAGACTTTTCGATCACCACGTTGCGGCCTTTCGGGCCGAGGGTCGCCTTCACGGCGTTGGCCAGGATGTCGACGCCACGCAGCATCTTCTCGCGGGCTTCGGTGCTGAATTTGATTTCTTTAGCAGCCATGTCCTCACTCCTTCATAGGCAGCCAGAGCAATTCCAGGAACAGTGCGAAGCGGTTTCCGTTCGGAATTGCGTCAGAAATGAAAGGTTGGAGCGGTTCCGCGTTTCCATGAAAAGCTAAAGCGCTCCAGCGTTGACTGAGGTCCGCAGGATCTCAGGCGGCCTGCTTCTTCTCGCCCCGGGTTTCGATGATGCCCATCACGTCGCTTTCCTTCATGATCAGCAGGTCTTCGCCATTAATCTTGATCTCGGTGCCGGACCACTTGCCGAACAGGATGCGATCGCCGACCTTGACGTCGAGCGGCTGGATCTGGCCTGCATCGTTGCGCGCGCCGGGGCCGACGGCGATAACCTCGCCTTCCTGCGGCTTTTCCTTGGCGGTATCAGGGATGATGATGCCGCCCTTGGTCTTTTCCTCTGAATCGACCCGGCGGACGAGAATGCGGTCATGAAGCGGTCGGAACGACATGTCTTCCTCCATCGATGAACAGTGATGACGTTGTCCCGTGGCCGGACCGGATGACCAATCCGGGCGGGTGCAGGTTCGCGCGCGCGCCTTGCGCGAATGATCTGGTTCGACGGTTCGGCAATTTCAAGAGGGGACAAAAGAAAAATTGGCACTCTCTGCCGGTGACTGCTAACGCCCGCCAGGGAACAGAAAATCGGCCCCTGCGTTCGGTCAATAAGCGAGTGGTGTGGTGTCGAAGCGAGTTCGAGCTGCATTGAGGCTTGAATCCGGATTTCGGCGTTCCCAACTCTTTGGTGATCGAGGCTTGATGAGCTCGGTCACCGTCCCACGTCTTTAGGAGTGAGTGACATGGAAGAGAACACCAAACTAATCAAAGACCTCAGTATCGAGGAACGCGAGGAAATCTTCGTCGATATTGCGCGGACGCTGGAGGATACGGCGCGTGAGGCGCTTGTCGAAGGCAATACGCATTTTGCGGCAATTTCTAACAACATGGCTGAAGCGATCCGCATTAACGCCGACGAACTCGCCCGTGACGATCCCGAGAATGCCGAGCGCGTGCTGCTACAGGCAACGGCGATGATTTCGCAATTCGAGGCCGTGCATCCTTATCGCATGGTCAGTATGGCCGTTCATTGATGGCGCCCCGGGTGACGCGGCTCGTCACCCGCTCAAATCATTCTCTACGCGCGCGGAACTCTCCCTGTTTGCAGAGGTTATTGGATTACAACATCGAAAGGTGATCCATGACCACTTCCAAATCCAGTGTGCCGCCAGAGAGCGGCACAGACGATGCGCGGTCCGCCGATACCGAACGGGCCGAGACCGATCGCAAAAGGGCATTGGAGACTGCCCGGCGCAACGCGAGTTCGGCATTAAGTCGTGATAGCGGCACCGAAACGCCAAGCCTCAAGCTTGCGAAAGAATATCTCAGTCTCGGCGGCCAACGCCGGTCGATGATCGATGACAATATCACCGATGTTCGCCACTGGGACAAGGATCCGCCGGAGGCCGAACGGTTCTGGAAGGAACGGGTGGAAACTCTTTCAAAGGATGAGCGCAAGCAGGTGGAGGATTTTCTTCCGACCATCAATACGCCTTGAAAGACGGCCACTTGGCTTGTCGTCGCGTATGTGTAGATGCGTGCCGAAGCTCCTAGAACGCCGTTTTAGGCGAAGCTGCGAGGTCTGGTCGGAACTGGAGAAGATGATGGCCATAGACAAGCACGAGCAGATTCGACTGCGCGCCTACGAAATCTGGGAAGCCGAGGGCCGCCCCGAAGGGTCGGACCTGCGTCATTGGATGCAAGCCTGTGACGAGCTGGCTGGCGAAGACGAGCATGAGACGCTGCAAGATCTGCTTGATCAAGACGACAGAGATGATGCGGCCTTGCTTCAAGGAGCCGGGGAAAGCAGTGATCTCGGCCCGCCGCGAGCCGGACTGGGTCAAGTTGCCGGGGCGACGACGCCCGACATCGAGATAACAACGGGGGAGAAGCCCTCCGCGCGAAATATCAAAAAGACCGAAGGACCCTAACCGCCATGCAGCATCTCGACCACGCCACTCAAATCGCCATCGAGGCGCATAAAGGGCAGTTGGACAAGACCGGTCGGCCGTTCTTCGAGCATTGCCAGCGGATCGCGCTTCTCGTATCGGGCGACGAGGCGCGAACGGTCGCTTATCTTCACGACGTTGTCGAAAAAGGCAGTGGCTGGACGCTGGACAGGTTGAAGGAGGAAGGCTTCCCGCCGGCGATCATCTCCGCAGTGGATGCTTTGACCCGGCGGCCCGAGGAGCCTGATGACGAATTCGTCAAACGCGCTGCATCGAACCCGCTGGCTATGCCGGTCAAACAGGCTGACCTTGAAGACAATCTCCGACAGGCCGAACAAGCCGGCAGGAACACAGAAAAATACCAGCGCGGTCTGGATCTCCTGCACGACATCAAGAACGAACGGTAGGTCTGTCCAGCCGGGCTTGCGAATCTCGAAGAGTACCCTTGCCGCGCGTCCTCTTGGATCACCCGATACTTTCCACAGCCCCGCAACCATTCTTCAACCATAGAATGCGGAACGCCATGATGCCGACCTGAGGTGAGGGGCGCGTTAACCGGTACGACTTATAGTCGCGTCCATGTGGACGAACGGGGGAACGATCGTGTCCGGCGAACTGCACACAATCTTTGCAATAGGTGGCTCATTGTCAGGCCCGCATGGTGTCGGCGACGAACTCGCGCGCCATGGTATCGTTCTCAGCATGCACGACCGAGATGAGTTTCACCGATGCGCCGCCAAACGACCGCTGCCGGAGCTTATTCTAGTGGACGCCCTTTCACCGGAGGGACGTGGTCTCGAAGACTGCCGGCGTCTCAGGGAGAATCCCGTAACGCGTGATATTCCGGTGATTATCGTCGTCTCACCGGAGGACGAGGAAAGCCGGATCGGAGGGCTTGCCGTCGGGGCGGTGGATTGCGTTTCCAATCTTGTCTCCGGCACGGAGCTCGTCGCCCGCATTAAGCGGCATATCGAGCTCGGCGCAGTTCACGCGCGCCTGCAGCAGCGGAATGAGCAACTCGACACGGCGCTGGCTAGCATGGGGCAAGGCGTCTGCCTGTTTGACGAGGGCGGCCGGCTGCTCCTTTCAAACAACCGTTATGCCGAAGTCTACGGACTTGATCCATCCGTCATCCATTCAGGACAGTCACTCGAAGACATCCTGAATCTGAGACAGGAGGTCGGCGCCGTTCCCGCCACCTCGGCCTTGGAATATCTCGCCTGGGCCGAAGCGACCAATAGGGGTGATACGCCCCGGGATTGGATCAAGGAACTCAAGTCGGGCCAGATCATCCGCGGCTATCATCAGCGGACGCCGGATGGCGGCTGGGTGTCGACCCACGAGGATATCACGCAGGCCTGGCTGGCTGAAAAGGCACTTGCGAAGGCGCGCGTACAGGCAGAGCGCGCCGAGCAGGAGGCGCGGGCCGCGCATGCCCGTCTTTTGGCGGCTTTCGAAGTCGTTCCGGAGGGCCTCGTATTGTTCGACGAGGAAGACCGCTTCGTCCTATGGAACAGGAGATACGAACAGCTTTACGCCGAAAGCGGCGATATGCTCGTGAAAGGCATGCGCTTCGAAGACCGTCTGCGTGCAGGCCTCGAACGCGGCCAATATCCGGAAGCGGTCGGGCGCGAAGAAGCGTGGCTGGCGGAGAGACTGGCCCATCATGCCAAGCCTAGCAGTAAACACGAGCAGCGCCTGCCCGGAAACCGGTGGATACGCATCGAGGAACGCCAGATTCCCGAAGGGGGCAGCGTCGGCATACGTGTCGACATTACCGATCTCAAGATGCAGGAGGCATCGTTCAGGCTGCTGTTCGAAGGCAACCCGATGCCGATGTGGGTCTACGATCGTGAAACGTTGAGATTTCTCCACGTAAACCAGGCCGCCATCGATCACTACGATTACTGTCTGGAGCAATTCCTGACGATGCGACTGCCCGACATCCAGGCGCCGCAGGAATTCAACCGGAAGCAGGCCGTCGTCTTCGAGGTCGAGGATCCCGCCTCGACCCGCTCCTTGCGGCACCTCAAGGGAGATGGCACAGCCATCGAGGTCACTGTTTATTCCACCTGCTTGAACTACAAGGGCAAGCCGGCATCGCTGATGGCTGTCGTCGATGTCACCGAAGCCAAGCGCGCCGAAAAGGCATTGCTCCAGCACCGCGACACGCTTGAAGAGATGGTGCGCTCCCGCACGGTCGAACTGGCGCGGCAGACGGAAGAACTCGAACGAATGCTTGAACAGGAAAAGCAGATCAACGAGTTGCAGCGCCAGTTCGTCTCGATGGCATCGCATGAGTTCCGCACCCCGCTTGCGGTGATCGACGGCGCGGCACAGCGGCTCATTCGGCGCAAGGAGGCGGCCACGCCGGAGTTTCTCTCCGAAAAAGCCGACCAGATCCGCAGTTCGGTTTCGCGCATGCTCGAACTGATGGAAAGTATCCTTGCTGCCGGGCGATTAGATCATGGCCGTATCACAATCGTGCACAAGCCGTGTTCGATTGTCGAAATCATCCGAACCTGCAGCGCGCGCCAAGGAAGCATCCGGCGGTCTCATCGCTTTTTGCTGGACCTCGATCGACTTCCTTCGACCGTTTATGGCGATCATCCCGCTCTCGATCAGGTCTTCAGCAACCTCTTTTCGAATGCCGTGAAATACGCGCCGGACTCTCCGAACGTCCACGTCACAGGATGGCAGGAGGGGGAAAGCGTTTGCGTCACCGTGCGCGACGAAGGCATCGGCATCGACGCCGATGACCTTCCGAAAATGTTCCAGCGTTATTTTCGCGCCAGAAGCTCCACAGGTATTGCCGGCACTGGCATTGGCCTTAATCTCGTGAAGCAGATCATCGAGCTTCACGGGGGATCGATAGAGGTGACAAGCAGCCGTGGAAACGGCACGACGTTTACCCTCCGGATTCCGATCGGCGCGGAAATACCAGACCAGTTGCGTGTCGCTGCCCGATAAGCCGGCGGCAGGCTTAGCCGAGCGTGGCCTTCGCTATTGCCGGAGATGGGAGGATCAGAATGATCGATCGGCGACCATTCGATCTCAAGGCCTATGCGCGCGATATCGCGGCGGAGCTATGCTTTATCTGCGGCTTGATCGAGAATAATCCGGCTTCATCATCGTATTTTCGAAAACGATGAGGCGGTTATCTTCTAAGCAAATATCCGACACTGCCGGTTATTGGCGCAAGTCATGTCGACAGATGAGTATCTTCTGCTGCACGAGAAGGTGCATGTTTTGTCTCGGGCACTGAAAAGCGGATTTGACGCCGAACGTATATACGTGCTTTCGCTCGGCAGCCTGCAGGCGTGCATCTTGAGAAGCAGCAATACCACGCGTTGATGAGCATGGCATTCTGCAGATGCCGGATGATCAAATGGCAGACCTGGCGCGGCGGAACGCCGAAGCATACCATTCCGCGCACATAATCACGGTTAGGCCTCAGAGGGCTTTGAATGGCCCGAGGATGACAATGCTTTCGCGGCGCGCGGCTTCCGCCATCTTTCGATCGGCCGTCGCCAGAGGCAGCTCCTGCGTTTTCGCCAGGGCTAGGTAACTCGCGTCATATCCGGTCAGCCCGTAGCGGCCCGCCAAATCGAGTATCAAGCTGTCGCCTCCCGACCCTGCGTCTTCCAGGGGCAGTCCGCGCAATTGTGTCATGAGCAGGAGCGCTTCGCCTGGTCGGAGCCGCCCCCGACTTCCGGCCATCAAAAACAGATTGCGGATTTCGAACCAGAATAAGGTCGGTACGAAGCCAATCGTGCTGTCGAGATCGGACATCAGCTGGTCGGTAGCATCGTGCTGTTCGTCTGGAAGAAACCACGCGGCCGCGATGGAGGCGTCAAGGACAAAGGGCATCAGTAGCGACGGCCTTCGTCACGCCACTCTCGGATTTCCTCCTGCGTCGTCAGCTGACGGCCGGCGCGTTGCGACTTGATCTCGGCGATCAGTGCATCGACGTCGTTTTCGCGGCGAATGCGCGAAAGCCGGGCAACGGGCTTATTGCCGCGAGAGATGATGACCTCTTCACCAGCTTCGACCTTGGCCAACAATTCGGACAGATGAGTCTTCGCTTCGGCGACTTTGACTGTGACCGTCATGACGATTCTTTCGTTGTTCGTATCTGTGATTGCGCCGACTGGACTGGAGGCGGCCCCGCGATGTCTGAGCGATGATAAGCCTCAAATTAGAAGTTGGTCAACCGCAAACCAACTTGCGACAGCAGATCCCACGATGTGATGTGCAAAGCGCAACGAGTTGATGCAGCGGCAGTATTTGCGGCTACATCAGGAGAGCAAAGGCCGGCACAGACACGCCTTTCTCGCGAGAGTGCCGCTCCAGCTCGTCGAGATTCGGGCGCCCCGGCGGGTTCTCTAGCGCCTTCGCCCAGTTCTCGTGAATAGGCAGTGCCATCGCCGCGGTCACAAGCAGGGTGCTTCCCGGATTGATTTCACAGCGCAGTTGCGGCAGTAGCGTCTTGGCGTGGATGAGGTTGGTGTTCGGGATCGGACTCATCGCCTGGCCGGTTCTCAGATGAAGCGAGAGATCGACGATGGCGCTGACGTCTGTCTGGCCGTACCAGATGGCACGGCCTTCCGCATGTTCCGATCGGTCGGCATTGAAGTCGGCTCGCTCGATCGCAAAACCACCTTCGATGGTGCTCAGCGTACGTGGCGTGGCGATGCGGTGGATGCGGATGTGCCACGGGTTTTCGGGAAGCAGCCAGGTTTCGACTGTGACATCGCTCCAGGGGCGCCAGCGCGAATAGAGCAGGTCGTCAGCGATCAACGCCTCTTCGAGGGTTTCCCGCATGCGGAAATGGACGCCGTCATCGGAGAGACCGAGCATGCCGTCGAAGCTTGCGGCCGAAAAATTCCGGTCGTCGGCTTCGATGTTGAAGGCATAGCGGGTGGAATAGACGAATTTCGAATATTTCTCGTTTGCGCCGAGCATCTTGTCGTGCTGCTGCCCCGAGGAGAGCACGACCACGTTTCCCGGCGTGTGCATGGCGACCATTCCCGCCGGCTTCAACGCAACCGGTTCCGGAAATTCCGGCTGCGGTGCCTCCTCGGCGGTCCAGAACGGATGATCCCCCGGAAGAGCGAGCGGCAGGAAGAATTTCAGCGCCCAATAGGGCGAGCCGGGAGAGTTGTAGCTCTCGCTCATGAAGAGGTTCGGATAGCCGTAGCCGACCGAGAGAACGCCGTCGCGATCGGCAATCGGCATCGCCGACCACCATCGGATATGGCGCATGTAATAGCCCTTGATCTCCGCCCACGGCAGGGCTTCGACGCCGGCAAAGGCAAGCGCGCCCCAGAAACCCCCCGCCGCGAAGCGGTAGGTCTGGCTGCGGCCGAAGGCAAGGGCTGCGCCATCGGGGCCGAACCAGTGGCGGATATCGCCGGCAAAGGTCTGGGCGCGACCCCGGAAGCGGTCCTTGCGCGCCTCGTCGCCTCGCGCCAGCACGGCATAGATCAGGCCGTAGAAATGCATGGCGAAGGGAATGTAATGATCGACCCGCCGGACCGGTCCGTCGCGATACCAGCCTTCCCCGAGGTCGAAAGCCTCCAACTCGTCGAGATAGGCGAGGGTTTTCCGGTGATCGAACGCCACGCTCACGCGTTCCAGCCCGAGATCGATGAGCACACGGAAGAATTTCCAGTTGTTGTCGATGAATTCCAGCTCGCGCGCTCTGAGAAGATAGGAAGAGACCGTCTTCTTTTCGCGGTCGTCAAGCGGCTCCCAGATGTGTTCGGGCACGAGCGCCAAGGCGAAGCCGACGGCGGCGAGTTCGACCAGCCGCTGATTGCGGTCGGCGAGATCGCCCCAATATTCGGGATGAGCGGGATTGGTCCCATTTGCCAGCCCGCGGCGATAGAGATCCCAATGCGGAAACGCGCCGCCGCCGGCAACGAGCGGAACGATCCCCCAGAGCGGCCGGGCAAATCCCTCCAGATCCGCCGCCGCCCGGTCGAAGATCGCGCCGGCCGCACCGAGGCGCACACGGGCGCAGCCTTCGGAAAAATACGGCAGCAGCGGCTCGAAGAGATCGATGACGGCCTTGGCGAGGTCGTCGCGTGTCTTCAGGGGATTGCCGAAAAGCGGATTGGCCCGGGCGGGATCATATATCATTGTCAGGCTCGAAATTCATGAAAAACAGGATCGGCCGCGGGCAGATATTGCCCGCGGCCGTCGAAATTTCTGGACGCTTACTTGATCGCCTTCACGCCTTCGGTCATTTCCTTCAGCCCGTCATCGACGGAGGTGCTGTCGGTCATGATCGCGTCATGCGCACGGTTGAGTACGACCTCGATCTTGGCGGCGTTCGGATTGACCGCCATCTCCAGATAGGCCTTCGACGGTATCAGCGCCTCCTTGCTGGCCGCGTCTTCAGGGAAGCCGGGCGTTGCCGCGATCGTAGCGCTGACGTCAGCGGTCTTGAGCGCGGGGAAGGTGCCGGTCGACGCGATGACGGTCGCGCCCTCCGGGCCGGTGACGAACTTGATGAAATCGAGCGCGGCATCCTCGTGCTCAGAGTTGGCGTTGACGGCGAGGCCCGAGATCTGCGCAGCCGTCGTGCCGGCTGCAACGCCGTCCGGATGCGGGAACTTGACGATGCCCCAGTTCTTGCTCTTCGATTCACCCGATTTCACCTTGGCGATCTGGGTCCCGACGAACCATGTTCCCATCGGCAGCATGCCGATCGTGCCGTTGAAGAAGAGCGCCGAATAATGTGTGTTCGACGTCTTCAGGAAGGCATAGGAGGGAATCGCGCCATCCTTCTGCAGGGTCAGCGCCCGCTCGTACCAGGGCTTCAGGAAGCCGTAGTCGCCGTCAACAAGCGTGTGTTTTCCGTCGAGGATGGCGGGCAATTGAACGGTCGACCGCCAGGTATGCAGAAGCGCGCCGTAGGTCTTGTTGGTGCCCATGCCGCCCGAGAGCTTCTCAGCGGTCTCGTCGAACTGCGCCCAGGTCATGTCATTGGTGGGGTAGGGGACGCCTGCCTTGTCGAATATATCCTTGTTGTAATAGACAACCCAGAAGTCGGACCGGAACGGCAGGGAGTAGACTTTGCCGTCGATGGTCAGTTCCTCGATCAGGCCGCCATAGGGAGCCGGGTCGATTTTCGGATCCTTCACGAAGCCGCTGAGATCGGCGATGTTGCCGGCGCGCACCAGATTGGTGTAGCCCGGCACATCCTTGATGGTGACGATGTCGATGTCCTTGGAGCCGCCGGTCAGCTGCGTCGAGATCATCTGCTGGTAGTCTTGCGAGCCGAGATCCATCGGCTCGAACTTCACGTTGGGGTGTTTGGCCTGATAGGCCTCGATCAGCGGCTTGTAATAGGCGGTCTTGTCCCAGTCCCACAAAGCCCATTTGAGCGTCACGGCGTCCTGGGCAAGCGCCGCCCCGGCCGTCATCGCCGCCATGGTGAAACCCGCCACGGCAAGTTTCATCGTCCTCCTGAATTTATCCAAATACATTCCCGTTCTCCTTCCCTGGATCATCTCTGGATCAGTTATTTTATGAAGCGTCTCGTCTATGCGGTTCGCGGTGCGGCCGTGTTGCGTTCGGCAGGTCCAGAACAATTACCGCCGCGCGATGGACGCCGAATACGACGGCGAACATTCCGAGTGAAAAATTGAAGGTTGCCGGCATGAACACCGAAACCGGATAGAAGAGGATGTGCGCCAGCCAGAGGCTGGCGGTAAAGGCGAGCGCGGCAAGCGCCGGGAGCGGACGAATGACGGAGGCGAGGGCGGCCAGGCGCAGCAGCCTGAGAGCCGGCAGATCGCGCATCACCATCAAAACGAAGAGATGGCAGGCGAGGACCGCGACGAAGGCGGTGGCGACGAGTGCGATCGTCAGCGGTGCGCTCAGCAACAGATTGTCGCGTGCGCCGGCGCCATAGGTTGCGATCGCATAGAGGCAGATGGCGAGAGCGCCCGCCAGCGCCAGGCCCCAGGCGGTGGCGCGCCAGAAATAGCGCAGAAAGGCTTCTCTGAAGTCCCGCAGCAGATAGGTGTTGCGGTCTTCCACCAGGGCCACCGAGACCCGGGCCATGGCGGCGAGCGCTGCCGGCAGCGTCACGACGAAGAGGGCGGCCAGGATGAAGAGGATGTTCAGCTTGACCATCTCCCACCACTCGCGGACGAGGATCTCGGCAAACAGGGCAAGGCCGGTCCTCTTGGGAGCATCCTTCGGAATGCCCGGTCCCTCCCTCGTCCACATGTCCCGCAACCACTGCATAGCCGTCTCCCGCAGGCGTCTCAGTATAAAATCGAGCGTTCCGTTTCCTTGTCGAACAGCTGGGCATTGGTCATATCGGCAACCAGCGTCGCCTCTTCGCCGATATCAGGCCGGTAGCGCGGCGAGACACGGGCGATGAGATTGCGCCCGCCCGCCACCATGTTCAGATGCACTTCCGAGCCCATCGGTTCGGCAAGTTCGACGACCGCCTTGAGGGGCGCCAGGTTCGCCGGTGCGATGTCGGCCGGCGGCAGTTCGTGGAAATTCTCCGGACGGATGCCGAGCACCAGTTCGCGGCCCTCGTAGGGGGCGATCCTGGCCTTGTCGAAATGGGCGGGCAGCGGCAGTTCCCGGCCGTCGAAGACGGCGACGTAGCCGTCGCCGCGCCGCAGAATGGTCGAGGGTAGCATGTTCATCTGCGGCGCGCCGATGAAGCCGGCAACGAACATATTGACGGGGCGGTCATAGAGGTTCTGCGGCGTATCCATCTGCTGGATATGCCCGTCCTTCATGACGACGATCCGGTCCGCCATGGTCATGGCCTCGACCTGGTCGTGGGTGACATAGATGAAGGTGGCGTTGAGGCGCTTGTGCAGCTTGGTGATTTCGGAGCGCATCGTGCCGCGCAGCTTGGCGTCGAGGTTGGAAAGCGGCTCGTCGAGAAGGAAGACCGCCGGATTGCGCACCATGGCGCGACCGAGCGCGACGCGCTGGCGCTGGCCGCCCGAGAGCGCCTTCGGCTTGCGGTTCAGGAGATGAGAGATGTCGAGGATCCTGGCGGCGTCCTGCACCTGGGCATCGATGAAGTCGCGCGATACCTTCCTGAGCTGCAGGCCGAAAGCCATGTTCTTGTAGACTGTCATATGCGGATAGAGCGCATAGTTCTGGAAGACCATGGCGATATCCCGATCCTTGGAGGGAACGTCGTTCATGACGTCGCCGCCGATCCTGAGCTCTCCGCCCGATATTTCCTCGAGGCCGGCGATCATCCGCAGCGTCGTCGATTTGCCGCAGCCCGAGGGGCCGACCAGAATGATGAATTCCTTGTCGGCGATCTCGAGGTCGATGTCGTGGACGACGGTGAGCGCACCGT
Organism: Rhizobium aouanii; assembly: GCF_037002925.1. Lineage (NCBI taxonomy): Bacteria > Pseudomonadati > Pseudomonadota > Alphaproteobacteria > Hyphomicrobiales > Rhizobiaceae > Rhizobium > Rhizobium aouanii. The sequence continues at coordinate 193,852 of NZ_JBAMYD010000016.1, forward strand.
AGCTCTTGTTCAGCTCTTTAAGCGAAATGCTGGCCATCGAGTTCTCCTGAATTCACCAATAGGAAGACCAGCTGCGCGAAAGGCGCGTCAAAGCTTCCATGTAATAATAATCTCCCCAGGAGACGCATTCATCGACACCCTCGCCGCGGCAGGTGTTGAACGGCGATTTCCTGGAATAGGTGGCGTGCAGCACCAGGCCGTTGGAGATCGTGGGATCCTTGACCGCATAGTGATCCGCAAGGCTCTTCATCATGCGGCGCGCCAGCGTGCGATAGCGTGCTGCCGGTTCCGGCTCGACGAGATCGGCCATCTCCAGAAGGCCGCAGGCGGTGATCGAGGCCGACGAACTGTCGCGCGGCTCGCCGTCGCCGTCCGAAAAGACGAGGTCCCAATAAGGCACCATGTCGGCCGGCAGCCGGTTGAGATAGAAGGCGAGCAGCCGGTCGAAGGTTTGGCGATATTCCTCGAGCCGCTCATAGCGATAAGAGAGCGCCATGCCAGCGATTGCCCAGGCCTGCCCGCGCGCCCAGGCGCTGTCGTCTTTGTAACCCTGTTTGGTGGCGCCGCGCACCGGCGCTCCGGTGACCGGATCCATATAGAAGGTGTGATAGGTGGAATCATCAGGCCGAACCGAGTTTGCAAGCGTGGTGCGGGCGTGAATGAGCGCGATCTCGCGGTATTTCGGATCGCCGGTCTCATGGCTTGCCCAGTAGAGAAGCGGCAGGTTCAGCAGGCAGTCGATGATGTAGCGGTATTCTTCCGCCACCCCCTTGCGGCCCCATGCCTGGATGAACTGGCCGACGGGTTGGAAGCGCTCGATCAGCTGGTCGGCGGCCAGGATTGCGGCCCTGCGGCCATCCTTGTCTCCGACGAGCTTCCAGGCGGCGATGCAGGATGGCGAATAGAGGAAGCCCATGTCGTGGTGATCGGTCTCGATGCGGTTCACGATCCGATGCAGAAAGGACTGAACATGGATCTGTGCGGCATGCCGGAACACCGGATCGCCGCTATGCTCATAGGCAAGCCACAGTTCGCCCGGCCAGAAGCCGGCTGTCCATTGGTCGTTCGCCACGGCACGATAGAAGTTGTTCACGCTCGAATGGTTCTGCGCGGCGTAAGTGAATTGAGGAAGGTTGCGCCGGATCTGCTCGACGGCAAGATCGAGCGCGGCTTTCGCTTCCTCGTCGGTGATCGGCTGGGGGGCGACGGGCGAGACGGCGTTCATGGATTTAACCCTTCAGTCCCGTCGAGGCGATGCCTTCGACGAAGAAGCGCTGGAGAGAGAGGAAGACGACGAGAACCGGAATGAGGGCGACAACGGAGGCCGCCATGATGAGCCCGTATTCGGCCGAATATTGCGAGATGAACATGCGCAGGCCGATCTGGACGGTCTTCAGCTCGGTCTTTGTGAGATAGATCATCGGCCCGAGAAAATCGTTCCAGGTGGTGACGAAGGTGAAGATCGTCAGCGTCGAGAGCGCGGGCTTCGACAGCGGCAGCATGATGCGCACCCAGATCTGGTACTCGTTCATGCCGTCGATGCGGGCCGCCTCGCAGAGCTCGGTCGGGATCGACATGTAGAACTGCCGCATCAGGAAGACGCCGAAGGCGGTGAAGGCCTGCAGGCAGATCAGCGCCAGATGCGTGTTGTTGAGGCCGAATTCACGCATCAGCAGGAATTGCGGCACCATATAGACCTGCCAGGGCATGGCGATGGTGGCGATGTAGCCGAGGAACAGGGTGTTCTTGTAGGGGAAATTCAACTTGGCGAAGGCGTAGGCGGCAAAGCTGGAGGTCAAAAGCTGCAGCAGCGTGACGATGATCGTCAGCTTCGACGTGTTGTAGATGAACAGCGCAAGCGGGATCTTCGTCCAGATATCGACGTAGTTCTGCCATTGCGGCTCGGACGGTATCCACTCGATCGGGAAAGCGAATACGTCGCGGCTGAGCTTCAAGGATGCCGAAAGCATCCAGGCAAAGGGCATCAGCATGATGAGCGTGACGGCGATGACAATGGCGTAGATCGCGACCGATCTGACGGTCACCTTGCGTCCGGCGATCCTCATGCCTCGTCCTCCTTCTGGCGGCGGAATTGGAAGACGGTGACGGCAAGCACGAGGAAGAACAGCACGAGCGAAACCATGCTCGAATAGCCGAGATCCCAGGAAATGAAGGCTTCGTTGTAGATGTGGTAGACGAGGACGAGAGTCGACGTGCCAGGCCCGCCCTGGGTGATCATGTAGATCTGGTCGAACACCTTGAAGGACTGGATCGTCAGCATGACGGTGACGAAGAAGGTCGTCGGCCCGAGCTGCGGCACGGTGACATGGATGAACTTCTGCCAGGAATTGGCGCCATCAAGATCAGCGGCCTCATAGAGCTCCGAATTGATGCCCTGCAGGCCGGCCAGATAGATGACCATGTAATAGCCCATATTCTTCCAGATGCCGAAGAGGATCACCGTCACCATTGCCCAGTGGCGATCGGCCGCCCATCCCGGCATGTTCTTGGGATCGAGACCGAGCGTGTAGAGGATCATGTTCACCGGTCCCATCTCGGGATTGAAGATCATGTTCCAGACAACCGCGACGGCCACCAGCGAAGCGACATAGGGAAAGAACATCGCCGTGCGGAAGAAGTCGCGCCCCGCGATCTTCTGGTTGAGAAGAACGGCGAGGCCGAGCGCACAGATGAGCGTCGCCGGCACGGAGGCGACCGTGTAGATGACCGTGTTCCAGAACGCCGCGATGAAGGCCTTGTCCTCGAAGAGCCGCCAGAAATTATCCAGCCCGGCGAATGTGATCGCATTCGAGCCGTCCCAATGCATGAAGGCGAGCGCGAAGGCGAACAGGATCGGGCCGAGCGTGAAGACAGCAAAGCCGATGAAATTCGGCGCAATGAAGGAATAGGCGACGAGCGCGTTGCGCATCCTGCGCTGGCGCTTGGACAAGACCGCGACTTTTCGGCTTGGGATTGCCGGAGCGCCATCCGTCGCGATGGCCGAATTCGATATGGACACCGATGCCTCCTCTTCCTCCCGCAACCACATAGCACATATCCGTTATTGGTCAAACAAGTTCTGAATAGATCATACGAATTTCATGGAAAACGTAAAATACATATGATAGGTGAGCATGGAGGCTAAGCGCTCATCAATGCTTTTCCAATCCGGGGAGGGACATGTTCAGCGAGATTTCAGAGGAGCTGCCGGATGTGCTGGGCGATTTCACGCCCGGGACGGTGGGCTCCGATCGCCCCAGATGGAACTCCGTGCCGCAGGCGGTACGGGAACTGGTCGTCGGCGAGGCCGAAGAGACGCTTGCGCGCAACTTTCCGCTGATCACGGCGTCGGATTACCGGGAGTTCACCGAAACCGGCAATCGCGCGCGCTTCGAAGAGCTATATTTCACGCGGCGCCGGATGCTCAACAATCTGGTGCTCGGCGAACTTATCGAAGGCGGGGGGCGGTTCCTGCCGAAGATCGTCGACGGCATCTTCCTGATCGCGGAGGAGAGCGGCTGGCAGCTTCCGGCGCACAACGCCTATGAACGAAGCGGCGCACGTTTGCCGCTTCCCGACAATTCGCAGCCCGTCGTCGATCTCTTCGCCGCCGAAACGGCCGCCCTGCTTGCCACCATCGTCGCATTGCTTCGCGACGAGCTCGACGGCATCAGCCCCGAGATCACGGCACGCGTAGAGCGCGAGATCGAGATCCGCATCCTCTCGCCCTATCTCGGCCGGCATTTCTGGTGGATGGGCCGCGGTGAGGAGCGGATGAACAACTGGACGGCATGGATAAGCCAGAACATCCTGTTGACGGCCTTCTCTCTGAAAACAGATCAACCCACGCGGCACGCCGTCGTCAAAAAGGCGCTCGGCAGCCTCGACGCCTTCCTGAAAGGCTATGCCGAAGACGGCGCCTGCGAGGAGGGCGTGCTCTATTACCGTCACGCCGCGCTCTGCCTGCATGGTGCTTTGACCATCCTGGATAGGGTGGCGCCGGGCCTGTTCGGCCGATTTTGGCAAGAGCCGAAGATCCGCAATATGGCCGAATATATCGCTCACATGCATGTGGCCGGCCGCCATTATTTCAATTTCGCGGATTCCTCCGCGGTGGTCGAACCCTGCAGCGCACGGGAATACCTGTTCGGACAGGCGGTCGGCTCTGAGATGCTGGCTGAGTTCGCTGCATCCGACAGAGCCGCGTCCGACAATCCGCACCTGCCGGGGGAATGGAACCTCTGGTATCGCGTGCAGGAACTGCTGGTCGGCCCGACGCTTCCCGCTGCCGCCGAGCCGCATCCCGCATCCCGGCGCGATATCTTCTATCCCGGCATCGGCTTGTTCATCGCCCGCGACGCGCAGTTTTCGCTCGCCGTCAAGGGCGGCAACAATGGCGAGGGCCACAATCACAACGATGTCGGAAGCGTAACGCTCTACAAGAACGGACGTCCGTTCCTGATCGACGTTGGCGTCGAGACCTATACCGCAAAAACTTTCTCGGCGCGGCGCTACGAGATATGGACGATGCAGTCGGCGTTCCACAACCTGCCGACATTCGCAGGCGTCATGCAGTCCGCCGGCGAAGCCTTTGGTGCGCGCGACGTCGAGATCGGATTTGACGAAGGGAGCGCGCGCATATCCCTCGATATTTCAGGCGCCTATCCCCCCGAAGCGCAGTTGCACAGCTACCGCCGCGTCGTTTCCCTGCTGCGCGGCCGCCACGTCGAGATCGTCGATACCTTTGACGGGGGCAAGCCGGCGGTCCTGTCGCTGATGACATGCCTGGCGCCGACCGTCAGCCCGGACAGGATCGACCTGGCAGATCTCGGCAGCATTTTCGTCGACGGCGCCGACGAGATCGAAATCGACGAGATCGTCGTGGAGGACGCCCGGCTGAGATCGGCCTGGCTCGAGAAAATCTACCGGCTGCGCGTGAGGTTTGCCGAAAACCTCCTGAGATTGCGGATCGTCTAGAACGGGATCGCTTTAGGCCGGGGTCGGCCTAAAGTCCTGAATCCTGTTATGAATTAAAGAGTTAGAGCATGATGTCGACATCATGCTTTGGAGGGGGCGAGCATGGAATTGACGCTGAAGATCGTGGATGCCGATGGGGCAGTACTGGCGAGTTCCACAGGCCGGGACGAGACGTTCCTGGTCTATCGCCAGAGCTATCGCGAAGGCGATCACGTGGTCGTGGAGGTTTCCGAACCTGGGCACATCTACCTCTCCCTGGACGGCGCGATCCAACCCGGCCTGGTTTATATGAAGGAATGCGCCTATTCGCTCGCCGTACCCTTCGGCGACAAGCGCAAGCCCTATTCGCCAAATGCCTTCAGGGGCGATATCCACCGGCTTTCAGCGCGAAGCACCCGCCCCGACGAGATCGTCCATCGGCGCAATCTCGCCCTGAACCCCTGGGACGATCACGCCAATCGGGCTCTGTTTCCGCATGCGCGCGCCAATGTCGAGACCCGGGGCGAAGCGGTTTTTGCCGCTCGCAACGCGATCGACGGCGAAAAGGCCAACGACGATCACGGTTTCTGGCCCTATACGAGCTGGGGCATCAATCGCGATCCGCAAGCGGCCCTGACGGTGGAATTCGGCCGGCCGGTCAGGATCGACGAGATCGTTTTCTATCTTCGGGCTGACTTCCCACATGATTCCTGGTGGGAAAAGGCCAGCATCACCTTCTCGAACGGCAGTACCTCCTGTTTTCCGCTGGTGAAATCGGGCGCCGCCCAGGCCTTTCCGATAGAGCCCTGCATCATCGAATGGGCGGAACTGCACGGCCTGATCAAGGCCGAGGACGCCTCGCCCTATCCGGCGCTGACCCAGATCGAAATCTGGGGAATCGAGGTGCTAGAACAGGATGATTTTAGGCCGGGTCGGCCTAAATCTGAATCCTGTTCTACATTACAGAGTTAGAGCATGATGTCGTCCGAAAACCGCTCACACTTTTCGGCATGATGCTCTAGCAGGCTGTTGAAGAAGTCTCTGTTTTGCTTTGAGAATGGCCTCGTCGCCATATTGGTATGCGAATGTGATCTCGATCGAGCCATCGTCGAGCAGTTCGGCATGACCGTCGCTCGAGACCTCGTCCATTGTTCTAACCGAGCGCCAGAAACCTATTCCGTCAATCACGAAAGGCGTGGGCCATTCGTTGCGCTCACAAGTAAATTGCACCGCCTCGTTCTTCTGATCCCATGATTGGACGGCCGGGAGCCTATCCCGAAGAGAAGCAGGGGCCGTAAAGGACATCAAAGGCCGGCGAAGGGAAAACTTTAAAAGTGCTTGACGCAACCACGCCGAATAGAGGAGACCCAACATTCCGCAAGACTGACTATTTTACGAAAACTCGAGCCTTACTCATAGCTCGCAGCACAGTCTGACATTCTGTGAAACAATGGATGTCTCGTTGCGTAACGAAAGCCATCGGATGCCCGACATGAAAATTATTTGGAAAAAAGTTGAATTACAGTTGTTTTTTATTTACGCGACCGCCCATCTTCCCATTTTTCTCTTATTAGATGCCAGGTATTGGGATGACTGGAGCCTTTCTGGTGCCAGTAAAGATATGCTTGTTTCTGTGTTTACGCAGGCTGGACTTCCGATTATCGGATACTACCACTATGCTATACAGCTGGTCGGCTGGTGGCTTTACGCATTCTCTACCTTTTCGCTAGGCTATCTTATCGTTCTCGTATTTTATCTCATTCTAAAAGCTTTCAATTTCTCGAAATTTGACGCAATGGCCCTATCGTTTCTTGTGGCGGTCCTACCTCTCAACCATGCTAGAATTGCAGCAATCAATAATCCCGGGCTTATTTTCATATTAATCTTCGTCTTTGCTATTTATATTTTTGTTATATCGGCAAAAGAGAATAATAAGTATAAAGAATACTTTTCATATACATTATTTATGCTTTCATTCCTGTTAAATTCCTTAGTTCCGGCGTTTCTGCTGGTGCTATTTTTAGCTGCTTACCTCCTTTACAAAAAGGAAAATGCTTTGGAGGATGCATTTTATCATCGAAAATATTTAAATATAATCAAATATGTCATAAAGAATACATATTTGATTATATTGCTTCCGTTCATTTATGCTGTAATTCAGCATTTTTTGTTAAAAAAAAGCGGCATGTTTGCGGCTGATTACAACATCATTGACATAAAATTCTCGACGTTAATCTCCGATATTACGGTAATATTTGTTTACTTATTTCCACATGATGGAATTTATCTTGGTAACAGGCTTCTCTTGCTAGTTTTCGCAGCTGCCCTGATGGTGGTTTATTCCATCACCTCCTATCAAGTGCGCAGCAGCCCCGAGGTCGAACACAGTGGAAGAGGACTGATCGGCATGGGTGTCGTGCTGCTGGGGCTTGGCGCGTCAGCCTATGTGATGGTCGGGAAGGAGCCCTCCTATGAGCCTTGGACCGAGACCCGTTTTCAGGTACTGCTCCCGTTCGGTGCGGCCTTCTCGACGCTGGGTCTATTCAAGATCATATGTGCCGTTTTTCCGGCGATGAATCCCGAAAAACGTCATCGGATGGAAGTGGCCTCTTTTGCCGGCTTAATCGCGGTGTTCATTGTGAATTGGTGGTTCGTCTATGGCACCTTTTACCTGGACCACCTTTGGCAGGAGGCTTTTGCTGACACCATCAGAAACACTCCTGCCCTGCAGAGCCGCAATTCCGTAATCCTCGACCGATCAGGCCTGCAAGCTTTCGATACCACGGCCGGATTGGGCGAATACGCCGGGCTGCATGAATCCGCGACCGGGAAGCATGATGCATTGATCCTGAATTATGATTCCATGATCGCTTATGGCGGCTGGTCTGGATTTGTGAGTAAATTCGGAAGGTTCTTAGGCGCCTGGACGAAAGTCGAAGACGCGGCGTTTGATGTTCCAGGATGCCTCTATATCATTCACCGCGGACGCGCCGGGCAAAACAAATGGTCCTACGCGGCCAATGCCTTTATTGTCAAGATAACGTATCCTGAACGCTATGTAGCAAGAGATCTCTTGAGTTTTGACGGTCCCTTTTGCCAATCGACCCGGTGAAAATTGAGGGCGATGCGGCGGCAAGTGGTCTGACAGATCCGGACCATCTGTGCGCGCCCTTCCAATCCAACGGTAGATGCCATCGGCTATCAGATCTGCCCCAAACGTTCGCGCTGATATCTGCCAGCCTGTACGCGTTCGCACCAATCGAGGTTGTCGAGATACCACTTGA